>NZ_CP016286.1:315500-631000 GCF_001679785.1 Rhizobium leguminosarum
AGAGGTGAGGTCGACCAAGTCGGCGCCGCCCGATGTCATGCTTGCGTCGATAATAGCGACCAGTGTCACTGAGCCACCACCATGGATTTGCCACGGAGCTTACCCCTTGCTCCGTCCTCCTCGGGCTTGACCCGAGGATCTACCTTGGCCTCCACCAGCAGCGGGCATGGATCCTCGGCTCAAGGCCGAGGATGACGGAGGGTGGGGAGCGCGGCTTGCCAAACTTGCCGAAGAGCGGATGGCATTCTGGCGCCCACTTGGTCGGGCAGGCTCGATTTCGAACTGACGTGAGACTCACGATTAGCCGTTGATCACCCCCCGGCAAATCAGTTAGGACTACCGTAAATCCAAGCTGCGAAATTTGAATCCAAAGGTGGTGGCAACTAAATCGATGCCGGCCAATCTTATTGAGTCGATAACAGCGGCCAGCGTCACTGAGTCACCATCTCGGGTTTGCCACAAGGCTCACCCCTTGCTCCGCCCTCCTCGGGCTTGACCCGAGGATCCACGCCGACCTCCATCGGCAGCGGGCATGGATCCCAGGCTCAAGGCCTGGGATGACGGAGATTGGGGATGCGTTTCCGGCAGACTCGCCGGGGCGCACAAATTGATCCGCAACCCACGATTAGCCGTTGATCACCCCCCGGCAAATCAGTTAAGACTACCGTAAATCCAAGCTGCGAAATTTGAATCAAGAGGAAATGTCGACCAAGTCGGCGGGCGCCCTCCGATCGAATGTATCAATAACAACCGGTCATTTCCCAAGTCCGGACAGCTTCCTCAGATCATCGTTGATTCTGCTCTGCCATCCTCTTCCGCTTGACCTGTAATGTTCGATCACATCCGGATCGAGCCGGATGGTGATGGTCTGCTTCGTCTGTTCGAGCGCCGGCCGGCCTCTGCCTCTGCGCACTTCGTCGACATGGTCGAAAAACGCCTTCGGCAGGACCTCTGCCGCCGGCCGGGCCGATGCAAGCTCCTCGTCAGTGAGTTCGGGACTATCGACGGCATCCCAATCCTCTTTCGAGTAGCCATTGCCGGACTGAAATTCCTTCTTGACGGGATATTTGGCGGTCATGGAAGCACCTTCCTTTCCTTGTTGCTGGCTGGACGAAAGCTGATAATCGAAACGGCGTCGCTGCCGAGCAGCGCATAGACGACGACGGCGGTTCCGTCTTCATAATAGCCGATCGCCTTGAAGCGGCCGCCATGGCTGGTGGTGATGACAGCATTCTTCCAGTCGAAGAAATACACGTCTTTACAGTCGAAGCCATGCTTCTGGAGATTGGCAATCCTCTTCGCTTCGTCCCAGCTGATTTTCATAATTTGTATGGACATTAATTCGCGGCGTCATGCAAATAAATGTACATACAAAAATCAATTCCGCTGAAAGCCTCGCCTCTCACAAGGAGAATTGCAATGGACCCTTCGATTGCTCCGGCCTCGCGGGCGGCAGTGGTGACGCCGAATGATACCGCCATCGTCGGTGCGCGCGCGCTTTATATCGGCACGGCGGGCGATGTTGCCATTGCGCCGCGTCGGGACATGGATCCGGTCATCTTCAGAAACGTGCCGGCTGGGACGATCCTGCCGGTTCATGCCGCCATCGTGGCGCTGACCGGGACCACGGCCTCCAACATCGTCGCGCTGTTCTAGAACCCTCCAGAAACGACGCCTCATGGGCAGACCCATCAAGTTCACCCAGGCGATTGCCGACAGGATTTGCGAGCGCATCGCCGACAGGGAAAGCCTCCGATCGATTTGTCGGGATGAAGAGATGCCGGCCATGTCGAGCGTGCTCTCCTGGCTCGCCGATGAGAACAAGGCAGCGTTTCGGGTGAAGTACGCCCTGGCGCGCGAGATTCAGGCGGATGGCTTTGTCGACGAGATGGTCGAGATTGCCGATGACCGCGCAGACGACTGGATCGAAAAGAAGAATGCGAGCGGCGAGACCACCGGCTGGCAGGAGAATGGCGAGGCCATAAGGCGGTCGCAGCTCCGCATCGCCACCCGCCAATGGGTCGCCGAGAAGCTGAAGCCGAAGAAATACGGTTCCAAGGTCGAGCCCGACCGTGGCGTGGTCACGAGCGAAGTTTCGCAGTTGCTGGAAGATATTAATGGCAAGACGCGCGGACTTCCAAACGGCAATTGACCAGTTTTCCGACTGGCGCTGGCGTCTGAACAACCTCTATTGGATCACCGACAAATCGGGCAAACGCGTCAGGTTCGAGATGAACTGGACGCAGATGACCTTTTTCGAAGAGATGCATTATCTCAACGTGCTGCTCAAGGCCCGCCAGCTGGGTCTCACGACCTTCATTCAGATCTTCATGCTCGATGCCTGCGTCTTCAACAGGGATATCCGCGCCGGCACGATCGCCCATACGCTGGGCGACGTGCAGACGATCTTCCGCGACAAGATCAAATATCCCTATGACAATCTGCCTGAGGGTATCCGCAACGCCGTGCCTGTCGTCAGGGCCAATCAGACCGAACTGCTGCTTGGCAATAATTCGAGCATCCGCGTCGGCACCTCGCTGCGCTCTGGAACGCTGCAATATCTGCATATTTCCGAATATGGAAAGCTTTGCGCGAAATATCCTGACAAGGCGAGGGAAGTCCGCACCGGCGCTTTGAATACGGTGCAGGCCGGCCAGCTGGTCTTCGTCGAAAGCACGGCGGAAGGCCAGGAAGGGCATTTCTACACGCTCTGCGAAGATGGCCAGGTCAAGCAGCGCCAGGCGGCACAACTCACCGAACTCGATTTCAAGTTCCATTTCTTCCCCTGGTGGAAGGAGCCGCAATATGCGATCGCGCCCGAAGGCGTCATCATCACCGATGCTTTCGCAAAGTATTTCCGCAACCTGGCCGACCAAGGCATCACGCTGACGGACCGGCAGAAGGCCTGGTACGTCAAGAAGGCCGAAACCCAACTCGGCGACATGAAGCGCGAATACCCCTCGACACCGGCAGAAGCTTTCGAGGCGAGCGTCGAGGGCGCCTATTACGCCGATCAGATGGCGGTCGCCGACGCCGAAGAGCGGATCGGGGTCTTCCCGCATGTCGAAGGCTATCCCGTCCACACCATCTCCGACATCGGCATGGATGACACCAACAGCGTCTGGCTGTTTCAGGTACTGCCCGGTCGTGTCCGAATGATCGGCTATTTCGAGCATACCGGCACCGGCATGGACGGCATGCTCGACGAGCTGGAGCGGCGCGGGGCCGAGCATGGCTATGTCTACGGCGTCCACAACATGCCGCACGACATCAAGGTCAGGGAATGGACGCGCGGCGGCATGACCCGCATCGAGGTGATGCTGAGAGAGGTCAGGGCCCGGGATCTCGGCACCGTCCGCAAGATCGAGCGCGCCTATGTGCACGACCGCATCAACGGCACCAGGCGCATTCTGGCAAAGATCGAGTTCGATCAGGCCGGCTGCATCCAGGGCATCAAATGCCTGCGGAACTACCGCAAGGACTGGGACGAGGATCTGAGCGTCTTCCGCGACGCGCCGCTGCACAATTGGGCTTCGCACGGTGCGGACGCTTTCGGCGGACTGGCGATCATCTTCACCGGCTTGGCGCCGGAACCGCTGAAGCCGCAAGCGAAAACCCTGCCGACCTTCCAGACGATGACATTCAACGAATTTGCCGATTCCACCCCGACCTACAGCGAGCGTGTTTGATGGAAGACGAAACAACGGCTTTGGAGGGCGGGCAGCAATGGGACCTGGCAAAGGTCGGCGCCCGGTGGCAGCAGGAGCTCGAGCGTGCTCAGCGCTATTTTCGCTCCTGGCATGACCGCTGCGTCAAGATCGAGAAGATCTATCTCGACCAGCAGTCCGACCAGACGAATGCAGCCAAGCGTCGGTTTCCGATGCTTTGGGCCAACACCTCGGTGCTGCAGCCGGCCGTCTATGCCCGGGTGCCGCAGCCCGTCGTCGAGCGTCGCTTCAAGGACGCGCAGCCGGTGGCGCGCATGGCCTCCGAACTGGTCGAACGCAACCTCGCCTATATGGGCGACGAAGCCGATATCGATTCCATTATGCGGGCGGTGCGCGATGATTTCCTGCTCTGCGCCCGCGGCACGGTGTGGCTGCGCTACGAGGCCGACTTCGAGCCGCTCGATATGGGCGTCCAGCCCTCCGACGCGCCGGCGAATGGTGGCCTCCTCCCTGGCGGCTTGCCCGGTGGCATGGGCGAGAATGGCGTTCCGCCGGAGGCAATCACCGACGAACGTGTCTGCATCGATTATGTGCACTGGTCCGATTTCCTGCATTCGCCGGCGCGGCGCTGGAAGGATGTGACATGGGTGGCGCGGCGCGTGCCGATGACCGACGAGGAGATGGAGAAGCGGTTCGGCCCGGACGCGATGACATCGCTCCAGACGCAAGGCGCCGGCAGCAACAGGGGCAGCAACCAGACGGAGCGCGCCGAGAACGAGGGCAAGACCCATGTCTGGGAAATCTGGTGCAAGAGCGAAAATTATACCGCCTGGATTGCCGACGGCGCGCCGGTGGCGCTCGAGGTGTCGGAGCCGCCGCTCGATCTCACGCATTTCTGGCCTTGCCCGCGCCCGGCCTATGGCACGATGTCGACCAGCTCGCTGATCCCGGTTCCCGACTATGTCTATTATCAGCAGCAATGCGACGAGATCGATCTCCTGACGAAACGCGTCAACAAGCTGACCGATCAGTTGCGCCTGAAAGTGTTCTACCCCTCCGGCGACGGCGCGATCTCGCCGGCGATCGAGAAGGCGATGCGGCCGGAAAACGACACGGTGATGGTGCCGATCCCGGAATGGGCGGCCTTTACCGACAAGGGCGGCTCGAAGGCGATCGTGACGCTGCCGATCGACGAGGTGCAGAAGGTGATCATCGCCTGCATCCAGGCCCGCAAGCAGCTGATCGAGGACGTCTACCAGATCACCGGCATCTCCGACATCGTCCGCGGCGACACCCAGGCGTCGGAGACGGCGACGGCGCAGCGCATCAAGAGCCAGTGGGGCTCGATCCGCATCCGCGACCGCCAGTCCGAGCTTGCCCGCTTCGCCCGCGATATCATCCGCCTTGCCGGTGAAATCATCTGCGATCAGTTCCAGCCGGAAACGCTGATGCTGGTCAGCGGCATCAAGTTGCCGACCATGGCCGAGAAGCAGCAGGTTCAAATGCAGATGCAGCAGATGCAGATGGCGGCGCAGCAGGCCGCAGCGCGCGCCGGCCAGATGGGCCAACCGGCGCCGCCGCCGCCGCAGATGCCGCCGCAGCTCCAGCAGATGATGCAGCAGCCGACGATCGACGAGGTCGTGCAGCTGTTGCGCAATGACAGCATTCGCGGCTTCCAGATCGACATCGAAACGGATTCGACCATCGAGCCCGACGAGGATGCCGAAAAGCAGCGCCGCATGGAATTCGTGCAGATGATCGGCGGCTTCCTGCAGCAGGCCGGCGCCATGGCGCAGCAGAACCCGATGCTGGTGCCTGTCATGGTCGAGACGCTGCTCTTTGCCGCCCGCGGCTTCAGGGCCGGCCGCCAGCTCGAAAGCACGCTGGAGCAGGTCGGCGCACAGCTCTCCGAGGCGGCAACCGCACCGAAGCAACCGCCGGAGCCGCCGGCCGAGCAGATGATCAAGCTGAAAACGGCTGAGGTGAAGGCCGGCGCCGAACAGCGCAAAGCCGAGCTCGGCGTCGCCCAGGCCGAGATCGAGCATCGCGCCGTGGTCGAGCAGGCGCGCGGCGAGGCGGCAGCGCAGGCGCTGCAGCAGTTCCAGGCGCAGCAGGCCGCCTATCAGTGAACGGAGTGAAAGATGAGAGAACGCTATTGCCGCGTCTGCGGCGGCTGGCACCCGCTCGACAAGTGGCCGCACAACTGCATGCCGGTGAAGAACCTGGCGCAATCCGATCTGCCGGCGCCGCATTTCGTCAGCGACAGCATCGATATCCAGTCGATGCATGACGGCAGGCATTACACCTCGAAAGCCAAGCTGCGTTCGGCCTATCGATCGGCCGGCGTGGTCGAGATCGGCAACGAAAAGCCGCAGCCGATCGAGACACCGAAGACGGATCGCAACGAGATCCGCAAAGAACTGCGGCGAGTTCACGCCGAATACAACGCCTAGGTGTTTAGTCCCGGCATTTGATGGTGCATTATTTTCCTTAGAATGGAGGGAGGCACTATGGGCCAGGTTCTACACGGGAGCGCCACAACGACAGAGGCAATCCGTCGAGCAATACAAAATAGTGAAGAGAGCCTGAGAGCGCTTTCAAAGCGGTATGGGGTCAATCAGAAGACAATAGCCAAATGGAAGAGACGGACATCATTGGCCGATCTTCCGACAGGCCCGAAGGACCCGCATTCGACAATCCTCTCCCTTGAAGAAGAAGCCGTCATCGTCGCCTTTCGCAGGCATACATTGCTGCCTCTTGATGACTGCCTCTATGCCCTTCAACCGACGATCCCGCATCTGACACGTTCGTCCCTGCACAGGTGTCTGCAGCGCCACGGCATTTCACGCCTGCCGGAAGTGAAAGGCGACAAAGAACCGAAGAAAAAGTTCAAAAGCTACCCGATCGGCTACTTCCACGTCGATATTGCCGAGGTGCAGACGGCTGAGGGCAAGCTCTATCTCTTCGTGGCGATTGATCGCACGTCCAAGTTCGCCTTCGCTGAGCTCTATGCCAAAGCTGGCAAGATGAATGCCGCCCAGTTCCTGCGCAACCTGATCGCGGCGGTGCCCTACACCATCCATACTATCCTGACCGATAATGGCATCCAGTTCACCAACCGGGCCTGTGACCAAAATGCCTTCCAGCACATCTTCGACCGAGTCTGTGAGGAATACGAGATCGAGCATCGCCTGACAAAGGTTAAGCACCCATGGACCAATGGGCAGGTCGAGCGGATGAACCGGACGATCAAGGAAGCGACTGTCAAGCGCTTCCACTACGACGATCACGCACAACTGAAAAAGCATCTCGCCGACTTCATCGACGCCTACAATTTTGGGCGCAGGCTCAAGACACTAAAGGGCCTCACCCCCTACGAGTTCATCTGCAAAAGGTGGACTTCCGAGCCAGATCGATTCATCATCGATCCTATCCATCAAATGCCGGGACTAAACACCTAGAGCCCAATAGGGCCTCTAACCTTTTGTTTGTACGCAATTCCGGACGGAAAACCGCTTCGCACTTTTCCTGGAATTGCTCTAACGGGCATCAATCCCCGACAAAGGAAGTTTCCGACATGGATATGGAAGACCTGAACGAGGCCGGCAACGGCAGCGAAGATTTTGGCGCGTTCGACGAGAAGCCCCTGAATGACAGGCCAGGCAGCATCCGCGACAGCCTGAAGGCGGCGATCGACACCGTCGAAGGCAGCGGACCGGGCGATATCGCCGGCCAGCCGCGCGACGGGGAAAACGGCCGTTTCCTGGCCAAGGGGCAGGAGCAAGCCGCAGCGGCGAGGGCAGGGCAGGCGTCCGCGGCAAACGCCGCTCAACAACCGCCTCAAGCACAGACCGAGATGCAGACCCGTGAACAGCCCGCAACCATCGGCAGCCGGGTTCCGCCCGGCTGGTCGGCGGAAGCCAAGGCGCAATTCGCAAGCCTTCCCGGTGAAGTGCAGGCAGCCATCACCAAGCGGGAACAGGAGGTCGATAACGGCTTTCGCGTCCTGCAGGATTACAAGGGGCTCGAGGAGTTCACGCCGCTCATCCGCCAGGCCGGCATGACCCATGCCGATGTCATGCGCCGGGCGATCGACTGGGAAAAGGCGCTCATCCGCGATCCCGTCAATACCGTCGTTCACGTCGCCAGGATGGCCGGGGTCAATCTTCATGCCCTGGTCAATGGCCAGACGGAACAGGTCCTGCAGCGGAGTTCGCAGCAGGCCGGACCACAGCAAGGAGGGCCGCAGCCGCGACACGTCAACGTCGAGGCGACGGTCGAACATGTTTTGCGGAAAAGGGACACCGAAACTCAAGTCGATGCCTTCCTTTCCGACCCGGCAAACGCGCACGCCGATGACGTGCTGGACGATATGATCGCCCTTATCAACGCAGGGCGGGCATCATCGCTTCAGGACGCCTACGACGCCGCATGCTGGATGCGCCCGGACATTCGCCAGCAGTTGATCAGCCAGACTGCGCAGGCACCCGTCCGAGAACAGCAAGCCCAGAGGGCAGCAGCGGCAGATCAAGCCCGCCGCGCCTCGCGATCCATCTCTGGATCTTCCGCACCGGGCCCGACCCGCGATGCGGCAAGAGGCCAGCCCACGTCCATCCGAGACTCGCTGCGCGACGCCATGCGCTTTTCGCGCGGTCAAGTCTGATCGAAGGAATGATCAATGCCCATCTCGCCCAACCTCTCTGAAATCGTGACCACGACGCTGCGCAACCGCAGCGGCACGGTCGCCGACGACGTGACGAAGAACAACGGCCTTCTCACCCGTCTGAACAGCCGCGGCCGCAAGAAGCCCATCTCCGGCGGCCGCACCATCGTCCAGGAACTGCAGTACCAGGAAAACTCGACCTTCAAGCGCTATTCCGGCTACGATATCCTGAACGTTCAGCCTTCTGACGTCATCACCGCTGCCGAATACGATCTCAAGCAGGCGGCGGTCGCCGTCTCCATGTCGGGCCTCGAACAGCTGCAGAATTCCGGCGAGGATGCGATCCTCGACCTGCTCGAGCAGCGCATCGAAAACGCCGAAACGACGCTGAAGAACAACATCGCGCTCGACTGCTATTCCGATGGCACGGCCGATGGCGGGCGTCAGATCGGCGGGTTGCAGCTGTTGATCTCGACCTCGCCGACATCAGGCACCGTCGGCGGCATCTCGCGCGCTACCTGGGGTTTCTGGCGCAACCAGAAATTCTCGGCCTCGGCCGATGGTGGTGCAGCCGCCTCGAACGCCAACATCCAGAGCTACATGAACCGGCTCTACATGTCCTGCGTTCGCGGCTCCGACGCACCTGATCTGGTCGTCGCCGACAACAACTTCTTCCGCCTCTACTGGGAATCGCTGCAGGCGATCCAGCGCATCACCTCCGCGGACAAGGGCATGGCCGGCTTCCAGTCGCTGCAGTACATGGGCGCCGACGTGATCTTCGACGGCGGCTTCGGCGGCGGTGCGCCTCTCAACCAGATGTTCTTCCTGAACACCAAGTACCTGTTCTACCGCCCGCACCGTGACCGCGACATGGCGCCGATCGGCGACGAGCGCATGAACACCAACCAGGACGCCTTCGTGCAGCTCATGGGCTTCGCCGGCAACCTCACCATGAACAACGCCTTCCTGCAGGGCGTGTTGTTCGCCTGATCGTCAACGAAAGGAAAAGCAAATGTCGATCGCTTCAATCCAGTCCGATCGTCTTGGCGCGAACCCGTTCGTCGTCGAAGGCCCGATCGTCTCCGGCTCCGGTATTCCGGGCCCGAATTTCTCCCTCGGCGCTGTCGCCGGCGGGGACCGCGAATCCGAATGGGTCTATTGCCAGCTGGTGCTGGCCTCGCAGACGACCCTTCAGCCCGGCCAGTGGTTTCAGTGGACCCGGGATTATGTCGCCTCGCTGCTGACCACGGCGGCTGCCGTCGTCGGCCAGCGCTGCGGCGTCTTTTCGGGTGCCGCCCAGCCCCCGACACTGACCGGCGGTCCGGTCGGTGCCATCACGCTTGCACCGGGCACCTATTACATCTGGCTGCAGCGCAACGGTCAGGCGCCGTCTCAGGTGGCAACCGCAACGGCGGCCCTCGTCGTTGCCGAAACCACGACTACGGCAGGCCAGGCGAGCGCCCCGGCATCGGCCACGGCAACCACCAAGGCCATCGCCAACGTCAACTTTGCGGCGGCCAACCAGACGTTCACCGCAACCACGGTCAACGGCTCCAACCTGCTGACGAGCCTTTCCGGTCTGAATGCCGGTTCCGGTCCGTTCATCGGTGCTGCCGTCTCCGGCACCGGCATATCAGGCGGAACCACCATCTCGGGCATCACCTACAGCCCGAGCGGCGTCGTGCAGAGCATCACGCTCTCAGCCAACGCCACCGCCAACGGCACGGGCATTACCATCACCGCAACGGGCGTGCTCGAGGCAACGCTGATGCGTCCGTTCCTGTCGAAGGTGAACTAAACCAAGCATCGACGGGCGTTTCGGCGCCCGTTCAACTGACAAGGCCTGCAAACTTCTCTCCGTCATGCTCGGGCTTGTCCCGAGCATCTGCCACCCGTCGATGCGCAGCAGATCCTCGGCACAAGGCCGAGGATGACGAGGAGGAGATGCTTCCCGTGCCCATTCCCCATTTCCCCGCCATCAACAGCGAGACACGCACCATGCCCGACAACAGCACCGGAATTTATGCCTCCTTCAGCCTCGAACCGGTCGAGCAGACTTTTCTGACGGAGAGGGAAGGCCGGCCGATCTTTGCCGACAAGGAATTCGTCCGCATCTTCATCTCCGGCGACAAACACACCGAAGTCTATCGCGAGGTCACCGACAACGACAAACAGCGCTTTTCCGACGCCTATAAGCGCTTCAAGGAAGGGGCTGCCGCCCGCGAGCAGCTGACCGGCACGCCGCTTTCGCAATGGCCCTATCTCAAACCCAGCCAGATCAAGGAGCTGGAGGCGGTCAATATCTATACCGTCGAGCAGCTCGCAGCCCTTTCCGACACCGTCAAGCAGAAGATCGGCATGGGTGCGAACGAGCTCGTCGCGGCTGCCCGCGCCTATCTTGCCACCGCTGAAAACTCGAGTGCTGCCTCCGCCTTTGCCGCCGAAAACGAGAGGCTGAAGGACGAGGTGACGCGGCTGCAGGAGCAGATGAAGGAGATGGCCTCGCGCTTCGAGGCGCTCGAAAAGGACGGCGAGGGCGGCAAGGGCCGCAGCCGGCAAGCGGCCTGACGAAGCGCTGACACAAGCCGCCCCCTCATCCGCCCTACGGGCACCTTTGCCGGGGTTGAGCCACCGGTCTCAACCCGTCCTTCGGACCCCCGCTGGGGAGAAGAGGGAATCGAGACCTCGCGGCATAACCCCTTCGCCCCAGCGGGGAGAAGGTGCCGGCAGGCGGATGAGGGGGCCACGCGGCACAACCCTCAAGCAAATTCACCTACCTTGCCACGCCCCACAGCAACTGCTCTGAACGGGAGATCCGCGCATGTCGCTACTGACCATCATTCAGAATGTCTGCGCGGAAATCGACCTCGATCCGCCGACGGCCGTCATGTCCTCGGCGGATCCGCAGATCATGCAGCTGCGCATCCTCTCCACCCGCGCCGGCCGGGACCTGATGCGCGAGCATGACTGGTCGACGCTGATGGTGCAGCGGCAATTCGCAACGACGGGCGCCAACCCGGAGCCGGCCGAGCCGCCCGCCGACTGGGACCGCTTTGCCGCCAATTCGAAGATCTGGAATGCCTCGCGCCTCTGGCAGCTCAACGGCCCTGTGGAGCCGCAGACCTGGCAGCGCAACACCATCATCAATTCGAACCCGGTGCCGCAGATCTGGCGCATGGCCGGTGGCAAGCTCGACATTCATCCGAACGCTGCCGGCGAGACGATGGCTTATGAGTATATTTCCGGCTTCTGGGTGGCGCTGAATGGCGAGGCGACCTATGCGGCCAATTGGGCTGGCGACACCGATACCGCCCGTTTCCCCGAAGACCTTCTCGAACTCTCGCTGATCTGGCGCTGGAAGCGGGCCAAGGGCCTCGACTATGGCGAGGAGATCGCCAGTTTCGGGCGATCCAAGGAAGCCGCGATCGGCGCCGATCGGGCGGCAGCGCCCGTTGACCTCTCGCTGCCAGGCAGGGGCCAGGCGCCTGACAATTATTGGTCCGGCACGATCACGGTTTTGAACCCATGACCCGCAGACCTGTCCCTCAAAACGGGCGCACCCGCCGCGTTTCGCCAGGCAAAGACTGGATCGCGCCGATCGGCGGCTGGCGAACCGATGTCGAGATGGCCGATATGCCTGAAGATGCAGCGTTTCAGCTCGACAATTTCTTTCCCGAGGCCAACCGGGTGCGCGCCCGCTACGGCTTCCTCGCCTTCGCCACCGGCCTTGGCGCCGACGTGCAGACGGTCATTCCCTATTCCGGCGTCGGCAAAAGGCTGTTTGCCGCCGCCGGCGACAAGATCTTCGACGTGACGGCGGGCGGCGCTGTCGGTGCACCCGTCGTCTCCGGCATGGCAAGCGCCCATTGGTCGGTGCAGCAATATACCAATCCCGCCGGCCAGGAGTTTCTGCGCCTGGTCAACGGCCTCGACACGCCGCTGCTCTTCAACGGCACTGCCTGGACGAATAATTTTCTGGTCGGCACGGCAACGCTCGCCACCCAGAACGTCGCAGTCCGGAACACGGCCTATACTCTGAGCTTCTTCGGCACCGGCTCCGTCACCCTTTCCGGCGCTTTCACCGGCACGCTGAACGGCACGGGCGTCGCCAACCGGGTGTCGCTGACCTTCACGCCGGCGGCCGGCACACTTGTCGTCACCGTCTCGGGAACGGTGACTAATGCGCAGCTTGAGACGGGCGCGGTCGCGACCCCTTACGTTCCCTCGACGATGATATCAGGCATTCCGGACGCCTCGCTGCTGATCGCCGTCACCGCCTATCGCTCGCGCCTGTGGTTCATCGAGAAGAATTCGACCAATGTCTGGTATCTCGCCACCGACGCCGTCAGCGGCACGGCGACGGTGCTGCCGGTCGGCGGCAACATGAAATATGGCGGCACGCTGATTGCGATCAACGTCTGGACCATCCCGGTTTCGACGGGCCTGCAGCAGTGCCTGGTGCTGATCTCCTCGGAAGGCGAGGTGATCGTCTTCCAGGGGTCCGATCCTTCGAGTGCTTCCAATTGGGGCCTGATCGGCACCTTCAAGCTCGGCCGGCCGCTCGGCACCGATCGATGCCTGCTGTCGGTCGGCGCCGATCTGGCGATCATGACGACGGATGGCATCGTGCCGATCACCAAGGCCGTGCAGCTCGACCGGGGCGCCACCAGCCTCGGGGCGATCACCGCCAAGATCGGCCCGACCTGGCGCGAGACCGTTGCGGCGACCGGCACGACCTCTGAGGAGTGGCAGCTTTCGAGCTTTCCGGCGCGGCAGATGGCGATCGTCAACCTGCCGTCCTCCTTCGGCCCCTATCAATATGTGATGAACACCGAAACCGGGGCCTGGTGCCGCTTCGTCGGCATGCCCGCCTCCTGCTGGACGACGTGGCAGGACCGGTTGTTTTTCGGGGCGGGCGACGGCACGGTTTATGAGGCCGAGGTCGGGGCCAACGACAATGGCGTGGCGATCGATGCGCTGATGGTCGGCGCCTGGAGCCGCTATGGCGACGGCCTCTCGACCAAGCTCTCGAAGCTGATCGGGGTGACAGCGCAGATCGGGGTTTCCTCGCTGATGTATGCCGGCATCTCGGTCGACTACCAGACCAAGATTCCGACAGCGCTTCTGTCATCGATCGAGAACAATACGGCGGCGAAGTGGGGAACGGCGGTCTGGGGCGTCTCGAAATTTCCCGGCATTTCGCTCGTCCGCAAATTCGCCTCCGCCGGCGGCGCCGGTTCAGCCTTGGCGCCGACGATCCGGGCGCTGATCTCGGGCTCGTCCGGCTCCGTCTCGGAAGCGGCGGTGGTTGGCGGCTCCGTGCTTTACGAAAAGGGCGCGCCGATTT
Organism: Rhizobium leguminosarum; assembly: GCF_001679785.1. Lineage (NCBI taxonomy): Bacteria > Pseudomonadati > Pseudomonadota > Alphaproteobacteria > Hyphomicrobiales > Rhizobiaceae > Rhizobium > Rhizobium leguminosarum. Next base: position 329,179 of record NZ_CP016286.1, read on the forward strand.
GATCGTCTCCGAACCGCGCGAGGAGATTGCGGCCTGGGTCGGCAACAGGATCGGCGTGAGCTTCCATCCGCCTTACACGACGCTCGCCCATATCGACCGCGGCCGGATCATCGCCGGCTTCGTCTTCAATGTTTGGACCGAGCATGACGTCGAGGTGTCGCTTGCCGCCGACCGGCTGACGCTGACGCTGATGCGATCGGTCTTTCGCTATGTCGTGCATCAGCTCGGCTGCCGCCGCGCAACCGCAAGGACCCGCGCCGACAATGCCGAATCTCAGAGGGTTCTGGCAAGACTGGGCGCACGCCTGGAAGGCCGCCAGCAGGCCTATTTCGGCGACTGCGACGCGCTGCTTTACGCAATCATGAAAGAGGATTTTCCCTATGGTCTCCACGCCGAAGGCCCCAAAGGCGCCTGATCCGACACAGACCGCAGCGGCGCAGACGGCCACCAACGTCGACACCGCCATCGCCAATGCGGGGCTGAGCCACACCAACCAGTACACGCCGGACGGCTCGCTGGAATACAAGGTCAGCGGCTACCAGACGATGACCGACCAGAACGGCAAGACCTATCGGCTGCCGACCTATTCGGCCTATCAGACCTATTCGCCCGAAAACCAGGCGATCTACGACCAGACGCAGCAGACGCAGCTCGGCCTTGCCAAGCTCGCCAACGACCAGACCGGCAAGATTTCGGGCGTGCTCGGCACCAATGTCGATCTCAGCGCCGGCAATGTCGACAAATATGTCAACGATCACTGGCAGTCCGGCTTCAACAACCAGTGGGACCGCGATCGGGCGAGCCTCGACCAGAGCCTTGCCGACAAGGGCATCTCGATGGGTTCGGCCGCCTATGACAACGCGCTGCGCGATTTTTCGACGCGCAAGCAGGCCGCATCCGACCAGTATCTGGGCGATATGTATTCGAATGCTGAGAATTCGATCCTGACCGAGCGAAACCAGCCGTTGAACGAGATTTCGGCGCTGATGTCGGGCTCGCAGGTCCACCAGCCGAGCTATGTCAACACGCCGACGACGCAACTGCCCACTGTGGATCAGGCTGGCCTCATCAATGAGAATTTCAATCAGAAGATGGGTCTCTACAATCAGCAGCTCGCCCAGTCGAACGCCGCCATGGGCGGCCTGTTTGGTCTTGGCGGCTCGCTGCTCGGCGGCTGGGCGAAATCCGACCGGCGGCTGAAGGAAGACATCAAACGCGTCGGCACGCTCGACAATGGCCTGCCGGTCTACGCCTTCCGCTACAAGGACGGCGGCCCGACCCAGATCGGCCTGATGTCCGACGATGTGCGCGCGACCCATCCGGACGCCGTGTTCGAACACGCCGACGGCTTCGACCGCGTCGATTACGAGAGGGCAGTCGTATGATCCCAACCATCTTCGGCGGCGATACCGGCAAGACACAGGGTGACCTCAGCGACCAGCGCAAGCGGCTGGCCTACGCCATTCTGCAGCAGGGCACTGATACGAGCCCGATCCAGTCCCCCTGGGAAGGGGTCGCGCGGCTTGCCGAAGGCGGGCTCGGCGGCTTGGCGATCCGCCAGCAGCGGCAGGAGCAGCAACCGGGTGGCGCCGCAGGGACCGCCGCTCCGGCGGCCGCGCTTTCCACCCCGCGGTGACCGCTCCCGGCTTCCTGTCGTTGCTCTTCGGCGGCGGACCAGTGCGCCGGACCGGCGGCTGAAGCAAGGCATCAGGCGCATCGGCACGCTGGATAACGGCCTACCGGTCTATGCTTTCCGATAAAGGACTGCGGCCCGACCCAGATCGACCGGATGTCCGACGATATGCGCAAGATTCATCCGAACGCTCGAACAGACGGTTTCGACCTTGTCGATTACGAAAGGGCAGTGAACTCATGTCATTAAAGTCATTCATATCAGGTGGTGATACCGGCAAAACGCAGGGCGAGATCAGCGACCAGCGCAAGCGGCTGGCCTACGCCATGCTGCAGGAGGGCATGGAGTCGGGCCCCGTACAATCGCCTTGGCAAGGGGCTGCGCGTCTTGTCCAGGCACTCATGGGTGGACTGGCGATCCGTCGGCAGGAGCAGCAGGCAAGCGGCGACGGTAGCGCGGCGCCGGCTGCCGAGCCAGGCGGCTTTCCCTTCGCTCCGCTGCCTGATAACGGGCCTGTTCCGCCGCAAAGACCCTATCTCGACCCCCAGCCTATGGCTCCGGCCGCCCAGCCCGGCGCCGGTCTCTTCGCAACGCTGCCCGACAACGGACCCATTCCGACGCCGAGGCCCAATCGCGACCCGATGGTCACGACGGATTATCGCCGGGAACAGCCTATGGCGGCCGATCAGCCTGGCGACGATCCCTTCGGCCCGCTGCCTGACAACGGACCCATTCCGACGCAGAGACCGGCGTACCATGCCCCCGCGGCATCGGCCGCCCAGCCCATCGACGGCAATGTCTATGACGGCTTCATGCGCGCGGTGAAGACCAAGGTCTCGAACCCCTATGCGCTCGCCGCCATTGCTTCGACGGGCCAGTCCGAAAGTAGCTTTTCGCCCAAGCGAGCCAACAGTTCCTGGTCCGACCCGAGTCAGAGCGGGAAGGAAGGCACCTCCGGCGGCATCATGTCGTGGCGCGATAACCGCCTTCAAAAGCTCTATAACTTTGCTACCGCCAAAGGCGAAAAACCGGGTGCGATCAGCCCGCAGACGCAGGCCGAGTTCTTCCTGCAGGAAGATCCCCGGCTGATCGCCAGGCTGAACAGCGCAAGATCGGTCGAGGAGGCGCAGCGTCTCATGAACAATGCCTGGCGATTTGACGGCTACGATCAGCCGGGGGGCGAGGCTGCCAAGCGGCGCGCGCGAGCAGAGGCCTTTCTGCCGCAGTTCATGACCGCGGGCGCCGATCCGTCGTTCATCGCCATCCCTGACGCCGATCCTTTCGCTCCGCCGGCCAACATACCCATTCCGACGCCCAGACCCTATCGCGACCCGGTGGTGACGACGGATTATCGTCGCGACCAGCCGATGACGCCCGAACAGCCTAGCGACGATACGTTCGCTCCGCTGCCTGATAACGGCCCCATTCCGGCACCGAGACCGGGATATCGCGATCCACAGGTGACGACGGACGATCGTCGGGGACAGTCTGCGGCGCCGGCCGCGGGCGGTGGCGCGGCCACATCCGCAAACGATGGGGCAGCGCTTAAAACCATTTTGTCCGATCCCACTCGTCGCGCCGAGTTGCCGGCCGGCATGCGCAACAACAATCCCACCAATCTCAAATACGTCGGCCAGCAAAGGCCAGGGATCATCGGCCCTTCCGAGAACACCGACCAGGGCGATCGACAAGTCGTCTATGCGACGCCGGAAGCTGGCATGGAGCACAATTTCTGGCAGGTCATGAGGAAGTATCGAAAAGGCATGCTGACGCCGAATCAGATCATCGCTGGAGACGGCGGCTGGACACCCGGCGCTTTCGGAGCGGCCGCAAATATCGCGCGATCGATGGGAATCGACCCTGACGACGATATTCGCCTGACTGACCCATTAATGGCAAAGAAATTCCTTCGCGCCCTCATTACTCAGGAGCAGGGAACGTCGGGCGATCTTTATCCGGACAGCATGATTGAAGCGGCGATCGCGGCACAGCCCAAGGCGGCCGCGCATGCCGTCCCTTCGCTGCCGGCCAACGTGCCCATTCCCACGCCGAGGCCGGATATTGACCCGCGGGGTGCGAAGGACGATCGCCGCGGACAGAACGGCCCGCCGGCCGACTTTGGCAAATCGGCCGCGCTCGTACGCGCGCTACTTGCTCGGCAGCAAAGTGGCCTTTGGTAGGAACGAATTTAAACATTCCTAAGATTTTGCAGCACACATTAATGGCCTCGCGATGCGCGGGGCCTTTTCTTCGGAGACGATGAACGCCCAGAAAGCCCTCGAGCGGCGCTGCTCGCAGCCGAAAAGCATGTCTGTGTAGTCGACGGTCTCTCATCCTCGACTACCGGCTGCCTCTTCCAATTTGAACGGCAAAGTTGTAGACGCATCTCATGATCAAGAAGCTCCTCAAAGCGGTATTACCGAAATCGGCAATTGTCGCCGCCTATAAGTGGCATACGCGGGAAAGGCGATATAGATCTTGGGCCCACGCGGCAGCGGCCAGCCCAGAGTACGGGTCGCGGGATCTCACGGCTTTCAGGGTGGCGCGCTCGCGGCAAATCGTCGGCGACGAGGATTCCTGGGCAAAGCCGCCCGAAGAACTGCTCCAGACCTTCGACATGCCCTCTGGCCGGTTCGTTGATTTCGGCGGTTCAGCCGGGGAGATGTGCGCCGTCCTGCAACGGCGGTTCCCTTCGTGGTCATTCACCGTGGTCGAGACCAAGGCAATGTCGGATGCATCGAGGGCGCTGCGCCCATCAATATCGCATTCTGATCAACTGCCCGATGGATGCGATGTCTTCTATAGCAGCGGAACGCTTCAATATCTGGCTGATCCTGAACGGCTATGGAGTGATGCTCTCGGCAGGACGGGACGGTACGCTTATCTGGCGCGGAATTGTTTCTCCAATCGGAAGACATTCAGCGTCCAGTTATCCAGGCTCTTTGACAATGGCGCTGGGCCGATTCCTGAAGGGTTCGACGACGTCAATATCCGCTACCCGCATCAGACCATTTCAGAGGCGTCGTTGACCGCGATAGCTGGTCGAATGGGCTTCGATCTTATCGCCCGGTTCGACGGCCGCAATAGCGGCCTCACAGGCAGCAAAACGGATGCTTACGGAGCAGACCTCTTATTTAAGAGGCGATAGCCCGACGTAGGTCAGAAAGAACGCGGAAAACGGGTGCACTCTTTCGAAGCCACCGTTTCTCCCGCTGCACGATCTCAACAGCGAACAAATTCAAGTGCCCGCCTTTGAAGAAACGGGTGCGTTGCCATGTCCGCGATCGTGAGTGGCCGATCCAGGCTGTCGATCTCTGCGGTGCTCATTCGGTGCGAATACAGTTGCTTGTGCACCCGCCTTCGCCAGACACCACCAATGGCCCCGCATGCGCGGGGCCTTTTTCTTTGGAGACGATCAATGCCCAGGAACCCCTCAACCGGCGTCTATTCAAAGCCTGCCGGTACGACACCCTCTGTCGGCCAGGTCATCGACCCGGTACCATGGAATGCGCTGACGACCGACCTCGGTAACGAAATCACCAACTCGCTGCCGCGCGACGGCTCGGCGCCGATGGTCGCTCCCCTAAAAGCCGCAAGCGGAACAGTTTCCGCGCCAGGTGTCGGCTTCGCCTCGAACCCGCAGACCGGCCTCTATCTGAAGGGCGGCGGGTTGCTGGGGTTCACGCAAAACGGCGTCGACGTCGGGTTCGAAAAGGCTTCGGTTTACGCGGCGAAGTCAGGCGATTATACGGCGCTTGCGTCCGACGACAATGCGGTTCATCGCTTCACGACTGACGCGACCTTAACCCTGATCGCAGCCGCGACGCTCGGCGCGAACTGGCACTATGCCGTCATTGCCGATGGCGGCGATGTGACGATTGATCCGAATGGCGCGGAGACGATCGACGGCGCGGCCACGATGGTCGTTCCGGATGGGTACTCCGCCTTCATTATCTGCAGCGGGTCCGGCTTCTTTTCGAACAAGCTTATGACGAGGATCCTAAGCAAAGCCGACAGTTCCGCCGTGGGCGATTTCGTTGTTGGGCTCATCCTTTCGAACAACAGCAGCAGCCCGAACACCCATGTCGACTTCGCGGCCGGCTCCGCTCGGTCGGGACCACGCTTCGTCTCCAATTCGTCGTCGATCACAAAGCGGATAAATGGGACGTTCGCGGCCGGGCCCGGCGCTGGTGGCCTCGACACGGGCTCAGTTGCGGCAAACGCCACCTACTTCACCTATGCACTGCGCCAGGATGACGATCAGACGTTCGATGTCGTGCTGTCGACCTCTGCGACGATCGCCGGAGTCAACACGGCGCTGCTCACCGGCTACACCATCGTTAAATGCATCGGCGTCGTGCTGACTGACGCAAGCTCGAACATTCGACCGTTTATCCTGTACCCCCGTGACGAATATACCTTCGTGACGCCGGTCAAGGACGCTGTCAGTGCACCGATCTCTTCGACTTCCGCACTCCTCGCGCTGACGGTGCCGAATGGTACACGGGTTAAGGCAAAATTGAGATTCCAGTATACTTCCACCGCCACGACTGCCTCCGCGCTTTTTTCAGACCCATCGCAGGGGATACTCGCTGCAAGCATCGGCAATGACGGTGGCAACGTCGGCGCTGTCCAGGTCGCCAGCAACTATGCCATCGGCTCAGCGGATATATGGACAAACACGAATAAGCAGATCCGCCAAGTCGCGGGCGCAGCCGGCATTATATGGATGTGGACCGACGGATTCTATTTTCCGTGTGGGAGAGCTGCGTAACCGGCTCAATGATTCGCCGCGCAGGGTGTGCTTGACGTCATGAAGTCATTGGTGACCCGGCAGGATGGGAAAAGCAGGATCCTTCGTCAAGGACAGCCCGATAGTGGCAGGAGGGTCCGCGGCCATGGGCTTTTCAGCCGCCGAAATCGACGCCTTCTTCCAAGCGGCGTCGGACTCCTAATTGCTCCATCTTCAGCTTGGCATGGCGCGCGGCAGCGTGGCATGGCTTCTCGATCCATCGATAAAAGGGATAGACCAGAGCAAGGGAAAGAGCGCAGACGATGATCGGCGCCGTCACGATCAGCTCAACAGCAGCCGCTGCTATGGCGTGGACGAGGTAAATCGAAAAGCAAGCGGCGCCGATCTTTTCCAGAGACCTTATCGGGCCTCGGTCTGTCGCGGTTCTGATCTCTGCCAGGATCCAGCATCCCGCTAGCACTGAAAACGGCACCATCGTTAGATAGAAGCCGGCGGCGGTGTTCATCGTCGCCCAATAAAGTGTGGAAGCAGTTACGGCAGTCACGACACGCCAGGCCCAAACATTGCCTGGAAGTTTCAGGCGGTCGAGGTTTTCAGCGAGATAGCAGCCGAGAAGCCAGGCAGGTAACCCGACGACCCAATTGAGTTGCGGCCCGTATTTCATAGCGTTCCCATATTGGTCCGAGCCGAAGCCAATTGCTACGCCATAGGAGGCAATGACCGAAACGGCGATAAGAACCGGCCATCCGATCCGGCGCGATATCGGTAAGATCAGTGGGTACAGGCAGTAGTAGACGGCTTCGCAGACGACGGACCATAGAATGTAGCCGTCTATCGGATTGTAGGCCCTCATGCCCATCGCTTGAGCCAGGATGAAGGCGGCGGCCGCAGGTGGTACGATCCGGATCAAGCGGCCGGAGAGGAATGGCGCAACCTGCAGGTCACGGAACCGATACGGGTAGTGGATGCAGAAGCCGGAAACCACGAAAAAGGCAATTACGGCAGGGTGGCCGGTGAAAATGTATCGCGAGATGCCAGGCATCGACGGCCCAAGCAAATGTGCGAATACTACAGAGAGCGCGGCAACTGCTCTGACCGTATCAAGGCCTTCGATCCTGTTTGAACTCGGAAGTGATCGCATCTCGCGAAGTAACCGCGAAGCGAAAATTTTAGCAATAGACAACCATTAGTGTACCTCTTGGTACCAATATTTATTTAGCCGTCGACATTGAATTTGCATGGAATCGCGACCTCGTCGCTGCTCCTCAGGGAATTGGCGGCAACGGTGCTCAAGCTGGGCTAACCCACGCAACCTGTTTACCAACATCGCTCTCCAAGTTTCCAGCGGGGGATATGCACACGCGATCTCTGGCAATAACTGACGACGTGAGCTAATGACCTCCGAACTTGGAGGAAATCATGGCAGCCGATAAAGCGTCGTACCGGAATCGCGGAGGAATTCTTCAGCGTCTCGTTAGCGCCTACAAGCGATTTCGCTACTTCAGCCGTGCCGGCTCGAATCTGGTTGTCAAGCGCAGCGCAGAGTTCCGGATGGTGAAGCACGCCGTTCTTGAGGTCGGCAGCAATGTCACAATACAAGACTATTCGTTCTTCCAGCTCACGATGCCTGAGCCGAAGGTGTTTATTGGAAACAACACCGTCATTGGGCGCCGGAACATCATCACGGCCAAGAACCGTATATCTATAGGCAATGATGTGCTGATCGGTTCAGATGTCCAGATCATCGATCACGGCCACGGCATGAGGCGAGACGTACCGATCAGGCTTCAGAAGGCCGAAATCGGCTTTGTCGAAATTGGTGATGATGTCTGGATTGGTGCGGGTGCCAAAATACTGATGAACGTCACGATAGGGACCGGTGCCGTAATCGGAGCAAATTCCGTCGTCACCGCCGATATTCCCGACTATGCGATCGCGGTGGGTTCACCGGCGAAAGTTATCAAGTACCGCACTTAAATCGGATTGTAAGTGGGGTCGAATTTGGGACGTACCGCGTCCCGTACTGTATCGAGCGCATCATGCGCGACCATTGATGCCGTCGTGCCATGTGATTTTTAACTCTAGCTCCTTCTCAGCCTGACCAGCGGATGGGCGAGCCGCGAGGTCAATCTACTGGCGTTGAAGGCAGCGCTTAAGCGGCGATCGACGCGGCGGCCGAGACCGAGCGCCTGGAATACATCTCGGCCGGCGCCGGCCAAGCTCTGACCTATGCGGAGAAGGCAGATCAGGCTGGCGCCTATCTGGAAGCGGCCGCACCTGTCGACGAGGATTATCCGCTGCTCGTCGCCGAGATCGGCATCACGGGAGCAACGACCGCAGAGGTCGCGAACGTCATCAATGCAAGCTTTGTCGCCTGGCAGACGATCGGGGCGGCGATCGAGGCCACACGCCTTGGGACTAAGAAAGGCGATCGACGCGGCAACCGATGCAGAGGCGGCCATAGGGGCAGCGACCGTTGTCAACTGGCCATCGTGATGCACCGCATACAATAAACTCTGACGCGGCTAACGTTTAGGAGCACTTTCAATCCCGGTAGGATTGCGTTATTCCGCCGAGAGACGGAGGGATTGGACTTGGATGCTCCTGCACATCGAGAGTTAGACATACAGGCGCGCGGTCGCATACGCGGTTTAGATGGACTTAGAGCAGTATCGCTACTTCTGGTGCTGATGGCTCATTGGTCACCGCTTCCCTATCTTAACAACGTCGCCGAATGGGGGCGAGGCGGGCTCGTAGTTTTCTTCGTCATCAGCGGTTTTTTGATCACGAGAATACTTGTCGACTTAGCCGGCCGAAGGCGTGAGGTTGAGGGGGTGCAGCTTCTCAAGGGCTTCTATGGCCGCCGATTCTTCCGCATTCAACCCATCTATTATCTGGCACTCGCATTTGTCATTTGCATATCGCTGAATAGCGCTGTGCGGGAGGATGTGATTTATCACGTCTTCTTCGTGCAGAATCTTTCAAATGTGTTGCTACGAAGCGATATCGGAACTTATGGACCAGCCGCCCCGTGGTGGTCGCTTGCTGTTGAAGAGCAGTTCTATGTTTTCTGGGCGCCAATCGTCATCTTTCTCCGGCCGAATGCTTGGAGGCTTTCGCTATTGGGAGCATTTGCCCTTGCGATCGGCTGGCGCGCTTTTGCCTGGTATGCCGATCTTGGGCAGGCGAATGTGCTCGTCACATTCGGAAATCTGGATTCGCTGGCTGCTGGTGCAGCGGTCGCCATCGTCATTTCGACAGGCCGGATTACGCCCGCGGTGTCGCGCTGTTTCTCCGTAATTCTGACGGTTGGCATCGTGGGACTCTGCCTGCTGTCATTGACGGAGATGAGCGAAGGTATACTCGCGTTTCGGACTAGCTTTGTTGGCAAAGTACTTGCCGACGTGCCGGTTTATATGATCGCCTCATCGCTGATATTTTTCTTGGCTGTCGGCAGGGCGACGACCGCAGCGAAGGTTATGGAAACCCCGGTTCTAGTGTTCATAGGCAAGCGTAGCTATGGTGCCTATGTCTATCATCAGGTCGTGAACTACACGTTCTTTTTCTTCGTGACACCCCATTGGCTGGAGCCAAGTTTCGGCGTGAAGCCTCAATTGCATGGTCCCGGTGAGTTCTTAGTTTTCACGGCAATAACGCTGCTGCTCGCAGCCCTGTCCTACAAATACATCGAGCAGCCGATATTCAGGCTTCGTGATCGGATCTATCCGACTACTCGATAGCGTTCGTTGAACGTGTCGCCTTACTGAATAACCAAAAGACGTCGCCCGTCTCCTTCGACACGGGTGCGTCGCCACATCCAAAATCCGGAGCCTCCCATGCTCGTCCATAACTGGCGCGAGGTGCTGAAACGCGCCTGGAGCGTACGCCTCATGGTGCTCGCTCTGCTCTTCATCGTCCTTGAGCCGATCTACACCTTCGTGGCCGCAACCTGGGTAGCGAAGAACATCTACATCCAACTCGGCATGTCGATCGTCACCGGGCTTATCACCCTCGCGGCAATCATCGCCCGCATCTTCGTCCAGCAGAAAATCTCAGGAGACTTGAATGGCAAACCGCCTGCAGAAGGGTAGTGCCGCCGCGGCCATGGCCGTGGCGCTCGTCGGATCATTCGAGGGGCTGCGCCAGAATGCCTATCCCGATCCGGCGACGCAAGGAAAGCCGTGGACGATCTGCTATGGCAGCACCAATGGCGTGAAGCCGGGGGACCGCAAGACGGTGGAGCAATGCAAGGCGCTCCTGGCGCTGGAGCTGCAGACCTATGCCGGCGGCATCGAAAGCTGCGTGCGCGTGGCCCTGCCGGATGCGCGCTTCGTGGCGCTGACCTCCTTTGCCTATAATGTCGGCGTCAAGGCGGCCTGCGGCTCGAGCGCAATCAGGCTCATCAATCAGGGCAGGACGGCTGAGGGCTGCGAGGCGCTGTTGAAGTGGAACCGCGCGGCCGGCATCGTCTTTCCCGGCCTTATCAGGCGCCGGCAGAAAGAGCGCCAGTTCTGCCTCGAGGGCATCTGATGTTCGGGCTCCTCGACACGCTCAAGATGGGCGCCGGCCTCGCCGGTGGCCTGATGCTCTATCACCTCTATGCCGTCTCGATCGGCTATCCCTCGGCGGCAAGGCAGGCGCGCGCCGGCTATGTCCTTGTTGCCGAGAAGAGCGCAGCCGAGGCCCAGGCGGCCGAGATGGAACGCCAGCGCAACGCCGCCGCCCAGGCGACCGAAGAGCATCGCAAGCGCCTCGCCGCTGCCTCGGCCGCCGAGCAGGCCGCCAGAGACACACTCGAAACCGAGATCCAATCCTATGAGCTTCAGCTTTCGGAAAAGAACCGCGCTTGCGCTGTCACTGCTGCTGATCGTCAATGGCTGCTCCGCCACTGAGCGATTGAACAAGGCGGCGGTGACGAAGGGGCAGGCGGCGGCCGGCCTCGCTCTGCCGCCGTTGCCGGACGATCTCCGCCGGCAGGAAGCGCATGCGCCGGTTGTCGAAGGCGAGCCCGTCATCGCCATCCTCGCCCGCGAGCGGCAGGCGCTCGACCGCGCCAATGCCCGCCAAGTGCGCACCATCCAATTCTACGACGACCTCACCAGAAAATACGGAACACGCCGATGATGAACGCTATTTCGCTTGCCCTTGCGAATCCGATGCTGAGAGGTGGAGGCGGGGCGGGCGGCGACCCCGATCGCTACATGTTCTTCGCGACCCGCAATCGCATGCCGTCTGGAAACATCGTCACCGCCGCATCCGGCACGAATTATGTCTGCAGCAAGATTGTCGTCAACACGCCGCAGTACAAGACCAGGACCTTCCGCTTTCACCTCTCGGGCTTCGCCTCGACAGAAGGCGGAAACTCGCCGCAGGAAACGGTCGTCACCGGCACGATCGGCACGCCCGGTAATTCAGTGGTCGCCGATGCGATGTTCATCAGGGTCGCAGGCGTCTTTTATCAATGCACCTTCGCCGGCCTGAACACGGTGACCGTCGCCGATCAGACGAATGGCGCCTGGACGGACGAGCTGACCATTCCCGATGTCGCGCCGGAAAGCGAAATCGAAATCTGGCTGTTTTATCATACCGCCGTCGGCGAGAAGATCTGGCCGGTCTACCGCATCCAGAAGCATCGCGGCGAGCGCGTCTGGGGTGCAGGCGATCTCGCCACGCTGCTCGCCTTCAAGGACACGCCCCTCGCCGACAGCACGGCGGCACTCGATATCAATTACGCGACCGTCACCCAGCCGCAATATTACGGGCCTGACTTCATGGTCGCCAAGGGTGATTGGGATGGAAGGCCGGTCGTTCTCGGCCTTGTGGACAGCATCGGTGAGGCGCGCCAGCAGTTTTCCGCCGCTGCCGATGCGCGCGGCAATCTCGGCTGGTTGCGCCGCTGGCTCGATAGGGATGGCGGCATCGGCCGCATTCCGCATCTGATGATCGGCATGCCGGGAAACGGTTCGGTGCGAGAGCTCACCGGCACCGGGGCTGCGATCGCGACCCGGCGCTGGGCCATTCTCGACGAGATCACCGCCTTCAACAACAACAAGAAGCCGTTCACCGTCATCGCCAACCAGATGGGGCAGAACGATACGGCCGCCACCTACACGCAGTTCTTCAACACCAACTATAGAAGCCTGGTGACACGGCTTCGGGCGCGCTACCCCGGCGTCAAAATCGTCGCCTTGCCGCCGCTCGGCCGCACGGTTTCCACCCGCGCGGTCACCCTGACATCGGTCGGCACCGTCGTCACGGCAACCATCGCGTCGGGCATCAACGGGCTCGCGACCGGCCAGACGGTGTCGATCTCCGGCGCTGCGCAGACGGAGTATAACGGCAATGTGGTGATCACGGTCACCGGGCCGAACAGCTTTACCTATAATTTCGCCGGATCGGCGACATCGCCGGCGACCGGCACAATCACCGCCAACGATCTCTACCTCAGGGCCGCCTACCAGAGCTTCTCGGCCAACAACACCTGGCCGGCGGACGGCACGGATGCCTCGGGCAAATGGCGGCTGCGCGCCGATATCCTGGCGAAGACCTCGGCCTGCTGCGACGATGCGATCGATACCTATGCGGCCTGGGTTTCCGGTGAAAGGGATGGCGTCTGGCCCGGCATGCTGGAACTGCCGAGCACGGTGGTGACCGTGCAGTCGGGCACGGATGGAGTCGCGACCTACACGACGATCGAAGTGGCGGATGCCAGCATCTTCGGGCCGGAGCAGGAGATCAGCACCTATGCCGGGCCGGATGGCCTTGCCCGCCTGTCGACCACGTCGATCGGCAGCGTCTCCGGCAATATGATCACCATCTCGATCCCGCGCTCCACGGTGCTGCCGGTCGGCTCCATCGTGCGGCCGAGCGTCACGCCGGATGGCGTTCATCCCTATGGCGTCGTGATCGACCGTAGCGCGGGCGGCATTCCCCAATCCGAGAAGGTGAAATTCAATCCATAGGCGGAGGCAACGAAGGGGCCTTCGGCCTCGTCACTTCGGCTCCGGCTGCTGGATGACCGGCGGCGGCGTTTCGCTCTTGCCGCTGCCTTGAATGAACGGCTTGATCACCGGGATGCTCAGGATCGACGCGACCATGACCCCGATGATGATCATCAATAGCATTCTCATGGGCGCCTCGCTTCAGATCGATTGAGCTGTCTTGCGGCATGTATACGCCTCTTCGGGAATCCGAAGATTCAACATCCCTAGGCTGAAAACGTTCCATCCCACAACAGAGCACCGATAGAGATGACATCCAATGACGATATCCTGCGCGCCCTCGGGCGCGTCGAAGGCAGGCTGACCGGCATCGAGGAAAACGTGGCACTTCTGCGCAACGAGGTCGGCGACGAAAAGGCCAATGCCCATGACAGCCGCGCCGTGATCCACAAGCGGCTCGACGAGCAGGCCAGGCAGATTGCCCAGCTCGATACCCGGGTGGCGATCAGCGGCGGCGCGGATGTGCATATCCGCGAGGAAATCAGAACCCTCAAGGAGACCGTCGAGAAGAACCAGGAGGCGGCGGGGCCGGCGCTTGAGGAGTGGAAACGGATGAAGACGATCGGCTACGGAATATCGGGGTTGATTGCCTTCGCCGGCCTGACGATCGGCGGGATGATTGCTTATGCGAGCGATGGGGCTGTGGCGGCTCTACGGCATTGGTTGAAGATCAATTGATCGGCGAGCACCAGGGCGCCAGCAGAATCACGTGCCCCAACCGAAGCAAACAGATTCCTAAATTTTAGGCATCGCTAACGAACAAATCTGCGCCCTGCTGGTTTTCCTCTCAGGAGGAAACAGACATGAAGAGCATGAGCAATCGCCAAGTTCGCATTCCCGGCCCGCGAGAGCACGATGTTGCGGAGCATTGCCGCAAGTTTGGGATTAGCCCGGCAGAGGAGAAGAAGCTGAAGAAACTTCTCGGGCCGCGGGCGCCGCTGCATGAAATCCAGGCCAATGCTCCGCCGCGGCAGCCAAGGTGGCGTTAGTCCAAGCGCGAAGCGGTTTCCCCGGGAATTGCATGAGGCAAAAGGTCAGAGCGGTTCAGCTTCCATGAAAGCTGAACCGCTCTGAGTCGTGGGGTCGCAAAAGGCTGTCCATCTGATCGTTTCACGCCGCATTACGGCATTGATTCAAAGATTGAGCGAAACGGAGCAGCGCTGCGAATGTGGGTAAAAGAGATTCTATTGCCGGGCTTTTCAGTCATCGATTTTGTTTAAGATGTGGGCCGGCTGCTCGGCCTGCCACACTCCGATCCACTCAAAGCCCTGCTCCGGCAGGGTTTTTTGTTGGCGTTGTCGTGTGCCTATCGATTTTCACCCGGGCCGGAGTCTATTGGTGTGCCGGCCGAATCTTGTCGGGGCAGGTGCCGATGGCCCTTCCACGGATTTTTCGGGATCGCGGCGCCGTCGCTCTGCCGGGAACTTCCGGCAATATCAGGGGTTTTGCCGGCGGATCGCGCGGCAGGTCTCGTCTCCTGTACCACTGCTACCCCTGCAGTTGCTGCGCGGTCCACTGATCCAAGACGGAAGGCTTTCTCCCGGCGATCGCCGGGGCGCAAAGCCAAACAGCTGCGCGCCCGGAAAGCGTGTCAGTGCCGTGGTTGCCGCGACAGCATCAGAATGTAATCGTCGGCGATATCGGCAACTACCATGGCGGCTTCCGCGGCCGTGTATCCCCTGCCGATGGCGTCGCTGACGATCTTCATCACAGCAGGTTCAAGCGCTTCCCGGCAGTCGGACAGGCTTTCGACATGCGGGCATTTTGGACGAAATTCCAAGACATTATTCATGGCACACCCTCCATTTGATTGAGCTCGGGACCTATGAAGGCAAGCCGGCCTCTCCCCAGAAAGGCGGCTATGGTTCCGGCGAGCTGCCTCAGGAACCAGAAGCGTTATCGTGACGCTACGATGGCATAGGAGCCGATGTATTCAAGCGCATGCTGATATTAAGGTAAGCCAGTAGGGTTAATTCGTTCGTCGATGTTGCATCGTGGCATCGCCGGCAGTTGCAAAGCCGGCAGTCGCGAATACATGTCAGCCAAAAGTTGCAGCGGTTTTGGGATGACGACATATTCAAGTCTGCCAGGCTATTTAAGCTTTAGGCGCTGATGCGCCGGCCGGCCTTGTCCGCCTCCTTGCGATTGGCGCCGTGCTTTTCGATGATGGCTTTGGCATCCTCGTTGGAAATGCGGTGTTTCTTCGCGAAGTAAATGACGTCGTAGGGGGCGTCAGCCACGGCCGCTTTGGCGGGCTGGATCTTTTTCATTGTGTCATTGGTCATGATTTTTCCTTCCATGGAAATGTTGAGCTGGACGTGCCAACGCCGCCTCCGGAGCGAGGATCGGAGAACCGGCGCTTCAAGTCGGCCTCAGTCGAAGAACTGGCTTGGTGCCGTCCTATCGATGCGCTCGGGCCGTCATATGTTTTTCCCAGATCTGCGTTGCCTGCGCTGCCGTGCCGGTCTTGTGAAATCGCAGCAGGTGCAGTCCTTCGTTCCGTCGTTTTTCATTAAAGGCGCTGTTTTCGTAGTCGGTGCCTTCGACAATGCTCTCGCTTTGAAGAACGGCCTTCAATTCCTGCACATAATGTCCGGTGATGTTGAAAAGCGCTTCATTCTCAGGTGCGTCTGTCATCGTTTTCCCTATGAGTGGTCGCGTGGCATTGAACGCAGTGCTGCGGTTCAGCTGGCCACGTTGGTGGATGCATCAAGCAATCCGCGCCCCTATGGGAAAGGCTGGTATCGGACAGCGTTTAGCTGGAGGTGTCTGTCTGGAGTTCCATATATCATGCAGCAGCGCACCCTTGCCAATCAAGGATTAAGGCGCGGCGAGTCTGAACGCCCGCATGTTAAACTACTTGCCTCCCCGATACCACCTCAATCGAAATGCCGAAGAATATGGAGGGAGCAGGGCTGTCTTCGCTTTCCGAGTTTAAGGCAAGCGATCCGGGTTCCCACCAGAATGGTTGCTTCTGCAGGAGAGACCAGGCGTGGAGGCGTTCGTCATGCCGGGCCGGCGTATCGGTCAGCTCATCATAGGTGCCCTGAACAAGCACGCTTTTCCATGTTCGATTTTCGCCGAATTCTTCAACCTGAACACAGGCCGGTGAATGGGCCCGCAATAGGTCAATCTTCAGGCCCGGCATGGAAAATACGAAAAGCCGGTCTTTTTCAAAAGCATACTGAATGGGAACGATGTAGGGATATTTCTCGCCCAGGCATGCCAGGTGGCCACGGGTGTGGCTTGCCAGAAAGGCGAGGCAGTCTTGTTCACCCATTTCTTGCAGTTGCATCGCGTTATCCAATTCCGTCAGCGTTCAGCCCTTAGTTTGATAGGCAACAAAGCGTCTTCGGCTCGCGGCAACAGTCTTTGCAGCGCTACCAGAACACATCGTTGAGAATGATATAGACGATAAAGACCAGACAGATTGCTGGTGTCGATTTCACCAGGAAGTCGATATACCGGAACCTGCCGATATGCTGAGCCAGGCGTTTCCACGAATGGATGTTTACCGTGGAAGACATGATGCCCTCCTTTGGTTGGGGCCGGGGAACTCTGATTACCCCGGGAAGCAGCGCCCGTTCACAAGCTGCCACTACACCAAATATGGGCGCCAAACATCTGCGCTACAAGGCGTGGCGGATTGCCGGTCCGGCAGAGAGGTCCCGCTGCTGTGCACGATCGCAAAGGGCGGCGCGGAGGTGCCAGGATTGCTGGGCACGTCCATAGAGGATTGCGCTTCTACCTCAACCATCGCTTCGATCAGTTTCAGCCGATCGAGCTTCCGCCGTTGATCGTCGTAGAGCCTGCTGAGCAGCGCATAGGCCGGCCCGGAGGGTCTGCCTTTGCGCAATAGTTTCCTGATCACCATTTCCTGATCGGCAACGCGATGCGCCGCCTTCACGATATGGCGACGCGCCAGTTTCAGGTCTTTCGGGCGGTATCGTGTGGAAACCATATGCCTTGCTCCCCCTGTCTCATCCGGCAGTAGCAGGATGGTGGCCATTTCAGTTCACCGGCCGCACGCCTTCTCGCGATCAGCGAAAATCTGCAGCCGTGAGCGTGAAGTTGTTTCCGCGTCGATGCTGATAGGCTCTCGATGCGGCCTCCTGAATGGCAGAGCGCGCTGCATCAAAGGCATTGAGATAGGCGGCTTCGGAGGAGTTCTGGGTGATCGCGCTGCCGAGGGCTGCCTCTTCGACCAGAAACCGGACTTCGAACATGCCGTCATAGCCGGTGAAGCGGACGCCTTTTCGCGCTTCGTCGAAGCTGCGGCTTCTGTTGGGAAAAATAAGTGCCATTGTGGTTGATCCTTGGAAGTGGGCGGGAGCCGCTGTGCGGACCTCGAACCCGGCGATGATTATCGATGCACGGCTGGCCGGAACGGGCAGCTTGATGCCAAATGGTTGGCAATCAGCCTGCCGCCATGCCCGACCGTCGGCAGGTCTTAATGAATCGTCTGGACGATAACCCGGTCATCGAGCAAAGCTTGCGACGTCTTGATCAAGCGCACCGTACCAGTGATGATCTCGTCGGAATAGACAGGGTCCGCGCGCGAAATCTCGTCCGTCATATCGCGGAGGACTTTGTTTATCTCCAGCAGAGGCGGCACAAGGTCCAGCAATCCGTCGGCGGCCAGCCCGTGAGCCAAGCCTGCGATCACCTCTCTGAGGTGATCTATGAGCGCTCGCCGTTCCGAAACCGCCAGTGCCGACGGCTTTGTGAGGGTCGCTTCACCGTTCAACTGCATGATGCGTATCCTCCTCTCTCTAAAATGGGTTCCGCCACGCCATTATCAATGGCCGCCACCGAATGAGGTTGCGGTCAGATGGCAAAGAGCGCAAGCTGATCTATCGGCGGGCACGATACGGGCACCGCTGCTTGGGGCGCGGCAGGAAATCTGCCGCCAGTCAACCCTAGCCCCAACGAAGGAGGACGCCATGTCTTCCACATCAGATCAGTTTTTCGGCGTCGGCAATTTGAGGATGCTCGATCGTATCCTGCGAAAGGCCGGCTTTCGCGGCGGCGAAACCCACGCGGCCGATGAGGGTGAGATCACCGCCACAAGTTTCCTCATTGATTGCTTCCAGATGGGGATCGTCGATGAGGCGGCGTTGAAATCGGCGCTGAAAATGTATCTCGCGACACAGTTGAGCTCAGGCCCGCTTCCGCAGGCAATGGAAGACGCCTCATTTGCCCGATGGCAGGATGACGGCGGCGCCCCGGTGAAAGCCTATCGGATCGCGCGGTATACGGCGTCCGGGCGTGCGGACGCACCCCTGCGGCCGCCAGCCTACCGCTTTCCCAAAACCAGGCTGCCTGAACGATTGTCCGAGATCCCGTGAACGTCCTGCCGCGATGTCGCCGGCACCCCCGATCGATCGTCGCGATGACATGACGAACAAGGAAGAAGACATGTCTGGGATTCACGCAGATCAAAAGGACAGGGCCAGGAAAAGCAAAATCATCGCCTTCCTGCGGAAAATCGCAACCTTGGGCCCGACTGCAGACGATCTCATAGCGCAGGCGCGTCAAGCGCGATCATCGTCAGCGGAGGAGGGGATCGATAGCGCCGATGGGCAAGCCTATGGATTGGCGCGTCCACACAGAGGTCCGTTCGATAACGCGACGGCATTCAGTGCTTCCACCTACGACCATGATCTCCCGACGCGGCAGCAATTGGAGGCCGCGCAACGCAGCCACTCCGATGCGGTAAAGCAGCAAGAGGCAAACCGCCAAACAGGCAAATTTCGTAGGCGTGCAAAGCGGACGAAGCTGAAATCTCCCTGAGCAGGAGATAGAGGGGTGGACGGCGCCCTATAGATCTTCACCGACTGAGCGGTGCTTGGCTTCAAGGTCTCGCCGCTCCGGTCCGTCGAAAAGCCCGCGTCAGGCAGGCTTTCCCTGTTTGCAGCAACAGCTCAGGCTACCGTCAGGCCGCCCCAAACGGCACGGCGACGAAGGTCTTGTTGCCGTCGCGCTCGACAAGCAGCAGCACCGACTTGCGGCCGGCCTTGCCGGCATCGGCGATTGCGGTCTTGACGTCGCGGGCATTGTGGACCGGTCTGTCATTCACCGAGACGATGACATCGCCGGACTGAATGCCGGCGGCAGCCGCAGCCTTGTCCGGGACGACCTTGGCGACCACCGCGCCGCTGATCGAGTGCGGCAGGTTGAGCTCTTGGCGCACGTCGGGTGTGAGATCGGCAAGGCCGATGCCGAGGCTCGGCTGGCCGGTGCTCTGGCCTTGGACGTCGGGGCTTTCGGCCGCCGCCTCCTTCTGGCCTTCCTCATTGGTGCCGACGGTGACGTTGAGATCGATCGTCTTGCCGTCGCGCCAGACGCCGAGGGATTTTTTGGCGCCCGGCGAAAGGTCGGCGACCAGGCGCGACAGGTCCTTCGGCGTCTTGACGCTCTCGCCGCCGACTGAGGTGACGATATCGCCCGGCTTCAGGCCGGCATGCGCGGCCGGCGTATCGGCAGTGACGGCGGCAACCAGCGCGCCGCCGGTCTTGTCGAGGCCGACGGCATCGGCGACATCCTTGGTGACCGGCTGGATCTGCACGCCGAGATAGCCGTGATCGATCGAGCCGTCCTTCTGCAGCTTGGCGACGATCGCCTTGGCCTCGTCGGAGGGAATGGCGAAACCGACACCGACGCTGCCGCCGTTCGGCGAATAGATAGCGGTGTTGATGCCGACGACATTGCCGTTGCGGTCGACCAGCGGACCGCCGGAATTGCCATGGTTGATCGGCGCGTCGATCTGGATGAAATCGTCATAGGGCCCGCTGTGCAGGTCGCGGCCGCGCGCCGAGACGATGCCTGCCGTCACCGTGGTGCCGATGCCGAAGGGGTTGCCGATCGCCAGAATCTGGTCGCCGAGCTTCAGCCTGTCGGAATCGCCCCAGGCAACGGTCTGCAGCGGCTTGCCCGCCCCTATCTTCAACACGGCGACATCGGATTTCGGGTCGGTGCCGATCAGCTTGGCCGGCAGTTCCGTGCCGTCATCCAACGTCACCTTGATGTCGACGGCATTGTCGATGACATGGTTGTTGGTGACGATCACCCCGTCGGGGCTGATGATGAAGCCGGAGCCGAGCGCCATCGCCTGCTGCGAAGGCCGCTTTTGCGGTGCCTGGCGCGGCAGCGGGATGCCCTGATCCTCGAAGAACTGGCGGAACTGCTCATCCATCGGCGATTCCTGCTCTCCGGCGCTGACATCGGTCGCCTTCATCGTCGTGGTGATGGTGACGACGGCAGGCTTGTCGGCATCGACGATGGAGGCGAAGGAGCCGCTCGGCGCGAGAATGCCGCCGGTATCAGAGGGCGCGGCAACGGCATTGGAGGCGTTGATGGCGAAGGGCAGGCAGGCTGCGCCGGCGATGATGGCGGCCCCGACAAGGGTTGCGGTGCGATGGTTGCGGAGGATGTGTGACATGGTGGTGATCCCTTGGGCGGTTGTCCCGTGCGAGAGCGTTGGCTTTGGATGGCGTCGTGGTTCCATGTCCTGGGACCTGGCGTCGGATGGCGTTTGGCGCCAATTCCTCTTGGGAACGCGCCGTCGTCGGGGGCGGCGACCGGGGGAAGAGAAGAATTGGCGCTCGGGATTCATATGATCCCACCAAGCGGATTTACAAATTAAAGTTTGATCATGTTTATATTGCCGATTTGTAAGCTAATGACTGGAACTTAATCTTCGCTCACCCAGCGTTTGAGCGGCTCAAAAATTCCGGCCTGATTTTGCTTCGCTGGCGGCCGCCACGATGTTTTCATTCGAAAATAAACGCACTTTTTCCAGGAGGCGGTGATCCGATCGCCGCATGCGCCCGTAATTTGCCGACAGACGATCCCGCTGCCGTTTCTGTAAATTATATTCCGGGATCCTGTTGCGAATATAAAATGTTAGTAGACTCTAAATTATTTCTTCTTCAGAAAGTAAAGATCGCGAATCGAGGGCAAGCGAGACTCGCGGGCTAGATATAACGGGGCGGTGGGGACGGCAGTGGAGCGGGGGCGGAAGGGCAGGCGCGGCGCGCATGTGAAGTTGAGCGATGTGGCGAAGAGGGTGGGGGTCAGCCCCATCACCATTTCGCGCGCGCTTCGCAATCCTGAAATCGTCTCGGAGGATCTGCGCGAGGTTATTCTGCGCACGGTAGACGAGATGGGCTATATCCCCAATCTTGCCGCCCGGGCGCTGGCCGGCCGCCACAACGGCACCGTCGGCGTCATCACGCCCGCTTTGCACCGGCCCGCCTTTGCAGGCCTGATGATCGGCATCGAGGATCGCTTGCGCGCCACCGAATTCGGTGTGCAGTATTCCAACACGCTCCACCATGCCGATCGGGAGGCCGGCCAGCTGAAATCCTTCCTGATGCAGAAGCCGGCCGGCGTCATCATCGCCGGTGCCGAATCCTATGATGATCTTCTGCCGCTGATCGAGAATGCCGCCTGTCCGATCGCCCACATCACCGATCTCAGCCAGGAGCCGGAAAGGCTGGTCGTCGGCCTTGATCATCATGCGGCGGGCGCCGAACCCACCCGTTTCCTGCTGTCGAGGGGCTATCAGAGGATCGGCTTCATCGGCGGCAGCATGGATATTCGCTCGCGCCGCCGCCGCGAAGGCTATGAGGCCGCGATGCGCGAAGCCGGCCGTTTCGATCCCGATCTTGCCATCGGCGCGGATGCGCCGGGCACCACCGGTCTCGGAAGGGAATTGTTGACCCGCCTGCTGGCGCGCGTGCCTGATGTCGATGCCGTCTTTGCCCAGAACGACGAACTGGCGCTTGGCGTGCTCATCGAATGCGGCGTGCGCGGCATCCGCGTGCCTGAGGATTTCGGCATCTGCGGCTTCAACGATCTGGAATTTTCGGCCTTCACCGAACCGTCGCTGACGACGGTGCACATACCGCGCTACGATATCGGCTACCGCGTCGCCGATATGCTGCTGCGCGCCGTCCGCGACGAGCCGCCCGGCGAAGACAAGGTCGATTGCGGCTTCTCCATCATCCCACGCGGCTCGACGCGGTAATTTGGTACGGTCTGCGACGATGATGGAGCGAGCTTTGCTAAGAAGAGCGGTCATTTCAGACGTCCCTCGACTTAAGGCTATTCGGGCATCCGTCACTGAAAACGTCCTTGGCGATCCGTCCAAAGTCCTCGATGTTCACTATGAATGGTTCGTCGCAAACCCCGGCATTTTCGTGTGGGAAGAGCAAAACGAAATTGTCGGCTTTTCTGCCGCTAATCCACGAGATGGCAGCATTTGGGCGCTTTTTGTTGTTCCCGGATTTGAAGGAAAAGGAATAGGTTCCGTTCTCTTCCGCGAAGCTTGCAACGTTTTGAAAGCCGCCGGTGTCCACCGTGCCTGGCTTACAACCGATCCAAACACGAAGGCGGAGCGGTTCTATCGGAACTCGGGATGGGAAGTGGCCGGGACGAAAGACAATGAGCTGCTCTTTGAGCGCACCCTCTGATCCATCCGTTGTGCGGACCTCGCCAGCCTCGCCGGAATATGCCATCGAACTGCCGGCGCATGCTCGAACTAGCCATAGCCCTGATTATTCCCTATACCGAGGGAATGACGATCACTGTGCTGAAAAATGGATAGTACGGGACTGTCTCTGGACAGAATGCGCACCTTTGTCCGCGTCGCCGAACGCGGCAACCTATCGATGGTCGCAAGAGAGCTGGGTGTCGGTCAATCCACCGTGACGCGGCATCTCAATGAGCTTGAGGAGGCTGTCGGCGTCCCGCTTCTCAGCCGAACCACGCGTCGCGTGACCCTTACCGACGAGGGTAGCCGTTATTATAGCAACTGCCTGCAGATATTGCGCCTGGTCGAACAGGCTGCTGAAGAAGCCAGAGATGCCCGTCAGGCCCCCGCGGGTGCTGTCCGGCTTTCCTGTACTGCAGCGCTCGGTGTGATGCACATCACGCGCCTGATCTTTGATTTCCAGGACAAGCATCCGGACATCCGGGTCGACCTCAACCTGACGGACGAGCGGATCGATTTGGTTCGCGAAGGCGTCGACGTCGCACTCCGTCTTGGGCCCCTCGCCGACAGCGCGATGAAACTTCATGCGCTCGGAGAAAGCCATCGGCTGCTGGTGGGCGCTCCGGCCTATTTGTCCGCCCACGGACGGCCGGAGCGCCCAGCCGATCTGTCCCGCTACGAAACCGTCATAATGTCCAATGTGGCCGGCAGCGATCGGCTCGTTCTTTCCTCTCCCGATGGCGCAACGCTGATGATCCCCGTCAGTGGCAAGTTGCGCGTCGATCACGGGCTTGCGGCGCGCAAAGCCCTTGCCGCCGGGCGCGGAATTGGTCCCGCACACCTCTGGTTGGTTCACGATCTTCTCGACGACGGTCAGCTCGAGGTCTTGCTTGGCGACTATCGTCCCGCACCGGTTCCTGTGAGCTTGCTGATCGTTCCGGAGCGCGCCGCCATTGCCCGCGTTCGGCTTCTCGTCGATTTTCTTGTCGCCGAGGTTTCTAAATTGCCGGGAATCCGACCGTCGTGATTTAAAGCATGTCGAGCAAAAGTGTGCAGCGGTTTTGCCCTACGACATGCGGAAAAACAAAGAGCTAGAGCGGTTCAGCTTTCAACGGAAGCGCAGGACCGCTCTAGCCTTTTTATTTTTACGCAATTCCAGGAAAACCGCTTCGCACTTTTCCTGGAATTGCTCTAGAGCGCGACAAGCGAATCCGAAAGATCGCGACGCGCTTTAGAATCTAAAAGATTGTTTATCGCCACGCCACCCCGTCTTCCGCAGATACTGCTCCCAGTTGAGCGTATCGGGGTTCACCCGACGGCTCCATTCGAGGTCATGCTCCTTGCCGAAATATCCATATTCGACAGCATATTCGACCATCCCGAGAATCTCTCGAACGAGAAGTTCGTTGGCGGCAAACTCTGGAAAATAGCGCAGCAGGCCATCCCTGGTGAAAGCGTTTCGATACTCGGCCTTGAGCCCGGTCACGCGCTGAAAGGTTTCGACCATCTCCCGCGGGGAAATGATGTCGCCAAGGATCGGCAGTGTTTTGCCGTTGTAACGCTCGGGGTTTGAGAAAATTTCGAGGACGACCGGCCCGGTAGCCGTCAGCGGATCGACAAAAGGCGCTCGGAAATCTTCCGGAAGATAAATCGGCAGGAGCAGCCTATCGCCCTCCATCCGCGGCACATAATATTCAAGAAGATTGGTGTAGAAGAACGCCAGCATGACGAAGGAATGAGAGATAGGCAGGCCGCGAATATGGTCTGCAACGCGCGCCTTGTCGGTAAAATGCGGCGCATACTTCGTCCCGCCGGTGATCTTGTCGACATTCTCAAGTGTGCTGAAAACAATATGCCCGACGCCGGCCTCCACGGCGGCATCCGCCAGTTGCCGGCCGAGCGGAGCCTCGATTGTCTCCGGCGGGGCGATCGGCGGCGTCATCAGAAATGCGCCATCGGCACCTTTGAAGGCAGCAACGAGGTCCTTCTGCAGGCCAAGTTGGAGAGGCACGGTGACGATTTCAGCGCCGAGCTCCTCCAGACGTAAAGCTTCAGGCGAATCCTTTTTCCGGGTGAAAGCTCGCACCCGGAAACGTTGGCTCTGAAGCAGTGCAGCGGCGACGCTACGCCCTTGTTTGCTCGTTGCACCGGCAATCGCGATAAGCGGCTTTTCATCTGCAGACATAGAGCTTTGAACCTTTCCCTGTCATTGACGCCGGCTACGATGCCAGGCGTTATTTTGCGGGAGAGCGCTCGGCCTGTGCCGAGGACCCACTCGATTGCGGGCAACCCTATCGCAACAAGTTCTATGGCTGTAGATCTCTGAAATACATAACATAATGCCATTTTCTGGATAAATGGACACCAGCCCGGCCCGGATACAAATCGTTCGCCATCCATCGCGACGGCGCAAGTGTCGTTCTTGAAACCATTTCTCATCAGACATCTCTTCGCCAATGGCGGCTCTGATGGACTAAAGCTGAGAGCTACATTGCAAAGTTCACCCTGCTGATCGTCAAATAAACCGATAAAGCCAAGGGTTTCGAAGTGCTGCCCGGTCGCCGCAAGATATTACTTTCATTGAATTCTTTTCGACTTAGGATCTTAGCCTGTCTGGCAGATGTATTAATCATTGTTAAGTACTGTTGAATATGGTTAATATTATGTTAACCTTAAAGAGATCAAGGGGCGTTCAGCGCTTTCAAAGCGGAAATTCGAAACATGAAGCTTTCGAAGATAATATCTCCAGCGAGGCCTCAATATAGGTCGAGAATCGGTTCTCGCCTACATCAAACAATACTGTGCATGGTGTTTGCAGCAATTGTTCCATTGGCGCCAGCAGCGGAAGAGTTACCTTCGCCTACGGAAGTGGTCTCGGTTGTGACCCCTGGTGAGACTTCGGCCCGGCAGCCTCAATTGTTGCGTGACGGTCTTCGCTCAGGCGATAAATTGAATCTCGCATTTTACGAAAGCTTGGCCTCCGTCGAAGATCGCTGGACGGGCTCGCGGGGTACGGTTCCCTGGAACTTTTACCAGCGCCCCGAGCTCACTGGCGAATACGTCGTTGAAGCGGACGGAACGATTGCGCTTCCGCTTTTGGGACGCTTTCCGGTTCGAGGGCTTCCTCCGGCGGATGTGGAGGCGATAATTCTTCCTTCGTACGAAAGTTTGGTCGGCAGAAAGGGGTTCGTGAATATCGTCAAGATTGAGCACCAGCCAATCTATATTACCGGCCCGGTTCGTAATCCTGGCTCGTTTCGATATGTTGATGGCATGACTGTTCTGCATGCCGTTGCGCAAGCGGGTGGCATGGCTGCGAAGAGTATCGAGCCATGGCAGAGCGTGGAAATTACACGCCAGATCGAGCGGTTGAAGGCTGGGCTGGCCGATCTGAAGCGGCTTGCGTCGCGAACCGAGGTGCTCAGGGCAAAGCGCGATTCCGTACAAATTGCCAGCATTGGCACGCTTGTTCTTGGTCCCGATCCCGACGCTCAAAGGTTGCTGGATGATGAGACATGGCAGCGCCAATTGGTAACGACGAGCAAGGATGCGCAGAGCAGCGCTTACGCAAAATCTGTGGCCAATGCTCAGGCCGATCTCGATCTGCGTCAGGCACGCGTCGGTAATTATGATGCCACCATTCGGGTCCGTCAGGATCGGCTGGCAAGTATCGAGAAATTGGCCAAAAACAAACTTGTCACCAGCATTGAGTTGACTCGGGCACAAAGCGAACTGACCGAATCGGAAGATCGAAAGCAGCAGGCCGTCATCGATGTCGAGAGCGCGAAGCAACGGCTGGCGGCAGCGAAACAGGACGTTGAGCGCGATCGTATCGAACGCGAGATCGAGATCGAAAAGTCGGCAGCGGATGCCGAAAGAGGCCTATCCACGGCGTTGAAGACGACCGAGAGCGATCTTGAAATTTTCCGGTCGATGGTATCGTCGAATGATAGCGCCGGTGTTGAATTTGAAATCGTTCGGCCTGGACCGAATGGTGTCATCGTCGAACCTGCGACCGAAGAAACGGTCTTACAGCCAGGCGATCTGATCAAAGTACATTGAGGCTTAGCCGCATACTCTTCCCGACTGGGGAGAGTTTAGTCCTCCTCTCGGCCAAAGAGCTCAGGGGCATCGTCGATTTGCGATTTGTCACGCGGTCCAAAAGGCCAAGGAGAGCTTATGTCTACAATCGAAGCTTTAGAATCCTCGCATTCCTCAATGCCGGTCCAAGGTCCGATGTTCAAGTTGCCAAGGACCTCACTCGTCATTCCAACCTTGAACGAAGCGGAAAATATCAAGCTGCTTTTGCCCCGCATACCGACATGGGTGCATGAAATTATCATCGTCGATGGGCGATCGACAGACGGAACGCCGGACATAGCGCGAAGCATGCGCGATGATGTCAAGATCGTACTTCAGCCTAAGAAGGGCAAAGGCATCGCATTGCGGACGGGCTTCGAAGCCGCATCTGGCGATATGATCGTGATGCTTGATGCTGACGGGTCGATGGATCCCTACGAAATCATCCTGTTCGTCGCGGCTCTTGTTGCAGGTGCGGATTTCGTCAAGGGTTCGCGCTTTATGCAGGGTGGCGGCACCAGCGATATGACAGTCATCCGCCGTTTCGGCAATCTGGGCCTGACCCTCCTGGTCCGGATGCTCTATGGCAGCTCTTTCAGCGATCTGTGCTACGGCTACATGGGCTTTTGGAGACGGCATGTTCCCTTGCTGCGTGCCGATTGCGACGGCTTCGAAATTGAGACGCTGATCAATTTGCGGGCCCTGAAGAACAAGCTCAAAATCATGGAAGTCGCGAGCTTTGAATCGGAGCGTATCTACGGCGTCAGCAATCTGCGTGCCCTTCCGGACGGCTGGCGCGTGCTGAAGACGATCTTCCGAGAACGCGTCAGTACGCCGACGGGCGTCCAAGTCCTCGAGCAGGGCATGTCCTGAGGTCCGGATGTAATTGGCGAGGCCGCATGATGCGCATTTTGATGCTCAGCGCGAGATACCTGCCTTTTGCCGGAGGAACGGAAACCCATGTAAGCGAGGTCGCAATCCGGCTCGTGCGCAAGGGGCATACGGTGACGGTCTTGACGGGCAATCCCGACGGCCTTCTTCCGGCAGCGGAAACCCGAGACGGCGTGGAGATTGTCAGGCTGAGGACGTTTCCCCGTGGGCGGGATTGGTGCTTCGCCCCCGGCGTCTTCAAGGCGGTCGCCGAAGGCGATTGGGACCTGATGCATGTTCAGGGCTACCACACCTTGCTGGCACCGCTGGGAATGGCCGCCGCATCGCGGAACGGGCTTCCTTTCGTGGTCACCTTTCACAGCGGGGGCCACTCGTCACGATTTCGGTCCTCGATCCGGCGCTTCCAACATAGAATGCTTGCGCCTCTGGCTGCCAGGGCAGCGCAACTCATTGGCGTGTCGCGATTCGAAGCGGATCTGTTCAGCCACAATATGGCAATCGCGAGAGACCGGTTCATCGTGATCCCAAATGGCGCGCGCCTTCCGGAAAAGTCCGGGCGGCGGCCGGCTTCACTTTGCAATGGGCCGCTGATTGTCTCGCTCGGCAGGCTGGAGCGCTACAAAGGTCATCATCGGGCGCTTGCTGCATTTCATGTGCTAGCAACAAAATTCCCTGATATGCGCCTTCGGATCCTGGGAGAGGGGCCTTTTGAGGCGAAGCTGCGTCAGCAGGTGGCCGAGCTCGGGCTCGGCAACCGTGTCGAGATCGGGGCAATTCCGCCGACCGACCGGTCCGCAATGGCCGATCTTTTGTCTTCGGCCGCTCTTGTCGTGCTCCTCAGCGATTATGAAGCTCACCCCGTGGCGGTTATGGAGGCGCTTTCGGTCAAGGCTCCCGTACTGACCACCGACACATCCGGCTTTCGGGAGCTGGCTGAGGAGGGCCTCGTGCGATCCATTCCGCTCAACGCTTCGCCAGACTTCACCGCGCGTGAAATGCTCGCCGCCATGGACGCGGGGCCGATCTCAATCGAGACGAGGTTGCCCGACTGGGACGATTGCACGGATCGGCTGCTGATGGTGTACAGACGCGTCCTTTCGCATCCGCAGGCCGAACTGCGAACCGGTCCGGCACTGCTTGGAGATTTGAAGCACGATGACCGTTGTTAAGGGGCGGGCTTCTCCAGGCCGGCAGAAGGCCTACCAGGACGGAGCTTATCGTCATGGCTATCCAGGAAGGGTTACCATTCCACGCGTCGATCTGTGGATCGCTGCATTTCTGGGCCTGCGCAAGCAGGACAGCGCGATCGGGGATGCTGCCGATCCTTCGTCGCTGGGGATGTCGCCGGTCTTTGCCTTCCTATGCAGCTGCGCCCTTATTGTGGCCGCTCTTGCTGCAAATGCCAGTCGGCTGGGAGAGGGCTGGGCGGTTCCGACGTTCTATTGCGCCATCGCCGCGATCTTTCTCCCCGCGGCGGCGCGGATCATCCATCCAGGGGCCAGCCGCCTGGAGCGCTTGGCGCTCATAATGATCGTGACCTCAGCCCTCTTCGTGGTGCGCCTCATCCGCGCACCCGTCGCCTTCATAGACCATGACGAATTCCTGCACTGGGCGACGGTGAACGACATTCTGGAGGCGGGGCGACTGTTCCTGCCCAATCCCCTTTTGCCGGTCAGCCCCCTCTATCCCGGGCTGGAGCTCATAACGTCCGCCTTGGTCAACCTGTCCGGACTGTCCGTCTTCGCGGCAGGCCTCATCGTATTGGCGGCCGCACGGATGATGCTGATGTGCGCGCTCTTCCTGCTCTTTGAGAAGATCACGGGCTCGGCACGGATCGCCTCCATCGCCTGCCTGATCTACATGGGCTCGTCCGCGTTTTTGCTGTTTGACGTCCACTACTCCTATGAAAGCCTGGCGATCCCCATGCTTGCGGCGGTGCTGTTGGCTTCGGAAAGCCGACGCATCGAGCGAAGCGACGCGGCAGGCTGGCCGACGGTCGTCGCCACCATGGTCCTGATCGTGGCTCTCGCGGCTACTCATCATCTCACCTCCTATTTTTGCACGGCCCTTTTGTGCGGCACGGCGGTGATGGAATGCCTGCGACAGGGCGCGTCCGCTATGCAGAGGCGGCAGGCGATCCTGCTGGCCTCGATCGCCGTGATTGCTCCGGTCGCCTGGTCGAAGATCGTCGGGAACCCCACCGGCAGCTACATCCTTCCCGTACTGGCAGGCGGCATACACGAGGTAGCGCAACTCCTATCGAACTCGACCGCGACGCGTAAGCTTTTCGTGTCGGACACGGGAGCCTTGGCGCCTGCGTGGCAACGTTATCTGACGATGGCGGGCGTCGCGCTGATCTGCCTGGGACTTCTCACCGGCTTTCTCCGCTCGCTCGTTTTCAATGGGCAGCACCCGAATGCGAGTATCCTCTGGCCGCCGACCAGATGGCGCCTATGGCGGTCAAGCCCTCTCGTCGTCCTCGTTTTGGTGACGCTGGCCTATCCTGTCAGCATCATCTTCCGCCTGACGCGCAGTGGGTGGGAGATCGGCAACCGCATCGGCTCGCTATCTTTCCTCGGCGTCGCAATTGTCGTCGCGGTGGCCGTCGCGGCATTCTGGCACGGCACGTCGCGTGGCTGGCTGCGCGCAACGGCGCTTGCCGCCGCCGCAACGACGGTGCTGATTGGTGGCGTCATCAGCTCCGAGGGGCCGCGTATCCTGGTTCCGGCCGGCTATGAAGTTTCGGCCGACTCCTCGTCGATAGAACCGATGGGGATCAGCGCCGCAAAGTGGACCAGGGAATGGCTGGGCGGCGACCGGCATTTCGCAACCGACCGGATCAATCGCCTGCTCCTGTCCACCTACGGCCGGCAAAAGGTCTCGACCACGCTTGAGAGCGGGCAGGACACAGGCATGGCCATCACCGCTGCCGATCTCGGCTCGATGGAACGCAAGCTGCTGATCGGCTCGAGCGTTGGTTTCGTCATGGTCGATCTGCGCATGACCACTGGCCTGCCCGGCGTCGGCGTCTATTTCGACGGCGGCGCACAGGACCGAAACCACACGGTCCCCCTCCAGGCATCGTCGCTGCTCAAGTTCAATTCCGAGCCCGATGTCGACCGCACCTTCGACAACGGCTTCATGGTCATTTTCGATGTCGGGCGGCTCGGGAAAACAAGGCAGCCCGCCGTCCCTGGTAAGCGGACCGGAGAGCCGGTGCAATCCTTGGGACGAACAGACGGAGATTTGCAATGATCGATAGCCGTATCGACGCTTTCATGTGCGTCCATTCGCGGGACATCGAATATTTGCTCGAAGCGTCCCTTCGCTCCTACCAGCAGCATTTCCCCGACAAGGGAAACCTGACCATGGTCACCGACAACCCGGCCGCTTTAAGAGCCTTCCTCGACGCGAAGGGTCTCGTGCCCGGCGCAGCCGTCACCGGCGACAACGACTGGCTTTCGGCACGCGAACTGGAACTTCCCGGCTGGTTTCGGCAGCAGATCGTCAAGCTGCGCGCCTTCGAATTCTGCCGCACCGAGCATTTCTGTAATCTGGGTGCGGATACGCTGCTGCTGCGGCCCATCGCGACGACCGATCTGATCGACCGGGGCGAACCGGTTCTCTATTATTCCAGCCACAGGTTGCCCGATCTGCATTACCGTTTCGAGAAGCAACGGTTGCGCAATGTTGCAAAGATCCTCGGCGTCGAGCCGGCTCGATCTTTTCGCTACGTCGATTTCATCAACGATTTCTTCTGCTTCAAGCGTGAATGGCTCATCGCGCTGAATGACTACATCGCGTCGAAATACGGCTCAAAACCCTACGTCGAGCTGCTCAACGGTCTCAGCGCGTCAAAAGACCAGACACGGTTCGGAGAATGGACACTCTATTCCGTCTTTCTGCTCGATGTGATGCACCTGTCGCCGACGATGCGCGATGCGCGCGGGGCCTATCTGACGCAGATCCATAGCCGTCTCGGCCTCACTCTGAGCCGGCTGGACAGCAAGATCGTTCATCTCGTCCAGAAATCCTTCGACCCCAACGTGATACGGCAGAAGCTCATGAAGGTGAACCCAGGCGCCGCGCAGATCATCGGCGCGACGGCATGGGTGGATGCAGGAGTTCGTCCCCGATGATGGCCCGTCGTGTCTTTCTGGGAATCATTCCGCTGTGGGTTCTTGCCGCTGCCTTGGCCGTAACGTGGCTGCCCGAAACCTTCTCGACCTGGGAGAAGGTGGTCCGCCTGGCGCTCTGCGCGCCACTGATATTGTATTTCCCTGGCTGCATGCTGGTGGACACCCTGCGCATCGAGGGCGACACAGTCACAAGGGGGACGTTCGCGGTGTTCCTGAGCTTCGCGACCTGCATTTTTTGCGGCCTTCTGCTGCATGTCGCCGGGCATCTCGATGCGCGAGGCTGGGTATACGCGTTGGGCCTGACGACTATTGCCGTTCGGTGGCTGAATGTCGTTTTGCAGCTCGCAAGGCCGGTTCCAGCCATTCCCTGGGCCTGGCCCGGCCGCCGTTTTGGGGCATTCGCAGTTTCCATGATCTTGGCGACGAGTTCCGTCCTCATGGCGCGCCCGGTCGCGCTTGAACACAAGCCGTTTCAGTTCACTGAGCTTTGGATGGTGCCCAAATGGACCTGGACGAACAATGTGGTAACGGTCGGCGTGCGCAATTCGGAAGACGCCAGGACGCTTTACAGTCTTGACCTTGTTCTGGGCGGCACATTGATTGGAAAGATGCCAGCCTTCGAACTGGCGCCTTCCTCCAGTCAAACCTTCGAATTCTCCATACCGACAAAAACGCACCCTCCCGCACGGCTGGAAGCCTGGCTCTACAAGGGCGGCGACAGGGGAACGATCTACCGCAAGGTCTGGATGACCATCGACGCGCTCCAGTCGCCGGCACCGACCGGAATAACCCTTCAGTTCGCCCCGGAGCTGAAGAATGGATAATTTCCAGCACCCCTTACCCGGCAGGCTCACGACGGCAATCGTCATCTGCTGCTATTCCGACAAGCGCTGGGACATTCTCAATAAGGCAATCGAGGCGGCAGCGCGCCAGGTCCCGGCCGCGGACGAGATCGTTGTTATCGTCGATCACAATCCGGCACTCGCGCTGCGTCTGCGCGCCAAGCGCTTCGAAACCCCGCTCAGCATCGTCGAGAATATTCATTCGCCCGGCCTCTCCGGTGCCCGCAACACCGGGATTTCTGTCAGCTGCGGCGAGGTCATCCTGTTTCTCGACGACGACGCCGTGGCGGATCAAGATTTGCTGGCGACCTTGGTGCGGCAACTCGAGGATCCCTCGGTTCTGGGCGCCGTATCCGCCATCCGCCCCTTGTGGGAAACAGACCGTCCGTCCTGGTTTCCCGACGAATTCCTGTGGACCCTCGGCTGCACCTATCGCGGCCTTCATCCGGGGGCGGTGCGCAACCTCATCGGCGCGTCGATGTGCATCCGCCGCTCCGTCTTCGATCATACGGGCGGCTTCGATTCCGGCTTGGGCCGAACGGCCAAGGCTTTGCCGCTCGGATGCGAGGAAACCGAACTCTGCATCCGTGCAACCAAGGCCTTGCCGCATGGCCGTTTCGTCTTCGAGCCATCGAGCGGCAGCGATCACGCCATACCCGCCGATCGCGCAACGTGGAAGTATTTCCTCCACCGCTGCTGGGCCGAAGGGCTTTCAAAGGCCAGCCTCTCGTTGATGGCGGGCTCCGGCGAGGCGCTGGCGTCGGAAAAGACCTATGTGACCAGGACGCTGCCGCAAGGGGTTATGCGGGGATTCGCCGATGTGCTGCTTGGCCAGCCGAGCGGCCTTCTTCGGGCCGTCGCGCTGGGCGCCGGCCTGGCGGCCACTGTGGCCGGCTTCGCTCTCGGCCGGACCCGCGCTGCCCTTACGCGACCGTTCACCTCCGTTCCTGCTCGCGCTCTCGAACCGGTGGAATAGGCATGATGACCCTCAGCGCCGCCATGACTAAGGTCCGCAGCCTCCTGATCAATCAGGCGGTTTTGCTCCTCAATGCAGGCATGCTGGGGCTTGGAACGTTGATGACGGCCGTTCTCGGCTTCGTCTACTGGTGGTTCGCGGCGCGTTCCTTCTCGGCCGAGGCTGTCGGGCTCGCCGCCGCCGCCATATCGTTGATGAATCTCCTCGCGAATCTCGGGGAAGTCGGTCTCGGGCCCTTCCTGATGGGCGAGATAGGCCGTCAGAAAAGAGCGGGCCCCTTTCTGACGGGCGCCCTCCTGGCCTCGTTCAGCGCCTCCATCATGGTGGGGCTGATCTATCTTGCTATCGCAGCCCGGACATCGACGCAGCTTGGCTCGATCGTCGGTTCCTCAGCGACCGATCTCTTCTTCGTCGGTGCTTGCGCTCTGACGGCCGTGACCCTCGTGCTCGACCAAGCCCTTGTTGGCCTTCTGCGCAGCGGCCTTCAACTGGCCCGAAATGTTGTCTTTGCCGCCAGCAAGCTTCTTCTGTTGGTCGCTCTCGGCCTGACACTAGGCCGGGCGAGCAGCGAACTGGCGATCTTCACCACCTGGTTTACCGGCCAGCTTGTCTCGCTGGTCGTCGTGGCCGGGCTTCTTGTTTATGCCGGTGGGCACGTTTTCCACCGGCCGGAGATCCGCGCCTTCCGCCCGGTGCTCGGACAGGTTTTCGGCCATCATACGCTCAGCATGGCTGTTCAGGCGCCGGCGCTGCTGCTGCCCTTCGTCGTCACGGTGATGCTGTCCGCTGAGATCAACGCCGCCTTCTATGCCGCCTGGACGGTGCTGAACGTCGCGCTTCTCGTCCCTGCGTCACTCGCCTCGGTGTTGTTTGCCATCGCTGTTCGGGAGCCGGAGCTATTTCCCGCGCGCCTGCGCCTGTCGCTCGGCTTGTCGATGCTGGTTTGCGCGGCGACCGCCTTGGCGTTCCTCTTCCTGTCGCGCTTCATGCTCTGGATATTCAATCCGGCCTATGCTGTGATTGCAGGAAATAGTCTCCAGTTTCTGGGCGTTGCCGCTTTCGGAATGGCGTTGAAGTATCATTATCTGGCGGTTCAACGTGTCCGGCGGCGCCTGGGTTTTGCTACGCTCGTTCTGACCGGCGGTGCGGTGCTGGAGATCGCGGCCGCCGTCGGTGGTGCGCAATTCGGGATCGCCGGCACTGCCAACTTCTGGGTCATTGCTGTTCTTCTGGAAGGCCTCCTTCTGTGCCCGGCATTGTATTGGGCCGCGCGGCGCACTGCGACGCCGTCCGCCACCGCGCCATCAGCGGCTGCCGGCGTCTCGACATACGGCAATGTCCTCGACAAGGCAGACCAAATCGGAATTGCGTCACGGGCTTGAAAGGGAGTTTCTTCGCATGAGGCCTATTCACCATTTCCGGAATTTCGCTGTCGGCGCTGCGGCGGTGGCGCTTTTTTGGTCTGCTCAAGTCGGATCTGCGGACGCGCAGTCATCTCCGCAGCAATCTTTCGTCACGACGAAAGAGGGGGGCTTCCTGCTGGACGGCAAGCCATTTCGCGTGGCCGGCGTCAACAACCATTATCTGACATTTGGCTCGTCAGGCGAAGTCACGCGCGTGTTGGACGATGCCACGGCAATGGGTGCCAATGTGGTGCGCACCTTCCTGCAACCGGTTATAGGGTCGCTGGACGGCCGGGTGCCGACGATCTGGAATTCAAAAAGCACGGCCGATTCCAGCAATCTGGGAACCAAGGGCATCTACATGATGAGTTGGGATCCGATAACCAACAAGATGGTTCCCAACGACGGACCTGACGGCTTGCAAAAGGTCGATTACCTCATCGCGGAAGCGGCGAAGCGCAAGCTTAAGCTGATCCTCGCATTCGTCGATTTCTGGGCCTATACGGGCGGTGCCCAGCAGATGAATGCCTGGTACGGGAGTTCGGACAAATACACCTTTTTTGCCGCTGATCCGCGAACCCGACGCGATTACAAGGCATGGGTCGGGCATGTTCTGTCGCGCGTCAACACGATTACTGGTGTGCGCTATTCCGATGACCCCACCATATTTGCCTGGGATCTGGCCAATGAACCTGACATCCATCCCAAACCGCTCCTTCATGACTGGGTGTCGGAAATGTCAGCCTATGTCAAATCCCTGGCACCGAAACAGCTCGTCACGACGGGCCATGGGAACATGGAACAGAAGCTGGCGGATATGAACATTCCGAGCGTCGATTTCGGCACGTGGCATGGCTACCCATCCTACGTCAAAATGAGCCATTCCGATTTTGACGCCCGCATTCGCGAATACTGCGCGATCGCACGAAATATCGGAAAACCGGTGATCCTGGAGGAATTTGGAGTTCCCCGATCCGATCCCGATCAGGCAAATGCCTATGAAACTTGGCTGAACACGATCGCCACGTCGGATTGCGGAGGCTGGGTGGTCTGGCGGCTCACCAGCACGCAGGACTCGGGCCTCTATCCTGAGGACGACCACGACAAATTCGATATCCATAACGATGGAGGCGCTGCTTGGCAGGCTCTGCGCGCCGCCGCCCTCAAGTTTCAATAATCAGGGCCACCGGAGCCATTCCGCCGTTCAGCATTCGTCGTCTTGAGCGATGGATCGGGTACGACATCGGGTGTTGCCATTCGATTTGATGGCTGCCAACAACATGTGGCATATCGCTTGAAGGCGGAAACCGATTTCAAGAAGAAAACATACGTGACACGACGATCGGAAGCGCGCCCGCGAACCGGGATGGTTGCGCGAACGAACAAATGACAGCGATCTCAACACGCCAGAGTATTGACCTAAATGCTTCCATATTTTCTTGCGATCTAAACTGGGTCTCTAGCTTCGCCAAATATTCGCGGTATATCCAGGATATCGGGGACAAGTTGGAGATTTTCGAAGGTCAACAGTTGGCAATATGAATAATGCGGACGGCTCGCTCCCAGAAGCGGTATCGTATATTGACTCATCATCGGGCTATCCCGATTCGAAAGAGGGATTCCGGCAGTGAACTCTTCACGCTTTCTCCAATCAATCGTCGAAGCCGAGTCCCATGATACACGCTTGAATTTCGCCCGCGCCGCGATTTTTCAGCTTTATAGTGCTTGCCTGCCAACCGGTTCTGCGCCGGCTCAGTTTTCCGTCGAACTCACTCTATCTGAAGAAGAAGCGGTCACGCTTGTCGTACGGCCGTTCGTCAATAAGGTGGAAGCACTTGGCGGGCTTGTGAAATCCCTGTTTTCGACAAACGCGGAAACCGTACTGCGAGCCCTGCCATGCAGGGTGGAGGATAAGCTTGGATCCGGCATTGGATTGATACTTTTCGTCGACGACGAGCCGATGATTACCATCGGATCTCTCGCGGATAACAGCGGACTGTTTCTCCGCCAGATAGAGCCCGCATCCGGGAATACTCCCGGGGTTGCCACAATCGGTACGGTGGTAGGCCAACGACTTGCCAGTGTGGTTCCTATTCCGACTGGATCTCTCCATCTGCGTAAGCCGAAATAACGGGCTCTGACCGATCAAGGTATCAGCAGGATACTGCCCGCCGAGCGTCGAGATTCCATCTCTTCGTGCACCTTCGCAACATCGGCCAAACGATATTCAGCACCGATCTGCGAAACGGGTGTGAGGCAAGGATGACCGGTGCTCGATCTCTGCCGAATCACATCACTTTTCACAAAGCCGTCGGCTGCCGGAATATGGCTGATATGTACAATCGGACGGCCGAAAAGAGCGGTAACTGCGCGCGCAGGCGGTGATGTTACAGGACAGGGGTGCGCCTTGACCATCGACTACTGCTTCGGTCGATCGCATTCCGTTCAGCGTCGGTTCGGTCGTTGCCTCACGCATGAAGTCCCGCCAGATATGCGCTGGCAGGTCGCCGCCCGTCACCCCCTTCATCGGCGCGTCATCATCATTGCCGACCCAGACACCGACGACGAGCGCTTCCGTGAAGCCGACGAACCAGGCATCACGATTGTTCTGGCTCGTGCCGGTTTTACCGGCCGCAAACGTGCCGGGATCTGCCCCACGTCCAGTGCCGTGCTCGACCACCAACTGCAGCAGGCCGAGGAGGTCGGACTGGTAGGGCGAAAGATCGACATTCGGCTTTGCTTGTAAGCCAACTCGAAACGTCTTGGGCTGCCCTGCCGCCTGGAAGTCGATGATGCCCCAGGGCCTGACAGGTGCCCTGCCGAGTTGGACGGACGCATAGGCGCTGGTGAGGTTAAGCAGATTTACTTCTGATGTGCCAAGCGCCAAAGACGGCGTATTTGCCAGTGGCGCATCGATGCCGAGTTCACGCGCTGCGGCAATCACATTGTCCAGCCCTACCTCTTCGGCAAGCGCCACTGTCGCGGCATTGAGCGATCGCGCGAACGCCTCGGCAAGCGTTACCCAGCCGCGATAATTGCCACCGGAATTTTCTGGCGACCAGCCATTGATGTCAATTGGCGCGTCCGGAACCTGGTCAGACAAGGTGAGCCCAGCCTTCAATGCTGCGTAATAGACGAATAGCTTGAAGGTGGAACCCGGCTGGCGCATCGCAGTGACGGCGCGGTTGAACTGGCTTGCCTTGTAGTCGCGCCCTCCAACCATCGCTACGACCGCGCCGTCGGGCGTCATCGCAACCAAGGCCGCCTGCGATGCTTCGACTGTCTTTCCCTCACTGTCCAGGGCTCTTTTCACGACCTTTTCGGCGATCTGCTGCAACCGCGGCACCAGCGTGGTGCGCACCGTCGTCGAACCTGGCGAGGAGCCGGCGATTTCGCTTGCTTGCGGTGAAATCCAGTCGGCAAACCAGCTTCCGGAGCGCGGCGTGGGCGTCGTTGGGTGCAGCCTGGCAAAGCTCGTCTTGGCCTCCGCCGCCTGTGGCTCGGTGATCTTGCCATTGGCTGCCATCGCGTCGAGAACCACCAGGGTTCGCTGCCGGGCGCCTTCGAAATTGTCGATGGGATTCCATTGGCTCGGCGCCCGCAGCAACCCCGCCAGCATCGCCGACTCCGGCAGGTTGAGTGCGCCGATGTCCTTGTTGAAATAGATGCGCGCGGCGGCAGGCATGCCGGTGGCGCCCGCGCCAAGATAGACGCTGTTGAGATAGCGCGTCAGGATTTCCGCCTTGCCGAGCTTCCACTCCAGCCAGAATGCGATGACGACCTCCTGTATCTTTCGCTTTATGGTTCGGTCGCTGTCGAGGTATTGCAGCTTGATGAGTTGCTGGGTGATCGTGCTGCCACCCTCCACCACCGCGCCAGCCTCCAAGTTCCGCAGAAGCGCTCTCCCGATGCCCCTGGGGTCGACGCCGAAATGATCCATGAACCGGCGATCCTCGATTGAAAGGACGGAATCGATCAGATGGGGCGGAAACTGGTCGTATCGAGCATATGGCCCTTGATAAGGTCCCTGTCTTACCAATGGCGCGCCGTCGGCAGTTTCCAGCACGACGATCGGCTTTAATGTTCCATCCCGGATTTCGCTCCAGGGCACGTCTTTCAGTGCCCACACCAGCACGCTTCCTGCGATGAGGCAGACAAGCAAGGCCAACCCGATAGCGAATTTCCGCCAGCCCGCAATGAACGGAGCGCTTCGTCGACTGTCATGCGGCTTTGAACGCTGACCGCGCCCCACTCTGACCAAAGCACTCGTCATCCACTTAAAGGGAGCGGACGCGATTCCGGGCCGCGTCGACCTCAGCTTCGTCCTCCAAGACAAGGCGGCCGTCTTGATCTTTGCCAAAACAGAACTTGCCTGCAAATCTTGGCGCAGCGCACGCAACAGAGTCCTGGCGGCCCGTCGAGTGTGGCCGAATGATCCGTTGGGCGGTTGCGAGTCGTCGGCTTGAGTGCTTCCCGGCGGATCCGAGGCGGCCACTTGCGCTGGCGAATTTGGTGTCTGATCGCGACCCGAGCTCGAGTTGCTAACGCTTTCACCTGAGGATTCGGGAGAATTGGGCATCGATTACCGCGAAAAAGCCAACGCACAATGACCTTTATAGCCGGGTGACGCGGAGTGTTCCACCGCAAAAGGCCGCAACGGTTCCGAGGAGTTTCCGGGCTCGATGCCCTCGGGCTGCAAGGCAACGATCTGCGCGTCGAAGAGAAGGCCGACTTTCGGCTAGTCGTCGAGCGAGTTTTTCGCTGTTAATGTGCGACTTGGGAAGCGACCGACATCAATTCCTGGGAATTTAATGCATTATATGTCTGGAGACCAGCCTCCAGAACTTCAGTGAAGCTCCAGCGTACGATGCCCTCCCGGTCGATTAGGAACTGACCGACAAGCTGCCCGTGGTCGGCAGCCATCATCTGCTGATCGGCTTCCGTCATTTGATATCCTTCCTTCTTGTTGAGAAATTCGTCCATTGCCTTCACGCCCATAGGCTCGGGCAACTCGCCAGGAAGATCGATCCGTATCGCCATGAGCGTGTCGATCCCGACCTCGCGTAAGCCGAAGGCTTGGTGCGAAGCCCGCACCGGATCGGAAGCAGCAAGAAGATCGGGTATCGGATGGTAACGGAAATAGAGCCGCGCGCGTTCGACCGGGGTGTTTACCACCGCCAGGGATTGGACGCCTTTCTCACGCAGCATCGGGTTGAGATATGCCATGGCCGCGACATGCCGCCGACAGAACGGACAATGCAGGCCTCGAAACAAACCGATCAACAACGGGCTGCGGCCACGAAAATCATCAAGTGCGATCTTCCCCTCGCGCGAGATCGCATCAAACACAACGTTCGGGACCCGGTCGCCCGGTTGTAGCGGATGGTCGACATAGCGCGTGGACATGGACAACCTCCTCGCTCGGGGATCAGCCGAGAAAAGGCGCCACGTCAAATGCTTCGAGGTCTAGATTGAGCGTTGCAAGGCCTGACCTCTCGTCTTACCGCACCGCCGGGATCCGATCTAAGAATGGCCTCACATTGGCCCGTGGGCAAGCGGTAAACAGCGAATCGTGAATTGAAAAGGTTCGTTTTCTGCGAATTCTGATTTTTTTAGCGGCCGTAGAGGCCGACAGGGAATCCGCTAGCCCTGCAGCCAGCGGATTCGGCTGCGGTGAGGGGCCAGTCTTGCTGGCCCCTTGTCCCTTATCCCTTATCAGATATCGCTTGCAGCGCTCGACCAGAGGTCGGCGGCTTCGGCGGCCGTCATGCGCCGCACCTCGGCCTCGTGGCTGCGGCTGGCGAAGAGTTCGCTCGCCATGATCTGTTCGGCAAGATCGGCCGGGAGCGAGAGGATGACGCGGGCTTCGCCATTGTGCAGGCCGCCAAGTTCGGTGCGCTTGCCGGTCACCATGCCGCCGGCGACCGTGTTGTTGGTCTCCGGATCGATCAGGATGAAGGAGCCGGAAAGCCGGTTCTGCTCATAGGGATCGAAGATCGCCGCTTCGTCGAAGACGAGCCGGACTTTGCCGATGGCGTTCATGTAGAGCCGCTGGGCGGCGTTCCAGGCGCCGGTCTTCAGCTCCAGCTGGCTGAGCGGCTGCACTTGGACACGCTGGCGGCGGCTGCCGCTCTTCAGCCAGTAACG
This sequence comes from Rhizobium leguminosarum, assembly GCF_001679785.1. NCBI lineage: Bacteria > Pseudomonadati > Pseudomonadota > Alphaproteobacteria > Hyphomicrobiales > Rhizobiaceae > Rhizobium > Rhizobium leguminosarum. The sequence goes on from NZ_CP016286.1 coordinate 370,540, forward strand.
CTTGCCGGGCTCGATACCCTCAGGCTGCAGCGCGACGATCTGCGCGTCGAAGGCAAGGCCGACCTGCGGCTGGGCGTCGATCGAGACGATCATGTCGCCGCGCGCCACATCGACCTGGCGATCGAGCACCAGGGTGATCGCGTCGCCGGCAACGGCGGCGTTGCGGACGAGATCGAAGGTGACGATCTTCGAGACATTGGCGACCATGCCGGACGGCAGGATCATGACGCTGTCGCCCGGCTTGACCGAGCCGCCGGCAACCGTGCCCTGATAGCCGCGGAAGCTTTCGCCCGGACGCGAGACGCGCTGGACGGAAAGGCGGAAGCCGACCGTCTGCGACGAGCGCACGGTGGCAAGCTCCAGCGTCTCCACCAGCGACGGGCCGGTGTACCAGGGCATGGCGGCCTGGCCGGAATAGACGACGTTTTCGCCCTTCAGCGCCGACATCGGAATGGCGGTGATCTGCTTGACGCCGAGCGACAGGGCAAATTCCCGGAAGTCATGGCTGATCTTGTCGAAGCCGGCGCGGTCGTAGCCTGTCAGGTCGATCTTGTTGACGGCAAGCACGAACTGCTTGATCCCGAGCAGCGAGGCGATCGTCGCGTGGCGGCGCGTCTGCTCGAGAATGCCGAAGCGCGCATCGACCAGCAGGATGGCGAGATCGGCGGTCGAGGCGCCGGTCGCCATGTTGCGGGTATATTGCTCATGGCCGGGCGTGTCGGCGACGATGAAGGAGCGCTTGTCGGTCGAGAAATAGCGATAGGCGACATCGATGGTGATGCCCTGTTCGCGCTCGGCCTGCAGGCCGTCGAGCAGTAGCGCGAAGTCGGGCAGGCCGAGATCGTTCTGCTTGCCGGTGGAATCGCGTTGCAGCGTGGCGGCCTGGTCTTCCTTGACCGCCTTGGTGTCCCAGAGCAGGCGGCCGATCAGGGTCGACTTGCCGTCATCGACGCTGCCGCAGGTGATGAGGCGCAGCGGCCTGGTATCGCGCAGGGCCTTGAGCGGCTCGGCGGCGGGCAGGTTGACGACGGTTGCGGCCGAGACGGCGGTTTGGGCTGCGGTCATCTCAGAAATATCCTTCACGCTTCTTCTTTTCCATGGAGCCGGACTGGTCGCGATCGATGGCGCGGCCTTGGCGTTCGGACACCGTTGCAATTTCGAGTTCGGCAATCACCTCTTCGAGGGTGGTGGCCTGTGAGCGGATGGCGCCGGTCAGCGGGAAGTCGCCGAGGGTGCGGAAGCGGATCATGCCTTGCTGGCGGACTTCACCGGGCAGCAGTTCCAGGCGCGGATCCTCGGCCAGGATCATCATGCCGTCGCGCTCCACGAACGGCCGCTTCTTGGCGTAATAGAGCGGCACCAGCGGAATGTCCTCGGCCTGGATGTAGCGCCAGATATCGACTTCGGTCCAGTTCGACAGCGGGAAGGCGCGCACGCTCTCGCCCTTGCGGATCATGCCGTTATAGACATTCCAGAGTTCCGGCCGTTGGTTTCGTGGATCCCAGCGATGATCGGGCGTGCGGAAGGAGTAGATCCGCTCCTTGGCGCGGCTGGCTTCCTCATCGCGCCGCGCGCCGCCGAAAGCGGCGTCGAATTGGCCGGCATCGAGCGCCTGGCGCAGCCCCTCGGTCTTCATAATGTCGGTGAAGGCGGCCGATCCATGCGTGAACGGCGTGATGTTTTCGGCCTTGCCGCGCGGATTGATGTGCTCGATCAGATCGAGATCGTACTTCTTCGCGGTCTCGTCGCGGAAGGCGATCATCTCGGAAAACTTCCAGCCGGTGTTCACATGCAAGAGCGGGAAGGGCACGCGGCCGGGATAGAAGGCCTTGCGCGCCAGATGCAGCAGCACCGAGGAATCCTTGCCGATCGAATAGAGCATGACGGGACGCTCGAATTCGGCCGCAACCTCGCGGAAGATGTGGATGGATTCGTTTTCCAGCGCTTTCAGATGCGGGTCGAGCGGCGCCTTGGCGCTCTGCGGATTGCTGAGTTCCGTATCCGGACGGCTATCGGGCATGTTTTACTCCAGACTGTCGATCGTTTGCGGGTGCCCGCAAAGCAATTCCTTGATGTTGGTTTTCCCAAGGCTGCGGCGGTCGCCGCGCCCTGATTGGGAAAGCCGTGGGGTGATTTACTGTGCGGCGATCGCTGCGGCCTCTTCGGCGACATGCAGGCCGCATTCGCGCGTCTCGTCCTGCTCCCACCACCAGCGGCCGGCGCGCTCCGGCTCGCCGGGCTTGATCGCCCGCGTGCAGGGCTCGCAGCCGATCGAGGGGTAACCGCGGGCGTGCAGCGGATTGACCGGCACGCCGTTTGCGGAAACGAAGGCCTTGATCGCCTCCAAGTCCCAGTCGGCGAGCGGATTGACCTTCAGCAGGTGGCGTTCGGCGTCGTATTCGGCAAAGGGCGTCTCGGCGCGGTTGGCCGATTGGCCGCGGCGCAGGCCGGTGATCCAGATCGCAGCACCTTCGAGGGCACGCGCAAGCGGCTTCAGCTTGCGCACGCCGCAACAGGCATGCCGGGCTTCGACGCTCTCGTAGAAACCGTTAAGGCCGTATTGCGCCGCATAGGCGTCGATATCGGCCTTCTCGGGCTCGAAGCGATGGATATGGATGTCGTACTGGCTTTCAGTCTCTTCGATCAGCGACAGCGTCTCGGCAAACAGCCGGCCGGTCTGCAGCGTCGCGATATCGATCGGCAGGCGGTGCGTGCCGATCCCGGCGGTGATCACCTGGTCCTCGATGCCGAGTGACGTGGTGAACACCACGCGGCCGCCAAGGCCGGAGACCAGCGACAGTCGTCCGGCAAGGTCGAGGCCTGCCAGCCGGTCGTTCAGCGCCTCGGCCTCTGCGATGGGATTGTTAACAGTCATGAGAATCCTGTCCTTTGTTGACGGGAGTATCGCAGTTCACGCATGGATCGGACAGAAAAAGGGATTTCGAAAGCTGCGGCCGGAGGAGCAAATATCTCTCCGAAGCTGCCGCGATGCAGAAAAGTAGCCGCCTGCGGATGAAAATCCACATCGGCAGCTCGAATGTCTATAGAAATAGTAGGGTTACACACAGCCTGTCAATCCGAAATCTGAAGTGATGCCGAAAATGGTGCAGAAAGCGCGGTTTTGGCATAGATTGAGAGAGCTTGGCCGAGGGCGAAAAACAAGGCCAAAACGCTTGTCTCTCAAGGCTTTCTCCGGCGCGTTCAAATTCCGTTCATGCTGGTTGTGTCATAGAGGCAAAAGTACTTCCGTAGCGGTGCGGAAATTCGCGCCGCCTGTGTGTGTCGATGGTCAAAAATGATTACGCAAAAGGCGAAATATGCGCTGCGGGCGCTCACGGTCTTGGCTGATGCCGATGCCGACGAACCGGTGATGATTTCCGATATCGCGGCGCAGCAGAAGATCCCGAAGAAGTTCCTCGAACAGATCCTGCTCGACCTGAAACATCACGGCGTCGTCGCCAGCCGTCGCGGTAAGCAGGGCGGTTATCTCCTGCTGAAGCCCGCCCACACCATCACCTTCGGCGAGATCCTGCGCATCATCGACGGCCCGATCGCGCCGCTTCCGTGCCTCTCGATCACCGCCTACCGCCGGTGCGACGATTGCGACGGCGAACAGAACTGCCAGATCCGCCATGTCTTCGCCAAGGTGGCGGACGCCACCCGCAAGGTGCTGTTCTCCACCACCATCGCCGATGCCATCGCCCCAAAGCACAGCGCCGAAGTCACTCGGCTGCTGGCCTGAGCATACGCCCGCCTCTTGCTTCAAGATTTGGTGAAATCCCTTTTCTTCCAGTCGGGATGCTCCACCTGCCTGCTCATGCTGGTAGGGAGAATATCATGTTTGGAATTTCAGCACAGCGAGTAGTGGCTGCGGCCATCCTCTCGGCGGCCCTCGCCACAGGTGCTGCCGCTCATCACGGCTGGTCGTGGGCCGAGGCGGATCAGATCGAGCTGCGCGGCACCATCCAAAAGATCTCCATGGGCGGACCACATCCGACGCTCGACGTTGCCACCGCCGATGACGGCGTCTGGCTCGTCGAACTCGGTAATCCGCGCCAGACGGAACGCTCCGGTTTCGTCGAAGGTGTGGCCAAGCCCGGCGACCAGGTGGTGGCCCTTGGAAACCGTTCGCAGGATGCAAAAGAGAAGCGGCTGAAGGCCGTGCGCCTCACCATCGGCGAGAAGCGCTACGATATCTATCCCGACCGCATCAAGACGAACTGACCTCTGGGCGAACTGACCTGTCGTGATGGACACTCTCGAATGGCTGTCGGCTACCACGCCTGCGCTCGCGCTCCGGCGCTCCGGAACGCTCTACATGTTCGTCAACGCCGCCCATATCCTGGCGATCGGCCTTTTGGTCGGCGCCATCCTCCCGCTCGATCTGAGGCTCGCCGGCTTCTTCCGCAAGGTGCCGGTTGAGATCGTCGCGCCGTTTCTGTCACGCTCCGCCAGCGTCGGCCTCGCCGCGGCCATTGTCACCGGCTTCTGCCTCTTCAGCGTCAGGGCGGTCGAATATGCCGGCAATCCCGCCTTCCTTGCCAAGCTCGGGCTGATTGCCTTTGGATTGCTCAACGTGCTCGCGGTGCATACCGGGCAGGGCTGGCGAATGGCAACCACGGTCGGCATTCTACGCCCTGCCATAAGAGTTTCGGCGGCTCTGTCGGCGGCGACATGGATCGCCGCGCTGGTGGCGGGACGCTGGATCGGATTTCTATGATGTGATCGCTCCCGATTTTCTCAACCGCGGCGCATATGAATTGCGTCAGGTGGAGGGGAGTTGAATATAACACGATGATCCATCATATTGCATTGCAATTGCAACGCATGAGGAACGTCATGAAAACGGCATCGCTCCCGTCTCTTCGCGTGGATCCTGAATTGCGCGCTGCCGCCGAAAGCGTTCTCAAAGAAGGCGAGAGCTTGTCGTCGCTGATAGAGGACTCTCTTCGCCGCCAGATCGATTATAGAAAGACCCAAGCGGAGTTCATCGCGCGGGGTCTGGTTGGCTTGGCTGACGCGCAGCGGACTGGTGTGTTTTACACAACGGACGACATTCAGGAGTTGATGCGCAAAAAGCTTGAAAAGGCGAAAGCCCGTAAAGCAGCACAGCAGAAATGACCTTCGAGCTAAAGTATACCCAGACCTTCTATGAAGATCTGGACCGGCTCGCCGATTTTCTGATCGAACGTGATCCGGATTTGGCGGAACGTGCCCTCAGCGCCATCCAAAAAGCGCTGATGATACTCCAGGATTTCCCGCTTATGGCCAGACGCGCATCTGCGGATGATCCTTTGCTGCGCGAGCTCGTCGTACCATTCGGTTCAGCCGGACATGTCATTCTTTTCAAAGTGATGAATGAAACGAGCGTCATTGTCCTCGCCGTCCGTCACCAGCGCGAAGAAGATTACCACTGACTATCTGTCGCTGACCACCCAGCGCAGATTGACCACGGCTCCTGGTTCGAGCGCGCCAGCGGTTTGCGCATCGTCCGCCGGTCTTCGATCTCTTCCATAGCAACTTGCTATAATCGGATAGTTGCGCTAGATTGCAGCCATAGCAAAATGCGATACACGATTCCGGATTTATGCACGTCATCACGCGGAAAAAAATCTGGGAGGCGAAAGACCGATGGCCTCAAACAGCCAATGCCCTGGATACCTGGTATCGACTGATGAAGTCGTCGGAGCCGACAGACTTCGCCGACATGAAATCACTGTTTCCGGCAACGGACAAAGTCGGGCGGCACCACGTGTTCGACATTGGCGGCAACAAGCTGCGCTTGATCGCGGTGGTGCACTACAAATTTAGGAAGGTCTATATTCAGCGGATTATGGATCATGCCGAGTACGACAAAGGAGCATGGAAGGGTTAGGCCGATGAGCGCACTTGTAAAACTGGTAAGCGAGCACTGGACGCATGTGGCTCCTCTTCTTGCCATGCCGGGCAATGAAGCTGAGTATGATCATCTCGTGAAGCAACTTGACGAGATTCTCGCTGAAGTAGGCGACGATGAGGATCATCCTTTGGCGTTGCTTGCGTCTCGCATGGCGGACCTTGTTGAGGCCTATGACGAGCAAAACCGCCCAATGCCTCCGGTGACTGGCGCCGATGCACTCCGTTATGTCATGGAGGAGCGCAGCCTTGGCCAGTCCGAACTGCCGGAAGTGGGCGCTCAGTCCGTCGTGTCTGAGATTTTGAGCGGGAAGCGACAAATCAATGTTCGACAAGCCCGCGCTCTGAGTGAGCGATTTCTGATACCGGCATCCGTATTTCTATCGCTCTGACGATAGACATTCCCGACGACCAGCGACAACCGGTCGGTGGCAGTGCTGCCCAATAGCTCTCTACGCTTCAGCGGTCGCTGACGGCCGCGCGCGGGTTGATCCACGGCTCCTGGTTTGAGCGCGCCAGCGGTTGTTTGCCGAGGATATGGTCGGCCGCCTTCTCTCCCGTCATGATCGAGTGTCCGTTCAGGTTGCCATAGGTGACGTACGGGAAGATCGAACTGTCGGCGACGCGCACCCTGTCGAAGGCTCGCGCGGCACGGCGGCTTCGACGTGGTTGTTCGAATCTATCCCCCGAATCCTCTGCCGCGACCATCCCACAGTCAGCCTCGCAGCATGCGACGAGCTTCGTAAGCTTCCAGGAACTCCGGAGAGGCGACGTCATCGGCCAGCGCGCGCAGCGCAGCCGCGGAAGGACCCAGCACCACCTCAACGCGCTGATTGGCATCAGCCCACAGGGCCAATGCCTCGTGCAGGCGTTGCTCGCCGGACGGCGTCAGCATTGCGTGCTTCGTCCGGCCATCATGTTCGTCAGGCATGAGCTCGACCAGTCCGTCCCGGACGAGCGGGCGAAGGGCGTGGGTCAAAGCGGAAATGCTGACGGCAAGGCGCTCAGCGAGCAATAGCAAGGTTGGCCATCCATGGCTGCCCTCGTGCAACGCTGCGATCTGGGTCAGAAGCCCGACCTGGGTGGCCTTCAGGCCGGTTGGCGCCACCGCCTCATCATAAATCTGCCCCAACCGCCGTGACGCGCGCCGGAGGGCGGTGTTTGTGCACACGAGTTCGGCCAGGAGTTCCGGCGGGCTCAGTCTGCCCGCGCGCAACTCCTCCCCTGGATCACCAATCGACAGTTTTTTGCCCATCCCAATAAAATAGTTGAGGGCTCATCCATTGACAAGACGACATCGCGACCATACGTAAACTTGAGCACTCAACCAAATAGGATTTTGACATGTCTGCATCATCGCTCAAGCCCGTCGCCCTCGTCACCGGCGCCTCCGCTGGCATCGGCGCCATCTATGCGGCGCGCCTCGCTGAAAAGGGGTATGACCTCATCCTCGTCGCCCGGCGGGCCGATCGTCTGAAGGCGCTCTCGGACAAGCTCGGCGCTGCCCACGGCACGAAAGTCGAGGTCGTGGAAGCCGACCTGACGAAAGACGCCGACCTCACCCGCGTCGAAAAGGTGCTGAAGGACAATTCAGCGATCACGCTCCTCGTCAACAACGCCGGCAACTCGACCTTGGCTCCGGTCGCCAAGACCGCTGAGGAAGACGCGGCCGCGATGATCGCACTCAACGTCACTGCGCTCACGCGGCTGACACACGCCGTTCTGCCTGCATTCCTCAGCCGCAACCACGGCGCGATCATCAACGTCGCTTCGGTCTTGTCCTTTCATGCCCTGCCGATTAGCGCGATCTACAGCGGCACCAAGGGCTATGTGATGAACTTCAGCCGGGGTCTGCAGCAGGAATTGGCTGGGACCAATGTCCGCCTGCAACTCGTCATGCCGGCGGCCACGGCGACCGAACTCTGGGATTTGTCGGGCGTACCGCTGGCGTCGCTCAACCAGGCGACCGTCATGACGTCGGAAAACCTGGTCGACGCCGCCCTGGCCGGTTTCGACAAGGGCGAAGATATCACGCTGCCATCCGTTGCCGACGCCAGTCTGTGGGACAAGTTCGACCAAGCCCGATCCACACTGTTCGCCGCGACGCAGACCGGTGAACCTGCGCCCCGTTACCGCGCCGTCTAGACACCCGAAGGATCGAGCGCACGGATTAACCCCTACGCCAGCGGCGTCGGCAGATCCGTGCGGTTGATTGATATTCATTTTAAGGAGATTCCATTGCCCAGCTTGTTCGACCAATTCACGCTGAAAGGCGTCATCCTCCGAAACCGCATCGCGGTATCCCCTATGTGCCAATATTCCGCAACGGATGGCGTTCCGAACGACTGGCACGCCGTCCATCTCACAAGCTTTGCGCGCGGTGGCGCTGGCCTCGTCAACGTCGAAGCCACGGCTGTCTCTCCGGAGGGGCGGATCACGCCGGGCTGCACCGGTCTTTGGAATGATGTCCAGGCCGAGGCTTTTGAGCCGATCGTCGCCGGCATCGAAAAGGCGGGCGCGGTTGCAGGGATCCAGATCGGCCACGCCGGCCGCAAGGCCAGTGCAAACCGTCCTTGGGAAGGCGACGATCATATCGCCGATAGCGATTCGCGCGGCTGGGAAACCATCGCACCGTCCGCCATCGCGTTCGGCGGCGGCTTGGCCAAGGTGCCGCGCGCCATGACGAAGGCCGACATAGATCGCGTCCGCGGCGATTTTGTTGCTGCAGCGATCCGCGCGCGCGACATCGGATTCCGCTGGCTCGTGCTGCATTTTGCTCACGGCTATCTCGGCCAGAGCTTCTTCTCGCCGCATTCGAACCAGCGCGACGACGAATATGGCGGCAGCGCCGATAACCGTGGACGCTTTCTTCTCGAGACGCTGGCAGCCGTTCGTGAGGTCTGGCCCGAGGATCGTCCGCTGACGGCTCGCTTCGGCGTCATCGAGTTTGACGGTCGCGACCAGGAAACCCTGCGGGACGCGATCAATCTAATCGGAAAATTCAAGGAGGCCGGCCTCGACTTCATCGACGTCAGCCTCGGCTTCTCAACCCCGGCCGCCAATATTCCCTGGGGTCCAGGGTTTATTGCGCCTTACGCCGATCAAGTCCGCAAGGCCACTGGCCTCCCCGGTGCCGCAAGTTGGAACATCACTCAGCCGGAGCAAGCGGACGAACTCATCCGAAGCGGGCAGCTTGACCTGGTTATGATCGGCAAGGCGATGCTCGCCAATCCGCATTGGCCGTACTCAGCGGCGCGCAAGCTCGGTGTCGAGCGTCCGTCCTGGACATTGCCTGCCCCTTACGCACATTGGCTCGCATCCTACCGCACTGCCTGAGTGATCGGGGCTCTCGAACAGCGTTGAGGGCCCTTGTCTCTCGGCATAAAACAAATCACGAAGTCTTTCGGTCACCTACATAGACGGACAAAGTAACGTCGGACGGCTCGCTTCTTATCGATCGCTGACGGCCGCGCGTGGGTTGACCCATGGCTCCTGGTTCGAGCGTGCCAGCGGCTGTTTGCCGAGAATATGGTCGGCCGCCTTCTCGCCGGTCATGATCGATGGTCCGTTCAGGTTGCCATAGGTGACGTGAGGGAAGATCGAGCTGTCGGCGACGCGCAGGCCATCGATGCCGATCACCCGCGTTTGCGGATCGACCACCGCCATCGGATCGTCCTTGGCGCCCATCCGGCAGGTGCCACAAGGGTGATAGGCGCTTTCCAGATGTTCGCGCAGGAAGGCGTCGATCTCCTCGTCGCTTTGCACGCTTTCCCCCGGCTGGATCTCCGGCCCGCGATAGTCGTTGAAGGCGCTCTGGCCGAAGATCTCGCGGGTGAGGCGCACGCAGTGGCGGAATTTCTCCCAATCCTCCGGATGGCTCATATAGTTGAAGCGCAGCACCGGATCGGCCTTGGGGTCGGCCGAGCGCAAGCTCACGCTGCCGCGCGATTTCGACAGGTTATAGCCGACATGAACCTGGAAGCCGTGGCTTTTCGCCGCCGCCTTGCCGTCATAGCTGATCGCCACGGGCAGGAAATGATACTGGATGTCAGGCTGCTTCAGCCCCGGCGCCGAGCGCAGGAAGGCGCAGGCTTCGAACTGGTTGGAGGCGCCGAGCCCGCCGCGCGAGAGCAGCCATTGCGCGCCCGCCACCCCCTGCCAGAACCACGGCAGCCAGGAATAGAGCGACACCGGCTTGGTGCTGACCTGCTGGAAGTAGAATTCCATATGGTCCTGCAGGTTGGCGCCGACACCCGGCCGGTCTGCCTTGACCGCAATGCCCATGTCCTGCAGATGTTGGCCCGGACCGATGCCCGACAGCATCAAGAGCTTCGGCGAGTTGAAGGAGGAGGCCGAGACGATCACCTCGCGGTTCGCCTTCACCATCTCTATTCTGCCGTTGCGCTCGATCTCGACGCCGGTCGCCCGTCCGCCCTCGATCACGATCTTGCGGGCGAAGCCATAGATGATCCCGACATTCTGCCGCTTCAGCGCCGGTCTCAGATAGGCATTGGCAGCAGACCAGCGGCGGCCGCCGAAGATCGTCTGCTCCATCAGCCCGAAGCCTTCCTGCTTGCTGCCGTTATAATCTTCCGTCGTCTCGAAACCCGCCTGTTTTCCGGCCTCGACGAAGGCTTTGAAGAGCGGATTGGTGAAACCGCCGCGCTGGACATGCAGCGGCCCATCGGTGCCGCGCCAACCTTCCTCGCCGCCATGCGAATGTTCCATCCGCTTGTAATAGGGAAGCACGTCGGCATAGGCCCAGCCGCTGGCGCCGAGCTCCTCCCAGCGGTTGAAGTCCTCGGCATGGCCGCGCACATAGACCATGCCGTTGATTGAGGAGGAGCCGCCGATCACCTTGCCGCGCGGCGCGGTGATACGCCGGTTGTTGAGGTTCGCCTCCGGCTCGGACAGATAACCCCAGTTATATCGCTTCATGCTCATCGGCCAGGCAAGCGCGGCCGGCATCTGGATGAACGGCCCAAAATCGCTGCCGCCCGCCTCGACGACGATGACGCTGTTCTTGCCGTCTTCCGACAAGCGGTAGGCGAGGGCGGAGCCGGCCGAGCCGGAGCCGATGATGACGAAATCTGCTTGCATAGTCTTGTTCCCTCGAGCTGCCATCATCCGGCTGCGTCTTGTTTTTCCCAGAGCCTGCCCCTCATCCGCCTGCCGGCACTTCTCCCCGTAAACGGGGCGAAGGGGATATGCCGCACCGCCTTTCCAACCTCGACGCTGCGTTTGGCACGTCCCCTCTCCCCGCATGCGGGGAGAGGGTTAGGGTGAGGGGCAAAGGCAAAGGCAAGGGCAAGGGCAGATGTTTTCAATTCAATAAGGCGCCACCACCGGTCCCATGCCCACGTAGACCGTCTTCAGTTCGGAATAATGCTCCAGCGCGGCCAGCGAATTCTCGCGGCCGAAGCCGGATTGTTTCGAGCCGCCGAAGGGGATTTCCACCGGGCAGAGATTATAGGTGTTGATCCACAGCGTGCCCGCTTCCAGCCGGTCGACGACGCGGTGGGCGCGGGTGAGGTCGGCGGTGAAGACGCCGCCGGAAAGGCCGAATTCGCTGGCATTGGCGCGCGCGATCACCTCGTCCTCGGCGTCGAAATCGAGCACGCACATGACAGGCCCGAAGATCTCCTCGCGGGCGATGGTCATGTCGTCGGTGACATCGGCAAACACCGTCGGCTGCACGTAATAGCCTTCGCCGGAGACGTTGTTCGGAATGCCGCCGCCGGCAATCAGCGTCGCGCCCTCGGTCTTGCCCTTCTCGATGTAGGAGATCACCTTCTCGCGCTGCGCCCAGGAGACCATAGGCCCGACCTGCGTCGCCTCGTCCATCGGATCGCCGATCAGCATCGCCTCGGTGCGCATCTTCAGCCGCTTGAGGAATTCGTCCTTGATCGCCTTCTGCACGAAGACGCGTGTGCCGTTCGAGCAGACCTGGCCGGTCGAATAGAAATTGCCGAGCATGGCGCCGCCGACCGCCGAATCGAGATCGGCATCGTCAAAGATGATCAGCGGCGACTTGCCGCCGAGTTCCATCGTCACGTGCTTGAGGTTGCCGGCCGCCGCCGCCGCCGCCCTGCGCCCCGTCGGCACCGAGCCGGTCAGCGACACCTTGGCGACATCGGCATGGTTGACGAGCAGCGGCCCGGTGTCGCGGTCGCCCTGGATCACATTGAAGAGCCCCTTCGGCAGTCCTGCCTCATGCAGGATCTCGGCGATCTTCAGCGCCCCGAGCGGCGTGTTCTCGGACGGTTTGAACACCATGGCATTGCCGCAGACAAGCGCCGGCGCAGCTTTCCAGCAGGCGATCTGCTGCGGATAGTTCCAGGCGCCGATGCCGACGCAGACGCCGAGCGGCACCCGCTTGGTATAGGCAAAATCCTGGCCGAGCGGGATCTGCGAACCGTTGAGGCCGGCCGGCGCGATACCGCCGAAGAACTCGAAGGCATCGGCACCCGAGGTCGGGTCGGCGACAACAGTCTCCTGGATTGGCTTGCCGGTATCGAGAGTCTCGAGTTCGGACAGCGCCCGGTTTCTCTCGCGCATGATGTCGGCCGCCCGTTTCAGGATGCGCCCACGCGCCATCGGGCTCATCGCCGCCCATTCCGGCTGGGCGCGTTTGGCGGCTGCGATCGCCCGCTCGACGATCGCAGGCGTTGCGGCATGCAGCCGGGCGATCACCTCGCCGGTCGCGGGATAGAGGCTCTCGATGACGGTGCCGTCGGTATCCTCGACATATTCGCCGTCGATGAAGTGCGAGGCTTTCGGCTGGGCTTTCATGTCATTTGTCCTTCGTTTTGTCGGCCACGGCATAATGAAAACGCCCTCATTCCTGTGCTCGTCACAGGAATCCCGCCACCGCGCGTCCGCGCGGTGAATGACTCTTTATTTTGGAAAATATTCCCTCTCGTGCCCAAGGACTTGGGCGCACTGGATTCCTGTGACAAGCACAGGAATGAGGGAGCGGATATGATCATCGTCCAAATCCTCGCAACTGCGTCGTCAGATAATCTTCCGTCAGCGCGATCGAGGCTTCAATGCCGATCGGCGCGGATTTCAGACTTTGCCTGATATACAGCCCGTCGATCATCGCCGCAGCGCCTTCGGCGATGCGTTCTACGGCGTCATCTGGCAACAGCACTCTCAGATTGGCCAGCAGATTGGAGCGCAGCCGCCGCGCATAGATCACCAGGAAGCGCCGCGTCTCTTCCGAGCGCTGCGCTTCGGCGTAAAAGGCAAGCCAGGCGGCAATCGTCTCCGGCGCGAACTGATCGGCGTGGAAGCTGACGCGGATGACGGCCGAAAGCCGGGCGCGCGGCGTCCTGGCGGCCTTGAGTGCCGCCACCGTATCGCTGCGCAACTGTCGGAGAAGCGAGCGGATCGTTTCGATCAGCAATTGCTCCTTGCTGCCGAAATAGTGATGCGCCAGGGCCGGCGACACGCCCGCCTGCCGGGCGATGTCGGACATGGTGACGGCAAGCGAGCCGTGATCGCCGATCACCCGCAGCGCCGCATCGACAAGCGCCTTGCGGCGCACCGGCTCCATTCCGACCTTCGGCAACAGACCACTCCTTTGAAGTCAGCGGCAGGTTATTTTTGATTGACTGATCAATCAATAAAAATCTTTACCGATTTGCTCGAACGCAGATCTTTCCCTCCCGAATTGCTGCAGCATATTCGAACCTGTCAGGAGGTGCGTCATGGCCGATGTCTTCGAGGGAACGCCGACATCTTCGCTGCAGTCGAAATGGATCTGGTTTGCCGGCCTCGGCGTGCTGCTGCTCGTCTGCGGTCTGATCGCGCTCGGCAATCTGATGCTCGCCACCGTCGTCTCGGTCTATTATGTCGGCATGCTCATGCTGTTCGGCGGCGTGATCTATCTCGTCCATGCCTTCCAGGTGCGCGGCTGGGATCACGTGCTGTTCTGGATACTGAGTGGCCTGCTTTATGTGCTTGCCGGCATCTGCGCCTTCGTCAATCCGATCCTGACTTCGGCGGCGCTGACGCTGTTTCTGTCGCTGGCACTCGTCGTCGCCGGCGTCTTCCGCACCTGGGTCGGCATGCGCATGAAGCCCACCAAGGGCTGGCGCTGGATCGTCGCAAGCGGCGTCATCACCGCCCTTGCGGGTTTCGTCATCGCGCTCGGCTGGCCGGTGAATAGCTTGTGGATACTTGGCCTGTTCCTGGCCGCCGATCTTATCGTCCAGGGTTCGACGATGATTGCCTTCGGTCTTGGCATCCGCAGTTGAAACTGATGCCGCTGACCGTTCTTTTTTGACAAGGCCCGTTCTTTTTTGACAAGACTATGACAGGGGATTAGACTTAAGGGGTTACGGGCCAATCCCAGCACACGGATGGTCCGATGTGCGAATGCACCAAGGCACCGGCGAGATCGCCGAGAATGCTGAAAATGGTCATGCGTCCCCCAGAGGCAGGGTTCTGCCTGATCAGAAAAGGGAGGAAGTTCATGCCGATGGTCACCGTTTCCATCTCTCCGCAACAGGCAGCGGGCATCCGCGCCGCCGTCGATAATGGCGGTTATGCCTCGAGCAGCGAGGTCGTCCGCGAGGCGCTCCGTCTTTGGGATAGCACCCGCAAGCTCAATGAGTTCCGGGACGATATTCTTGACGACGGCACTCCATCCGGCGGCAGATGCGTCGCCGACATGTTCGCCGATCACGAGGCGGAGCGCCGTCGCTCGGCCTGAACAAGCATTTGATTGCATTGGAAAAATTGAATAAACGCGGAGCGCGTGGGACACCCTTGCGCGTTTCATAAAACTTTCACATTGGCGAAAGACTTCATTGATCCTTCTGCGGCATGTTCCTGGCGAAAAAGAACAAGTCACAGTGGAGATCAACCCCAATGAAGACCGGCCACGTGAAGACTGGGGTGTCCTTGGCTGCCACCGTCGCGCCGGATGTCCTGCGCCGCTACGCCAGCGATCAGATCGTAACCCTTGCCAAGCTTGTGGTCGAGAATGCCTTCCAGCCGATCGTCGAGGCCGGCACCGGCACGGTTTTCGGCTACGAATCCCTGATGCGCGGCCAGGATCGCATCGGCTACGAGACGCCGGTCGACATCCTCGACGAGGCTCACCAGGCCGGCCAGCTGCTGCAGCTCGAACAGATGGTCGCGAGCCGCGCCCTTGCCAAATTCGCGACGCTGTCGAATTTCTCCACCTCGACGCTGTTCCTCAATCTTGATGTGCGGCTCATTCCACATGGCGAAAGCCTGGTCGAGACCCTGCTGCAACACTTGCGCAAGGCCAATATTCCGCCATCCTCCGTCTGCTTCGAATTCTCCGAACGTTTCGATAATACCAGCGTGCCGGAATTTTCCGGCCTGGTTTCCAGGCTGCGCAAGGCCGGTTTCAAGCTGGCGATCGACGATTTCGGCGTCGGTCACGGCGAGATGAAGCTGCTCTGCGATTATGCCGTCGATTATCTCAAAATCGACCGCCATTTCGTCGCCGAGATCGATCGCAGCCCGCGCAAGCGCCATCTGTTGAAGAGCATCGTCAACATCGCCCATGTGCTCGGCACGCGCGTCATCGCCGAAGGCATCGAGACCGAGGCCGAATTCATCGCCTGCCGCGAATATGGCGTCGACCTCGTCCAGGGCTGGTTCATCTCCCGCCCGACGACGCATATATCGGAGCTGGCGCCGTCCTTTCCGCATCTGCAGGAGCTCGGCAAGAGCAAGCGGGGCAGCCAGTCGCTCGACGAAATCCTCATCCGCAAGCAGATCGAGCTGCTGCCGACGGTCTACGAGAACGACAGCATCGACAGCGTCTTCGAACTCTTCCGCCGCAATCCGCGCCAGGCCTACTTTCCCGTCCTCAACGCCAACGACGAGCCGCGTGGCATCATTCACGAGCATCATCTCAAGGAATATATCTACCAGCCCTTCGGCCGCGATCTCTTAAAGAACAAGATGTATGAGCGCAGCATCTCGCATTTCGTCGAGATGGCGCCGATCGTCGGCCTCGACAGCGACGCCGAGCAGTTGATGGTGATCTTCGCCAATATGGAAGGCAGCAACTGCCTGATCCTGACCGACAATATGCGCTATGCCGGCGTCGTCTCCGCCGCCTCGCTGATCAAGGTCATCAACGAGAAACAGCTGAAGACCGCGCAGGACCAGAACCCGCTGACCGGCCTGCCGGGCAATCGCGCCATTCGCGATTTCATGCGCCAGTCCGGCCGCGACGGCGATGAGCTCCGCCACTTCTGCTATTGCGACTTCGACAATTTCAAGCCGTTCAACGATGCCTATGGCTTCCATCTCGGCGACCACGCGATCTCGCTGTTTGCCGCGCTGATGCGCCGCTATTTCTTCGCCGAGCGGCATTTCCTCGGCCATGTCGGCGGCGACGATTTTTTCATCGGCGTCGTCGGCTGGAACAAGGAAGAGCTGACGGAAATCCTCGACCGGTTGATCAGCGATTTTCATGACGATGTGCGGGATTTCTATTCCGATGAAGACCGTGCCGCCGGCCGTATCCTCGGTCACGACCGCACCGGCGCCGAAGCTTTGTTCCCGCTGATGCGCTGCTCGATCGGCGTCATCGAACTGCCACAAGGCCTCGTCGTCGACGATATCAACCGCGTCAGCGCCGAAATCGCCATCATCAAGTCGGCCGCCAAGGACAGCGAGGAAGGTCTCGTCTTCCATTTGCTGGGCGAGGCGAATTGACGCCTTTGCCACATCGTGCCTTCCCAAGCCTGCGGGGCTGATTTATTCCGGTTGCTTTCGATTAGGGAGGAGCCGGTCATGCCTTTGCCTCAGGATATGCGTTTCGTCGATCTGCCGTCCTTCGGCGGACCGGAGGTGATGGCGATTGGCAGGCGTCCGCTTCCTGTGCCCGGCGACGGAGAGGTCCTGGTGCGCGCCGAGGCGATCGGTGTCAACCGCCCCGATATAGCCCAGCGCCTGGGCAGCTATCCCCCGCCTAAGGATGCGAGCCCGATCCTCGGCCTGGAATTGTCGGGCGAAATCGTTGCCGTCGGCTCGGGCGTCAGCGGCCATGCCGTCGGCGACAAAGTCTGCGGCCTCGCCAATGGTGGCGCCTACGCCGAATATTGCCTGCTGCCGGCAGGCCAGATCCTGCCCTTTCCCAAGGGCTATGACGCGGTGAAGGCGGCAGCTTTGCCTGAGACCTTCTTCACCGTCTGGGCCAATCTCTTCCAGATGGCCGGGTTGACGGAAGGCGAGACGGTGCTGATCCATGGCGGTTCAAGCGGCATCGGCACGACGGCGATCCAGCTCGCCCGCGCCTTCGGCGCCGAGGTCTACGCGACGGCGGGCTCGAAGGAGAAATGCGAGGCCTGCGAGAGGCTCGGCGCCAAGCGCGCGATCAACTACAGGACCGAGGATTTCGCCGAGGTGATCAAGGCCGAGACCGGCCATGGCGTCGATATCATCCTCGATATGATCGGCGCCTCCTATTTCGAGCGCAACATCGCCTCGCTGGCAAGGGATGGCTGCCTGTCGATCATCGCCTTCCTCGGCGGCGCTGTCACCGAAAAGGTCAATCTCTCGCCGATCATGGTCAAGCGCCTGACGGTCACCGGCTCCACCATGCGGCCGCGCACGGCGGAAGAAAAACGCGCCATCCGCGACGACCTGCTCTCCGAGGTCTGGCCGCTGCTGGAAGCCGGCACCGTCGCCCCGGTCATCCACAAGCTCTTTGCCTTCGAAGAGGTCGTCGAAGCCCACCGGCTGCTGGAAGAGGGCAGCCATGTCGGCAAGGTCATGCTGCGCGTCGGCTAGAGCAATTCCAGCAAAAGTGTGCAGCGGTTTTGCCAGGCAAAGCGCGAAGCGCTTTTGCCGGGAATTCCGCCAAAACAAAGAGATAGAGCGTCCTTAGCGCGTCCCGTCGGACGCGCGGCGCTCTAGCGTTAGCGAGATGCCGACGGCGAGAACACCGGGCAGCGCCATCAGCAGATAGAGCCAGTGCGCCGCCGACAGCGCGCCTGATATGCCGCCGGGATGAACGAGGCCGGCGCCATTGGCGATGACGCCGGCAAAGGCGGCCCCGAACGCCCCGCCGAGCGAACTCATTGTCGGGATCGCGGCAGAAGCCTTGTCCTTCTCGTTGTCGGCGACGAGCCTCAAAACCATGGCGACCAGATGCGCCCAGCCGAGACCGATACCGAAGCCCATCATGAACATGCCGATCGCCGCCGGCACGATGAGGAGCATATGCCCCTCGGGATTGTCCTTGGCGAGGAAGACGGCGAGGCAAGCAGTCGCCGCCGCCTCGATGAGGGCGCCAATGACGATTGCCCAATAGGCTCGGCCGCCGGCCCACGAGCCGTTGAGGAAGGCCGCGAAGGTCCAGCCGAGGGCGACGAGCGCTACGAGATAACCCGAGACGATCGCCGGCACCCCATGCAAGGTTTGCAGGAAATAGGGAATGAAGATGTCGCTGACGAGAACGACGGTCATGGCGAGCATCGCCAGGTAGACCCGTGAAATCGGTTGGGAAAGGCTGACGGCGCCGGAGGGCAGCAGCCGGTTCGGGCTTCGGCCCTCGATGAAGAGCATGCCGGCGACAGCGACGACCGAAGCCGCGATCAGCGCGACCTTCGTGGCTGTCGCCTCGATCGCGCCGGCCGCACTCACCATCAGCACGGCGGCAAGCAGCAGCCCGATCTGCGCAACCGGGGTTTTTGCCTGCTCGCGGTCGTCATCGACGTCGGGCAACAGCCGCGGCGCCAGGAACGCCATCAGCAGGCCGAGCGGCACGAGCACGACGAAAGCATAGCGCCAGGCGTGGCCCGCAGAAAAGAAGCTGCCGAGTGTCGGCCCGATGACGGTCGAGACCCCCCAGATTGCCGCATAGAGCGTCGAGGCCTTCGGCCACAGCGGCTCGGGATAAACGAAGCGAATGAAGGCATAGCCGAGTGCGGCAAGTGCGCCGGTTCCGAGACCTTGCACTGCGCGTCCGATCAGCACCACCGGCATCGACGGTGCGGCTGCGGCAATCAGGCTGCCGGCGCCGAAGACCAGTGCTGCGATCACATAGACGGATCGAAGCCCGATGCCGCGCGGCCGCATGGCGACGAAGATCGAGCCGAGCACGGCGGCGGCGACGAACAGGCTGGTGACCCAGGAAAAAAGCGCAAGGCCACCGATATCGCGCACGATCGAAGGCGCGATCGTCGCCATGATGTAACTCTCCACCGCATAAAGCGTCACGCCGCCCGCCAGCATCAAGGTTGCCGGCAGGTGCTCGGGCAGGAAGAGGCGGAAGACGGAGCTGGCGCTGGGGATGGCTGCAGTCTGGTCGATATTCGACATGGGAGGACCCCGAGATTTTTACTGGCGAAGGTTTATATTCCAAGTTATAAATTGGAAAATTACATGCCGCCTTGATTAAAACAAGACTTGACTTGGAAAATATGCGCCAGTCCCCAGCCAACCGGATCCTGATCCTGATAAAGACCGACGGCCCGCAGCTCGCCGCCGCGATCGGCGACGCGCTCGGCATATCGGGCGAGGCCGCCCGCCAACAGCTTTCGAAGATGGCGGAGGAGGGGCTGGTGGAACCGGTCGCCGTTGCCGGCGCGGGCCGCGGCCGGCCGCGTCAGCTCTGGCATCTCACAGTGAGCGGCAACCGCCAGTTCCCTGACGGCCACGCCGAGCTGACGGCAAATCTCCTCGGCACGCTCGTCGAACAGCTCGGCCCCGCAGCCCTCGACACCGTCATTTCCGCCCGCGAGACCGCGACGCTGAAGCGCTATCGGGAGGAGCTCAGCCCGGCGCATGATCTTGCCGCGCGCGTCGAGGCCCTTGCCGGCATCCGCACCCGGGAGGGTTATATGGCCGATTGCTGGCAGCAAGCGGACGGCTCCTTCATGCTGGTGGAAAATCACTGCCCGATCTGCGCCGCCGCCACCGCCTGCGCCGGCTTCTGCCGCTCCGAACTCGAAACCTTCCGCGCGGTCCTCAGTGCTAAGGTCGAACGCAGCGAACACATCCTCGCCGGCGCCCGCCGCTGCGCCTATCGCATCACGCCCGGTTGACGTCTGTAGATCGTCGCACTTCACGCGGGCTGCCGCGCCTGCCGCCTGCCGCTTTCGAGATAGAGCAGCACTCCGATCGATGCGAGACCCGCGGCCGCGCCGACGAAGGCGGTGCCGGAATAATCGGTGATCGCGGTGCCGAAGGCGAAGAGGCCGGCGCTGACGCCAACCCCAATGAACGTGTTCAGCGAGATCAGCGAGGTTCCGAGCCCCGGCCGGTCTGCGATCAGGTCCTGCAGATAGGTGATTGGCACGCTGAGGATCGCTGCCGCCCCGCAGGCATTGAAGAGGAGGAGTGCGTAGACGTGCCAGGGTGCGGAAGCAAAACCGAGCAGCAGCAGATAGACGCAATAGATCAGCGCGCCGAAGGCGAGCACATGTGCGCTTCGGAAGCGGCGCTGCGCAAAGCCCCACATCATCATGAACGGCATCTCGAGCAAGGCGGTCAAGCCGGCAATGAAGCCGACATCGACCACGGTGCCGCCGGCCGCATGGGTGATGATCAGCGGCAGGAGCATGGCGTTCAGCCGCTGCAGCCCGAACAGCATCGCCATGACGATGACCCGCGACAGCACATGCGGCACGAAAATCCGTTTCAGCGAAGCAAAGAAGCCGACTGGATCGGGGGCAGGGCCGCCGGAGCCATTTCCGGGTGCGAAGAAGAAATACAGGCAGAAGCAGGTGCAGCTTGCCAATGCCGCGATCCCATAGGCAGGTGTCATCGACGGCGAACTGACGAGATAGAGGCCGATCAACCCCGGCGCCAGCGCCCACGAGCCGGAAAAGAGCGCCCGCACCATTGCGGTGATCGCCGCCCCCTGGCCGCGGTCCATCTGGTTGGTCCTGGCGCGCAGGCTGGCGAACAGCAGCGAATAGGTGGAATTGCTCATCGGCACCAGCAACAGCGTGGAGAAGATGAAGACCGCGGGGCAATGAATGAGCGCGATCGACCCGAAGCCGAGCATGCCGGCGACGGAAAGCCCTAGCACCAGCGGCCGGCGCTCCTTCAGCCTGTCCGACCAGATGCCGAACGTCAGGCTCGTGGTAACGTTGACGATCGCCGAGAAAAACACCAGCGCCGAATAGGCGCCGTTGCTCAAGCCCAGTTCGTTGATCCCGATGATCGACTGATAGGGCGCGGTCGACGCATAGGTGAAGGCGAGCGCGACGAGGGTCACGGTTGGGATGCGGATCCTGTTGTCACGAAGGATCAAGGAAAAGGTGGATGGCATGGGGAGCGGTTCCTGATGCACCACTCTTAGTCGCATCGGACCCATCAGAGAAACGATAGTTTTCGATCGCCTCGGTCAATTTATGTGATGAATATTTGGACGATGTGATCGCGATCCGACCCCACAGCGGGCTGAGCGCCTAGCTCAGAATGTCGCGACCAAATTAGACAGCCAGAAGTCGATTTGCCCGAAGGGAAGCACCTTTCCCAAAAATCCGACCAGAGCTGACGTGCTGACGATCAGCGCTAGCCCCAGAAGTGTTCCGAGGATTATTCCAACGCTCGCCTTTGCCGGCCGGCGTGCCAGCCAAGACGCCAGACCCAAAGAGACAATCGTCAAAAATGCCAACAATATGGATTCGGTCATAGACAGGCCTGCTTGCAACAATCCCTTTGGGATGTGAACCCGACTGCACGATAGCGTCCCGATGGGTCCAAACTCAAGGCCTGGGATGGCGGAGGTTGCGGCGCGACCCGCAGGAGGCGCAATTCGGTCGACTTGGCTGTACTTGCTCCAGAGGCTCACCCCACCCTCCGTCTTCCTCGGGCTTGACCCGAGGATCTACGCCGGCCTCCACCGGCAGCGGGCATGGATCCTCGGCTCAAGGCCGAGGATGACGGAATATGCGGTGACGCCCAGCCACCGATAGAGCCGGTGCACTATCACCAGGCACCCGCGCAGCCGCCCGAGCCCCGACGTCACGTCAACCCCGTTGGCTTTCCCCGCGTGACGCGTTATGGCTGCCTCATCCCGCCAGCATCCGGACAAAAGCTCATGACCAATCCCGTCACCGTCGAAGTCACCCGCGGCCTGCTCGTCGAAAGTCGCCATCGCGGCGCGGTGGCTGTGGTCGATGGCGATGGCAAGCTTGTCTTCTCGCTGGGCGACATCGAAGCTGCGGTCTTCCCGCGCTCGTCCTGCAAGGCGATGCAGGCGCTGCCGCTGGTCGAGAGCGGTGCGGCCGATGCCTATGGCTTCGGCGACAAGGAATTGGCGCTGGCCTGCGCCTCGCATAATGGCGAGGACGAGCATGTGGCGCTTGCCGCCTCTATGCTGTCGCGCGCCGGCCGCGATATTGAAATGCTGGAATGCGGTGCCCATTGGTCGATGAACCAGAAAGTCCTGATCCATCAGGCCCGCACGCTCGATGCGCCAACCGCGCTGCACAACAATTGCTCGGGAAAACATGCCGGCTTCATCTGCGCCTGCTGCCATCAGGACATCGATCCGACGGGCTATGTCGGCTATCAGCACCCGCTGCAGGTCGAGATCCGCGCGGCGATGGAAAGCCTGACCGGCGCCGTGCTCGGCGCGGAAAGCTGCGGCACGGATGGCTGCTCGATTCCGACCTATGCCGTGCCGCTCAGGAGCCTTGCCCACGGTTTCGCCAAGATGGCGACCGGCATCGGCCTGGAACCTTTGCGCGCCAAGGCATCCCGCAGGGTGATCGAGGCTTGCATCGCCGAACCTTTCTATGTCGCGGGTTCGGGCCGCGCCTGCACCAAGCTGATGCAGATCGCCCCAGGCCGCATCTTCGTCAAGACAGGTGCTGAGGGCGTCTTCTGTGCCGCGATTCCGGAAAAGGGCATCGCCATCGCGCTCAAATGCGAGGATGGCATGACCCGCGCCGCCGAAGCCATGGTGGCCGCGACACTCGCCCGTTTCTTCGAGACGGGAGATGAGGTGCACGCGGCCCTGATGGCCTATGCCGCAACGCCGATGCGCAATTGGAACGGTATCCATGTCGGCGATATCAGGGTCACCTCCGCCTTGGCCGGGTGAGTGCGAGCTTTCATATATAAGTTATTAGAAAAATAAGAATTGCCTAATATAAAGGAGTACGTCCTGCGATCGCGGATGCACCCTTTCGCGGCGACGTGAGCACAGTCCTGGAAGCCGTGAGGGCAGGGCATGTTTGCAGGCCGCTATCTCTGGTGGATGCTGATGGGGATCGGCATCTTCATGTTCGCCGCGCTGAGCCTCGATTATATCACCTGGCTCACGATCCAGCTGTCCGGCTGCGGCGATATGGCCGGCGCCTGCGAGCCGGTTCTCCGGCTGATATCGGGCATGTTGAAACCCGCCTGCATCTGGGCTGCGATCGGCATGCTCTTCATGGCGACACTGCTCCGTCTTCACGCTCTCTCGCTCATCTGGTTCTGGGGACCGGTCGCCGCTGTCTGGTTCGTCGCCTCCACGCCGATCCTGCTCTTCCTGGCGGCGGATGCGGCGGCTCTGACGCAACCCGCTACCCTGGCGGCACTGCCCGTCGCCTTGCTGTTTCTGGCGGCTTTCGCAGCCTATCTCGTGATTGCCGTCGAGGATGGCGACAGGCTGCCGCTTGCAGCCTCCGTGCCGTTGCGCCTCACACTCCGCCTGACGGCGGTCTACGGCGCGCTTGCCGGTGCGGCCTTTATGCCGGAACTGTCGCGGATCGCCGGGACCCTGCTCGACATGCCGGCACTTTCCGTCATCATCGCGCTGGCGCAACCCTATCTGCAGACTGTGCTCACCCTTGGAACCGGCAGCATGGCGCCGGCCTATGCCGTGCTGGCGGCCTTCATCGCGGCCCTTGCCGCAAGCCTCCTGCCGCATGCTGCAGCACCACAGCCCTCTCGCAGCACCATCATGCTGCGGCGATTGCGCCGTTGAGATCGCGATAGGGTTTCAGCTTTTCCGCCGTCATCTCCACGGGCACGATCAGCCCCGCCACCTCGGAAATGCCAAGCACCGGGCAGGGCGAGACGAGGTCGAATTTCTCTTCGGTCAGCAGCACATGCGTTTCAGCCGAGCAGCGGGCGATATGCCGCTTGATCGCCGCTTCCTCGAAATCGCCGGTGGAAAGCCCGTGCACCGGATGCGCTGCAGTCACCCCGAGGAAGAAGAGGTCGGGGCGAAGCTGCGAGATCGCTGCCGCCGCTGCCGCTCCCGTTGCCACCATCGAATGTTTGTAGAGCCGTCCGCCGGTGAGGATCACCTCGGCCGTCGGATGGTGTTCGAGTTCGGCGGCGATCGTCGGGCTGTGGGTTGCAACCGTCAGCGGCATGTCGTGCGGCAAGTGCCTGGCGATCTCCGCCGTCGTCGTGCCGCCGTCGAGGAAGATCATCTGTCCGGGCTTCACCATCGCCGCCGCCGCCGCGCCAAGCCGCGCCTTGATCTGCGACGAGACGCCGCGCCGCGCGGTGAAATCAGGCAAGTCAGGCGCCAGCGGCATTGCCCCGCCATGCACCCGTTTCAGCAGCCCCTCCGCCGCCATTTCCCTGAGGTCGCGGCGGATCGTGTCCTCCGAAAGCGCGAAATCCTCGGCGACGCGCTTGGCGATCACCTGGCCGTCATGGCGCAGGATGTCGAGAATGAGGGTCTTGCGTTGCGTTGTCAGCATCGGATCTCTGCACGAAATTAAACATAATAGCCCGATATTGCACGAAATGACTCGACATTCAAGAAATATCGTGCATTTTCATGAAATCCCGTGCATGAGGCCGGGAAAGTGCTCACGCATAAAGCGGAGCGAAGGAGTGGATCATGTTGATTTTGATTGCCGGGCCTTATCGGTCCGGAACGGGCGACGACCCGGAAAAGATGGCCGCCAACCTGAAGCGGCTGGAAGCGCCTTCGCACGCGCTGTTTGAGGCCGGCCATGTGCCGATGATCGGCGAATGGGTGGCCCTGCCGATCTGGCACGCCGCCGGCGGCCGGTCGGTCGGCGACGCGCTCTACGAAGAGATCTTCCACCCGGTCGCCGGCCGGCTGCTGCAGCTCTGCGAGGGCGTGCTGCGCCTGCCCGGCGATTCCAAGGGAGCGGACAACGACGTCCGCATCGCCCGGGAACGCGGCATCCCGGTCTGGCACAGGCTGGAGGATGTGCCGGGCTGCGGCTGAGCGGATTGCTCACCCGCGCGCCTCTACATTGCCCTTCGCTTGCGCTCAGGCCATTCGCGGCTTTGCCGCTCACCCCCTCAACCGACCCTTCGGGCCACCTTCTCCCCGCTGGGGAGAAGAGGGAGCAAGCCGATTGCCCTCGTTTCAACAGACGCTTGGAAGTGAGGCGCTGCCACGAATCTCTTCTCCCCAGCGGGGAGAAGGTGCCGGCAGGCGGTTGAGGGGCTGCACGGCACACCATTCATTGCCCTTCGCTCGCGCTCAACGCACCTCACTTGTCCCGATGGACGTCAAAACCCAATCTCACCAGTTCCGACGCGCGCACCGCTGCGCTATAACCCTTGCCGAAAGGGAGTCGAAACCAATGCTGACACTCTACTACGCGCCGGGAAGCTGCGCGCTCGCAAGCCTTATTGCCCTGGAAGAATCCGGCCTGGCCTTCGTTGTCAGGAAGATTAGTCTCCGCGACGGCGAGCAGCGCTCGCCGGATTATCTGCAGATCAACCCGAAAGGCCGTGTGCCGGCACTTGTCACCGAGCGCGGCGTGCTGACGGAAACGCCGGCGATCCTGACTTATATCGCCCAGAGCGCGCCGGCCGCCAAGCTGGCGCCGCTTGACGATGCCTTCGAATTTGCCAGGCTCCAGTCCTTCAACAGCTATATCTGCTCGACCGTGCATGTGAACCATGCCCATCGCCCGCGCGGCTCGCGCTGGGCCGACGAGCCGGCGGCAATCGAGGCGATGAAGGCCAAGGTGCCTGAGAATATGGCCGATTGTTTTACGCTGATCGAGCAGACGATGTTCGAAGGCCCATGGGTGATGGGCGAGGCCTATTCGCTCGCCGATCCCTACCTCTTCGTCATGACCGACTGGCTGCCGTCGGACGGCGTCGATCCCGCCCGGTTCGAAAAGGCGAGCGACCATCACGCCCGCATGCTGCAGCGTCCCGCCGTCCAGCGGGCGCTGGCCTACGACCGGGCCTGATCCTTAAATCCGGCGGCAAGTTTTTTCGGCGCCCGGAACAGCCAGGCGCCGATCAGCCGCAGCCGCAATTCCTCGTCGCCGATCACGGCGGCGCGCACCGGCAGATGCGGCCAGCCGACATAATGATCGGTTTGAAAATAGACGTCGGGCGCCATCTCCAGCAGGTGATCCTTGTCGTCGAGCGAAATCGAGATCACGATCGTCTCTGCATTCTTCACCGCGACGAAGCCCTTGCCGCCGACCTTCAGCGCCGGATTGCCGTAGGAGGTGCTCTCCTCGACATCAGGCAGCCCGGCTTCCGCCGCCAGCCGCTTCAGGCGTTCGAAGATCGCATCGACATGACAGGCCATGGTTCCACCCTTTCTGCCAGGGCGAAGCTATCATATTTTCATGCGCATTTCGCCAGCGGCGGCTTGGCCTCCGCTTGAAAGCCAACCGGCATCCCGAGCGGCAGATCGGCGATTTCGCGCATCGACATGCGCTCGACCTCGGGATGCCGCAACGGATCGTCCTTCCAGGCTGGGGCATCGGCAATTTCCGCATTGCCCAGATGAAGGACGGGCCTCAAGAAGAACTTCAGCAACGACATGGCCTGCCTCGCTTTCTTCCGTGGCGCGGTGATCGCCCATCGGCGCTCGGCCTCCGAGCCATCCTACCGGCCAACGCTCTAGATTGCCTATGCTTGCAATGTCGGCCCCGCCAGGCAGATTTTCAATTGAGAATAACGCTGAGGCGGTATAGAAAAACTATATGAAGAACCTGAATATGGTCCATCTCAACGGCCTGCGGGCGCTGGAAGCCGTCGGCCGTCTCGGCTCGCTGCAGGCCGCCGCCGACGAGCTCGGCGTCTCGGTCGGCGCCGTCAGCCAGCAGGTGATCAAGGCCGAAGCCCAGCTCGGTCAGGTGATCTTCGAGCGCACCGCCAGGGGAATGATCGCCACTGAAGCCGGCCGGCCGGTTCTTCTGGCGCTCGACGAGGGTTTTGCCCGTCTTTCGGCGGCGGTGTCGATCGCCAGCCGCAAGGACGATACGATCCTGACGATCTCGGTAGCGCCGGTTTTCGCCGCACGCTGGCTCGTCTGCCGGCTCGATCGCTTCGCCGAGCGTCATCCCGACATCAAGCTGCGGCTGGATGCGACCACCAATCTCGTCAATCCGGCGCTTTGCGACGTCGATATCGGCATCCGCGTCGGCAGCGGCAAGTGGCCTGACGTGAAGGCCGAGCTGCTGTTGGAGCAGGAGGTCTTTCCCGTCTGTTCCCCCGAGATGGCGGCGACATTGAAGGAGCCCGCCGATATCCTCGCACTGCCTGCCATCATCGATGGCCGCGCCATGTTTACCTGGGAGGTCTGGATGCGCGAGGCCGGACTATCCGGCGCCACCCTTTCGACCCGCCACGTCTTCAACGATGCCTCGCTCTGCCTCGATGCGGCGATCGCCGGCCAGGGCGTCATGCTGGCCTGGCAGACCCTTGCCGGCTTCGCGCTCGTCGAGGGCCGGCTCGTCGCCCCATTCGGCATTCGCGCCCGCACCGGCTTCGGTCACTATTTCGTCACCGCCGAAGGCACGCGCGAGCCGAAGAAGGTCAAGGATTTCAAGGCCTGGATCCGTGAGGAAATGGCCGGCACGCTGGCGCTTTTCACGTAGTTTTCAAACCTCGACCGGCTCCTTGGCACGCGTTGCTTGCATCGCCTTGTAGGCCGGGCGGGACTGGCAGCGCTCGATCCAGGCTTTGATATTCGGATGCGCGTCGAACAGGGCCTCTTCGCTCTGGGCGTAGCGCAGCACCTCGGCGATGTTGAGATCGGCGACGGTGAAGCGGTCGCCGACGATCCATTGCCGGCCGTGAAGGTGGCTTTCGAGAGCCGCCAGCGGCCTGCGCAGCAGGCGACAGGCGACGGCGATCGTCTGCTTGCCGTCTTCGCTGTTTTCGAGCCCGTCATCGTAAGTGAGCACGATCTTCACCGTCTGCGGTTCGACCTGCGACGCCGCCCAGACCGTCCACATTGTCAGCAATCCGTCTTCTTCGACGGTTTGCCCGCCAAGCGGTCCGCCATATTTGCGCGCGAGGTAGAGGTTGATGGCGAGCGACTCGTGCATAACGAACTCGCCGTCCCTGATGCTGGGAATCTGCGCCATCGGATTGACGGCAGCGAAGTCAGGCGAGTGCGTGTTAAGCGCCGCCTCCGGCGCCAGCGGATCTGCGAGCCGCCTTGCCTGCAGCACTGGCACCGACCGGAATTCGAGCCCAAGCTCCTCGGCCATCCAGTAGACACGCGAAGCGCGCGAGCGATAGACCCCGTAGACTGTCAGCATGATGGATATCCCCTCGATATTTGTCCAGGAGAGCGTAAATGCTGGATCGGGTTGCGAAAAGTCCCTGCCGCTAATGGGATGATGAAAGCTTTTGATGCGAGTGCTTGGACCGACCAGGGCTCAGTTCGGATGCACTTCCCCGCCCGCAAAGATCGAAGCACAATTGCTGCCGTTTCGAAGGAACAATGGCAACGCCAGCGGGTTCGACTCGGAGATTGGAACCCCCAAGGTGTCCACAGCGATCAACCGCACCCCAAAACATACACCTGCAACAAAAGGAGAATGTCATGACGGGGAAGAAGACGCATGAACAGCAGCTTCGCATCATCGAAAAACGCGAGAAAACCGCCAATGCCGACGAGGCCTTCGACGCGGCGGCGGATCTGCACCGCAATGAACAGGCGAAAGAAGCTTATCGAAAAGGAAGCGATCTGAAGACCGGCACCGATTCCGGAAACGAGGATCGGAGCATTGTGCGCGGCCGCAATCAGGAAAGCGGGCATAAAAAGGGAAGCGGTCGCCCCTGAGAGGGAAGGAGAACGTCATGGCTTTGACATTGATCAGCAAAGCTTTTGCCCAAGACCAGCCGATTCCTGCGAAATATGCGCGAACGGGCGAGAACCTCTTCCCGCCGCTGGCCTGGAGCGAAGCTCCTGACAAAACCAGGAGCTTCGCTCTGGTGGTCGAGGATCCGGACGCCCCTCATGGCACGTTCCGCCATTGCGGGATCGCCAACATCCCGGCTGAGTGGACTGCTCTTGACGAAAGTGCCGATACGGCGCCGGAGCATGCGCCGCGATTCTATCAGAATGATTTCGGCCACGCCCGTTATGACGGCCCGCAACCGCCGCCCGGCGATCCCCCGCATCGCTATATCTTCCGCCTCGCTGCTCTCGACGTGCCGACACTTTCGATTCCCGATGCCGCCGGCATAGGCGTGATGTGGGCAGAGGCAAAGAAACACACATTGGAGGAAGCGACCGTCACCGGCACCTATCAGGCGCGATAACCGATGGAAATTGACCGTGGATGACGACGTGCTCCTCAGGAGACGCGGTTCCGCTCGACGGTGAGCTGCGCATAGGGCGTGCCGCCGCCCGCCATCTCGCCGGAGACCTTCTTCTCCCATTGGAATCCTAAAACCGCCCCTTCGGCGGTCTCCTGGAAGATGTTGTCGGTGATGACGGCGGTTCCTGCGCCATCGGCGACCGAGACCGCGCATCCCACAGGCGCCTTGCGCACCACATTGCCTGTCACAACGACGTTGCGCAGATAAGGACCCCAGCCGATCTGCAGGCCCCAGCGCGGCGCGCCCTCGATCACATTGCCTGAAATCAGCGTATCGGCCTCCGCCGCGATGCCGATGCCGAAACCGACCTCGTGTTGATAGGGGCCTTTTAGCGTCAGGTTGCGCACGACGTTGCCGGTGACGCTCGCCAGCCGGCCGCCCTCGTCGAAATTGGCGATCGAGATGCCGTTTGCCGCCCCGTCGATCATATTGGCGGAAACGACGGCGCCCTCGAATGCGAATTCGACGTAGATTGCCGTCTCGCCGGAACGCCGGCACTGATTGCTGCTGATCTGGATGTTCGAGGCAGAATTGGCGCGGATCGCTGTAAAGGCGCAATCGGAGATCTGGTTGTTCACCACCATCACGCCGTCGGCGCGGAAGATGTTGATGCCGTTGCCGTTTTGCCCGGTGCCGCCGTCATTGGCGCGGATATTGGAGATGCGGTTGCCGGAGACGACAGTGCCGTCCTCCGCCTTCTTCCAGCGGTGCACCAGGATGCCGCCATTGCCGCAATCCGAGACCGTGTTGCCGGTGACCGAGAGGGTGGTGGAATCCACCGCGTAAAGCCCGGATTGGACAGCCCCTGAAATACGGCTGCGCTCGATCCGCCCGCCGCAGCGCTCCAGTTGCAGCCCGTGCTTGCGGCTGCCGCCGATCTGGCAATTGTCGATCAGCACCTCGTCCACGCCGGTAAATTGTAAAAGTCCGCCGGCATAGTCGCCGAGCCAGCGGTTGCCGCCGTCGATGACGAGATTGGAAAGCTCGATCCGCCGCACGTTCTCGGCCGCAAACAGGTGGCCTTCGCCGGTATAGACGATCCGCGAGGCGCCGGGAACGCCGGTGATACGCGTATTGTCCGGCAAATTGAGATTGGAGACCCGATAGGTGCCGGGCGGCAGGAAGACCGGCAGGTTCTCGCGTGCCGCCTGTTCGATCATCTGCTGCAGGTTGCGGGTCTTGCGGTTGCCGCTTTCGGGAATGGCGCGATATTCCACCGCGTCGATCGCCCCGCGCAGATCGGGCTGAGCGGCCGCCGTCAGCGGCGAGGCAAGCGTGCGCGATGCCCCTCCCGCAACGGCCGAGGCAGCGAGGAATAGAAGCATGTCGCGGCGTGAAGGCATCCGGGGATCACTTGTCATAACGCGCCCGTAGCAGGAAATGTGCCAAGCGCGCAGTATTCTTTTGGGACAAGCTTGGCAACGGCGGGCGAAATTGCCGTTATGGCCGAGGCCGACGGCAGGATATCGCCGCTTATATTGTCGTCTTGTTCACCCTTTCATTTAAGCAAGCCGAAGGAAATGAGGACTACTTTTAAGGGAATTTCTACGATGACGGGTGCGGGATACGGCCTTCGGCCGGCGGGGAGAATGGCGGCATGCACAAACCGAGTGCCGGGCGATGGGAATCAGCCGATGCCCTGACGGCCGAAACGCGGCGTATCGTCGCCGCGACGGAGGCAATGATGGCATCGACCGCCCACCACCTTTCCGAGGGCATCGAGAATCTGCGCCTCAAGGAAATCGTTCACGAACTTCCGGATTTTCTCTACGTCAAGGATCGTGACAGCCGCTTCGTTTTTGCCAATGCCGTCACCGCCAGCAGCCTCGGCCTGCAGAGCGCCGCGCTGATCACCGGCAAGCGCGATTTCGACCTGTTCGATTTCGAGACGGCGTGCCGCCATTTCGATATCGAACAGCAGATCATGGCGACGGGTGAAGCCCGCATCGACATGGAGGAATCCTACGTCCTTCCCGGCAGCAGAAGACCGATATGCCGGCTGACCTCGAAGATACCGCTGCGCAACGATCGCGGCGAAATCATCGGCCTGATCGGTGTTTCCCGTGATATCACCGAACGCAAGCGCCAGGAGGATCTGCATCGCGGCCAGGCGAGCCTGCTCGAAATGATTGCCCGCAACGAGCCGTTGCCGATGATCCTCGAGGCGCTCGTGCTGATGATCGAGGCGCAGCTGGATGGGATTGACGGATCGGTGCTGCTGCTCGACGGCGAGGGCACCAGGCTCTATCACGGCGCGTCCCCCAATCTGCCCGGCGGCTACAGCCGCCTGATCGATGGTGTCACGATCGGTCCCAAGGTCGGCTCCTGCGGCACCGCGGTGTGGCGCGGCCAGACGGTGATCGTCGAGGACGTGACGATCGATCCGCTCTGGGAGGATTTCCGCGCGATGATCGCCCCGTTCGGCTTCCGCTCCTGCTGGTCGACGCCGATCGCCACCTCGCAGAACAATATGCTCGGCACGTTTGCGCTCTATTCCCGGGAAGTCCGCCGTCCCACCGAGCACGAGATGACGCTGGTGGCGCTCGCCACCCATATCGCCGGCATCGCCATCGAGCGCAAGCGCGTCGATGACCGCATCCATTTCATGGCCCATCATGACGATCTGACGGGCCTGCCGAACCGCGCCTTCCTCAAGGAACGGCTGGCGAGCATCCTCGACCAGGCCCGGCGCAACAACCGAAAGGTGACCGTCGCCTATATCGATCTCGACAATTTCAAGGACATCAACGACGGCCGCGGCCACGCCGCCGGCGACGAGGTGCTGAAAGAGATCGCCGCCCGCATGGCCAACAGCGTCAGGGCGTCCGATATGGTGGTGCGTCTCGGCGGCGACGAATTCCTCGTCGTGCTCGTCCACCAGTCGAGCCACGATGCCGGCATCACGCGCCGCCTTCGCGATCTGCAGAAGGCGATCAACCGGCCGATCCGCGGCGCGGACGGCGAAATCACCGTCACCTCGAGCATCGGCGTTGCGGCCTTCCCCTTCGATGGCGCGACCTCGGAAGAGCTCCTCGCCAATGCCGACCGCGCCATGTACCGCGCCAAGGAACTCGGCCGCAACACATTGCAGCATCACGATGGCGGCAGCACGCCTGTGGGAATGCCGCTCGGCGAGCAGGAGGAGCTGCACCAGGCGATCACTGGCCAGCAGTTGTTCCTGCAATACCAGCCGCAGGTCGATGTCGCCACCGGCCGCATCACCGGGCTCGAGGCGCTGGTGCGCTGGAACCATCCGGCAAAGGGCAGGGTGCCGCCGGTTAATTTCATTCCGCTCGCCGAAGAGACCGGCCTCATCGTCCCCCTCGGCCTCTGGGTGCTGAACGAGGCCTGCCGCCAGGCGAGTCTTTGGCAAGACATGGGCCTGCCGCCTCTGACGATCGCCGTCAACGTCTCGGCCAAGCAGTTCGCCGATCCGGATTTCGCAACCCACGTCGCCGAGGCGCTGGAGCGCCACCGCCTGCAGTCCCGCTGGCTGGAGCTTGAAGTTACCGAAAGCGTGGTGATGCAGAATGCCGAACGCGCGCTTGCCATGATGGAAACGCTGCGGGGGCTGGGCGTGCGCCTGTCGATCGACGATTTCGGCTCCGGTTATTCCAGCCTTGCGGCGCTGAAGACCTTCCCTTTCGACCGCCTGAAGATGGACCGCTCGCTGGTCGAGGCTCTGCCGGGCGACAAGACCGCCGTCGCCATCGCCTCGGCGGTCATTTCGCTGGCGCAGACGCTGAAGCTTTCGGTACTCGCCGAAGGCGTCGAAACCGACGCCCAGATGGATTTCCTGCGCCAGGCCCATTGCGAGGAGGCGCAAGGCTTCCGCTTCTCCAAGCCGGTCTCCCCGGAGGAGATCCCGGCATTGCTGCGGGCGCGTAGTCTCTGAACCCTACTTGACAAGCCTGCCGATCGCCTCGATTTCATTCGTCCATATGCCCCCTGCATAGTTTGGCGGCAGCCGCGCCAGTTGCGCGGGGTCGTCGATGCCGGTGGAAAAATCGCTGCCGCGATAGGGGCCGAGAACGAAAACCTCGGTCCCGGCATCCGCCATCCGGTTGAGAAAACGATCCGGCCAGCCCCAGAGCCAAGGCGCGATATTGATCGGCACCAGCATCATCGCATGTTTGCACTCGTTCGGCAGCAGGCCGGTCCAGCCATAGCCGATATAACCGGTGAGGCAGCCCTTCAGGCTCTTGCGCGAGGCGGTCTTGATATCGGGCACGAGCCGGCGGAGCACGTCGATCGGCTCGTCACCGCCATAGACGATGATCTCCGCCCGCCGCTCAGTGGAAAGCCCGTTGAGCACGGCGGCGAGCTTTTCGCCCTCGGACGGATCGCGGCTCTTGACGTTGATCAGGAAGCGCCGATCCGGAAAGGTGGACAGCACCTCGGCAAGCGTCGGCATCATGCCGATGCCCCGGCCGCGAAAGGGAAAGGTCTTGCCGCTATCGGCGGTATAGCCATAGCCGATGTCGAGCCTCTTCATGTCAGCCATCGAATGCTCGCGCGTGACGCCATGCCCATTGGTGCGGCAGTTGAGCGTCCAGTCGTGAAAAACCGCGAATTCGCTGTCGGTCGTCGGATGCACGTCGATCTCGACGATATCCGCGCCGGCCGCAAAACCTGCCTGCATCGACGGAATGGTGTTTTCCAGATAATCGTGTTTCGGCGCGAGCATGCGGCTCGCCGTACAGGTGTCGTTCTTGAGATCGGTTTCGTCGAACCGTTGGGCTATGCCGCGATGGGCGAGCAGCACCGGCTTTCCCGGCCGATGTTCGGCGAGCAGGTTGGTATTGTTGAGATAGATGCCGGCGACTGCAACCGCGATCGCCGCGGCGCAATAAAAAAGCTTCCCGCCCAAAGTTGATCCCCCTCTGGTTGCATCGACGAGCAAGTGCTAGAAAGCGATTCCGGTTGTTCTTGGGCTGTTTTCTGGCTTTTCTATGCTGCGACAACAATGAGTCTGATCGCTATGGAATTTGACGACGACGAGCTTGTCCATTTCGAAGCGCACGGCGC
The DNA here is from genome assembly GCF_001679785.1 of Rhizobium leguminosarum. Lineage (NCBI taxonomy): Bacteria > Pseudomonadati > Pseudomonadota > Alphaproteobacteria > Hyphomicrobiales > Rhizobiaceae > Rhizobium > Rhizobium leguminosarum. Next base: position 404,992 of record NZ_CP016286.1, read on the forward strand.
TGCCCCGTTGCCGCCGGCAGCAGTCGACGGTCATGTCGCGCATGACGGCGCCCGTATCTGGTATGCGAGCTATGGCTCTGGCCCGCCCGTCATTTTGCTGCATGGCGGCCTCGGCCACAGCGGCAACTGGGGTTATCAGGTCCCGGCACTCTTGCGCCGCGGCCGCCGCGTCGTACTGATCGACAGCCGCGGCCATGGACGAAGCACCCGCGATTCCCGTCCTTATAGCTATGAGCTGATGGCTGCCGATGTGCTCGCCGTCATGGACGAACTGCATCTCGACAAGGCGGCCATCATCGGCTGGAGCGACGGCGCCTGCATCGCTCTGATCCTCGCCATGGCGGCGCCGTCGCGGGTCGAGGGCGTCTTTTTCTTCGGCTGCAACATGGATCCGAGCGGCACGCGGGAATTCGTCGCGACCCCGCTCATCGACCGATGCTTCAGCCGGCACGCCAAGGACTATGCCGCATTGTCCACCACGCCGGATGATTTTAATCCCTTCGTCGAGGCGGTCAGCCTGATGATGCGGACGGAGCCGAATTATCAGGCCGCCGACTTGGGCCTGATCCGCGTGCCGGTTGCGATCGTGCTTGCCGAGCACGACGAATTCATCAAGCCAGACCATGCCGAATATCTTGCCCGCAGCATTCCGAACGCTGAGATGATCTATCTCACGGGCGTCAGCCATTTCGCGCCGCTGCAGCGGCCGTCGCAATTCAATGCCGCCGTGGAATCCTTCCTTGGTGGAATAGGGTCGTGACGATCGCCGGCGTTGAGCCACGGCGCATTCCCCAGTCCCTTCTTCCGCCCTCTGGCCTCGCGCCCATTTCCCGCTATCTCTCGTTTCATGAGACCTGATGCGCTGCTTTATCCCGCCCCCGAGGGGCTCTATTGCCCGGAAGGCGGCTTTTATGTCGATCCGGTGCGGCCCGTCGAGCAGGCGCTCGTCACCCACGGCCATTCGGACCATGCCCGCCCCGGCCATGTGAACGTGCTTGCCACCCGCCAGACGCTCGACATCATGCGCTTGCGTTACGGCGACGGTTTCTGCGCCAGCGAGCAGGCGGCAGCCTTCGGCGAGGAACTGCTGGTCAACGGCGTCAAGGTAAGTTTTCACCCGGCCGGCCATGTGCTCGGCTCCGCCCAGATCGCCATCGAGAAGAACGGCACCCGCATCGTCGTCTCCGGCGACTACAAGCGCCGCCCCGACCCGACCTGCGCCGCCTACGTGCCGGTTGCCTGCGATGTCTTCATCACCGAGGCGACCTTCGGCCTGCCGGTCTTCCATCATCCCGATCCGATGGACGAGATTGGCAAGCTTTTGGCATCGCTGCGGCAATTTCCCGAGCGGACCCATCTCGTCGGCGCCTATGCGCTCGGCAAGGCCCAGCGCGTCATCCGGCTGCTGCGCGATGCCGGTTATGCTGAACCGATCTATATCCACGGCGCCATGGAAACTCTCTGCGACTATTACATCGGGCAGGGCATCGATCTCGGGGAACTGCTGCCGGCGACAATCGAAAGCCGCGACAAATCCGCCTTCAGGGGTGCGGTCGTCATCGGCCCGTCATCGGCCTTCGCCGACCGCTGGGCTCGGCGCTTCAACGAGCCGCTGCCGGCCTTCGCCTCCGGCTGGATGATGGTGCGCCAGCGCGCCAAACAGCACGGCGTCGAGCTGCCCCTCGTCATCTCCGATCATTGCGACTGGCCGGAACTGACGGAAACGATCCGGGAACTGCACCCGGCCGAGGTCTGGGTGACGCATGGCCGCGAGGAGGCCCTGGTGCGCTGGTGCCAATTGCAGGGCATCAAGGCGAAGCCGCTGCATCTGGTGGGTTATGAGGATGAGGGGGATTGAGCGTGGAGTTTGTTGTTGAAAACCCCTCCCCAACCCCTCCCCACAAGGGGGAGGGGCTTTCGTGCCGCGCCCGTCGCATTTCTCGCTCCCTCATTCCTGTGCTTGTCACAGGAATCCAGCCACCGCGCGTCGGCGCGGTGAAAGACTCATGCAACGGAAAAGAGCCTCCCGCGTCCAAGGACTTGGACGCACTGGATTCCTGTGACATCCCTCGGGTCAAGCCCGAGGACAGGAATGAGGGAGCACTCGTGGGGGCCCTTCGCGCGGGCAGGAGGCACCCATGAAAGCCTTCGCCGACCTCCTCGACCGCCTGGTGCTGACCCCCAGCCGCAACGGCAAGCTGAAGCTTCTCACCGACTATTTCCGCGACACGCCGGACCCCGACCGCGGTTACGGCCTTGCCGCCATCGCCGGCACGCTGGAGGTGCGCAACGTCAAGCCCGCCATGCTGCGCGAGCTGGTGCTGGAGCGTATGGACGAGGTGCTGTTTCGCTATTCCTACGACTATGTCGGCGATCTTGCCGAAACCATCTCGCTCGTCTGGGACAATGAGAGGGATATCGACCGCTCGGCCCTTGCCCAGCCGCGTCTCAGCGAGATCGTCACCGGCATGAATGCCCTCGGCCGAACCGAAGTGCGCAGCTACGTCCGCGATCTTCTCGACCGGCTGGATTCGTCCGGCCGTTTCGCCTTCATCAAGCTTGCCACCGGCGCCATGCGCATCGGCGTTTCCGCCCGCCTTGCCAAGCAGGCGCTCGCCGATCTCGGCGACAAGGACGTCACCGAGATCGAAACCCTTTGGCATGGCCTGCAGCCGCCCTATGAGACGCTGTTCGAATGGCTGGCGGGTGGCGGCGAAAAGCCGGTGCTGGCCACACCGGCGATCTTCCATTCCGTCATGCTCGCCAATGCGGTGGAGGAGGGGGATCTGACCAGTCTCGATCCGGCGAATTATGCCGCCGAATGGAAATGGGACGGCATCCGCGTCCAGCTCTCCCGCTCCGGCGACAGGCGCAAGATTTATTCCCGCTCCGGCGACGACATATCAGGCGCCTTTCCCGATATTCTCGACGCGATCAATTTTTCCGGCGTCGTCGACGGCGAGCTGCTGGTCGGCGGCACCGCCCGCTCCAATAGCCCGACCCGTACCTTCTCCGACCTGCAGCAGCGCCTGAACCGCAAGACGGTGACGGCAAAGATGCTTGGCGATTACCCCGCCTTCATCCGCACCTATGACCTGCTCTTCGATGGCGACGACGACGTCCGCGGCCGCACCTATGTCGATCGTCGCGACCGGCTGACCGAGATCATCGATCGCGCCCCGCACGACCGTTTCGACATCTCGCCGCTCGTGCCGTTCTCGTCGTGGGAAGAGCTCGATACTCTGCGCGCCGCCCCGCCCGATCCGGTCATCGAAGGCGTGATGATCAAGCGCCGCGACAGCATCTACCAGGCCGGCCGCATGAAGGGTCCCTGGTTCAAGTGGAAGCGCGACCCCTATAGTGTCGATGCGGTGCTGATGTATGCCCAGCGCGGCCACGGCAAGCGCTCCAGCTACTATTCCGATTTCACCTTCGGCGTCTGGGCCGACGACGAGGACGGCGAACAGCTGGTGCCCGTCGGCAAGGCCTATTTCGGCTTCACCGATGCAGAGCTCGAAGTGCTCGACAAGTTCGTGCGCAACAATACCACCGAGCGTTTCGGCCCGGTGCGGGCCGTGCGCGCCGATAAGGAGTTCGGCTTCGTCGTCGAAGTGGCCTTCGAGGGCATCAACCGTTCGACCCGGCATAAATCGGGGGTCGCCATGCGCTTCCCCCGCATCGCCCGCCTTCGCCCCGACAAACCTTCCTACGAAGCCGACCGGCTGCGCACGCTGATCGCCATGATCGAGGCCAAGCCGGCGTGAAGTTGCATGCCCTGCGCAACAATGACGCAGGGCAATATTTTCAACAGCATGTGTATTGGCGGCAACGATCTTCCGGTGCAGATTTTGCATGCCGGGGAAATGATGGGTGCTGCGTTATGAACTCGCGTGAACGAAATTCCCTTTTCCTCCAGCGCCGTGCCGTGCTGGCGGGTCTTGCCGGTGCATTTATCCTGCCGCGCATGGCGGCCGCTTTCGATGTCCCGGACGAGCCGCGCCTTGCAAAGCGCGACTATGCCCAAGTCCGCCACCATTTCCGCACCAAGCTTTTGCAGAAGGGCCCGGCGCCTGACAAATACGAACCGCTGAATGCGCCTGCAGATGCCGACAAGATTTTCTACCGCTCGGGCTACGGCGAGTTGGAACTGGTGGCCTTTGTCTCGAAATACAAGCGCGAGCGCGCCGCCAGGCCCGCCGTGCTCTTCCTGCACGGCGGCAATGCCATGGGCATCGGCCACTGGCAGCTGATGAAGCCCTATATGGATGCCGGTTATGTCGTGATGATGCCGTCGCTGCGCGGCGAGAACGGCCAGATGGGCAATTTCTCCGGCTTCTACGACGAGGTCGACGACGTGCTCGCCGCCGCCGAGAGGCTGGCGCATCTGCCGGGTGTCGATCCCGAACGGCTCTTCATCGCCGGCCACAGCATCGGCGGTACGCTGACCATGCTGACGGCGATGAGCACCCACAAATTCCGCGCCGCTGCACCGATTTCAGGCAACCCCGATGCCTTCCGCTTCTTCAACCGCTATCCCCAGGACATCCGTTTCGACGACAGCAACGCGCATGAATTCGAGGTGCGTTCGGCGCTGTGTTACGCCCACAGCTTCAAATGCCCGGTCCGTGTCGTCCACGGCACCGAGGAGCCGCATTTCAACGACCGCGCCGATCTGCTGGCCCGCCGCGCCCGGGGCGCCGGCGTTCATATCGAAACGGAAACCGTCGCCGGCAATCACACCTCGGCGCTGCCGGCCGAGATCGAACAGAGCATCCGCTTCTTCCACGGGGTGGCGGCCTGAATTTCGCCGCCGCCTTTCCCACACCAACGCCAGCTTCGCGCCAGCCGCAGATGCCATCGTTCCGGCAGATATCGCTGTCTCGCCGATCGTTGATAAGGGTGGTTCCATGAATTTTCTGCGCCGGGTCTTCCCGCTTGCCGGGCTCGTGATTGCGGTTGCGTCGCTGAGCGGCTGCAACATCCTCATTCCCGATGTCGCCGCTGATTCGCCCGCCCGCTTCGTCCAGGAGACCTCGCCGGTCTTCTATCAGCCACCCGGCGTCGATCCGCGCCGGGTGCGGCCGATCCCCGATCAGCCGGTGCCGCAGACGCGCGAGCTCTACAAGACCCAGTTCCACCAGACCTATGGCCTGCCGGTCACCAATCCCGTGCATATGGCGATGTATGGCCAGCTGCGTGACGAGGATTTCACCCTGCCGGCGATCCCGGTCAGCCGCGTACAGCCGCAGTTCCTGCGCCAGGAGGTCGATTATCAGACGACCGAGCGTCCCGGCACCGTGGTCATCGATACCAAGGCGCATTTCCTCTATTTCGTCGAGGGCAACGGCAAGGCGATGCGCTACGGCGTCGGCCTCGGCCGCGACGGTTACGCCTGGTCGGGCCGCGGCGTCATCCAGTGGAAGCAGAAATGGCCGCGCTGGACGCCGTCGGTCGAAATGGTCTCGCGCCAGCCTGAGGTTCGCCCCTTCGGGGCGGAGAATGGCGGCATGAATCCGGGGCTGATGAACCCGCTCGGCGCCCGCGCCATGTATATCTTCAAGGACGGGCAGGATACGCTCTACCGTGTCCACGGCACACCCGATTGGCAGTCGATCGGCAAGGCCACCTCGTCGGGCTGCGTGCGCATGCTGAACCAGGACGTCGTCGATCTCTACGACCGCCTTCCTGCCAAGGCCGAGATCGTTGTGATGTAGCGCTGCAACAGCGCTTCCCATATCGTCTGCTCCGGGCCGGACACGTCTGCGTGAAGCTATGGTTTATTTGGCGCAAGCCGATAGATATTCCTAATGTCGTTATCGGCATCGGACGAATCACCGGTTTAACCGGCGTCTTGTCCGGCTTCCCGTATCAAAGGAAATCAGTCTCGCGTCATGAGCTTCGATAGACATCTTTCCCGCCGCAGCTTTCTTTCCTTTTCGGCGTTGACCGCAGCCTCCGCGCTCGCCGGCTGCGCCTCCTCAGCCAACACCGTGACATCAGGCGATACGACGATCACTTACCGTTCGCCCATGCGCCTGTTCCAGTCCCCGGGTGCGTCGAGCGTGCCGAGTGGGGCCGAGCTTGCCGTGATGTATGGCCCCATCGAAGACGGCGGCTTTCTCATTCCAGCCGTTCCCTACGAGCAGATCGATCCGCGCTATTATCGCCAGCGCGTCGTCGATCCCACCGGCCAGCCCCCCGGCACCATTGTTGTCGATACGCCGTCGCGTTTCCTCTATCTCGTCCAGGGCGACGGCATGGCGATGCGTTACGGCGTCGGCATCGGCCGCGAGGGTTTCGCCTGGCAGGGGTCGGGCGTCATCCAGTGGCGTCAGAGATGGCCGCGCTGGAAGCCGCCGAACGAGATGGTCGCCCGCCAGCCCGAACTCGTCAAATATTCGATCGAGAACGGCGGCATGGAGCCGGGTCTGAAGAACCCGCTCGGCGCCCGCGCACTCTATATCTTCTCGAATGGAGAGGACACGCTCTATCGCCTGCACGGAAATCCCGATTGGCGCTCGATCGGCAAGGCCGTCTCGTCAGGCTGCGTGCGGCTGATGAACCAGGATATCATCGATCTCTACGACCGTGTTCCGACCAAGGCGCCGATCGTCGTCTGGCAGTAATTTTCACGGAGGCGGCCGCGATCCGGCCGCCTCGGATCGATCCCTTTTCCCAGGCAAGCCGGCGCTTTGCCTCGGGCAAGCGGCTGCTTTGCCTCTGGAAAGGAGCTTCATTTTGCGCCCGCAAGAGAATTATTTTCCGAAATACCATTGCTTAATTCGGTAAATATCCTACATGGTGCGTATCGAATTGCTTGCGACCTTTGTCCACGCGCTTGAGCGCACCGTCAGATATCCTCTCAACATCGATACGGCTTGTCGGATATCTTTCCGCAAGCGAACACAAACGGTTGAAAAGGAGATCGTTATGAATTCAGGCGTCGTAAAGTGGTTCAATGGCACCAAGGGTTTTGGCTTCATTCAGCCCGATGATGGTTCTACGGACGTTTTTGTCCATATTTCAGCGGTCGAACGCGCCGGAATGCGCGAACTCGTTGAAGGTCAGAAGATCCGCTACGATCTCGTCCGCGACAAGAAGTCCGGCAAGAATTCGGCCGACAACCTTCAGGCCGCATAATTTGTCATTCGCCTACGCTGACCACGGATGTACTGGCAGCGGGCTGACCAAACTGGCAGCGGGCTGAGTGACTGGAAGAGGTCGGGTTCGAGCCCGGCCTTTTTGCTTTGATCGCAGGCTTTTCCCGAATGCCCCGGTCGTTCCTGAATGACCCCGGTCGTTCTGATTGACCGATTGAGCAGCCGAAGAGTCGAAGGGACGCTGAAATGGGCAGACAAAACTATAAAGTCGGCGACATGATCGTGCTGAAATCCGGCCTTACCCGCACGGCGAAAGCCGACAAGCGGTGCCGGATCTCCAGCATCCTGCCCAACGACCACGGGCATGTGCAATATCGTGTCCAGTTCGACGCGGAGAATTTCGAGCGCCGCATCACTGAGGCCGACATCGATACCGGTGAATCTCCGTCGAGGGCTTCCCCCGAGGCGGCTGCCAAGTCCGACGGCGCCGAGCCCTGGCTGAAGTTTTCGAGCATCAAAATCGGGAAGTAGTTCCGGGTTTTTTTGGCCCGGGTTTTTTATTTTGGACAATGCGGCCTCGCCGCCGCAACAGGAAGGATATCGTTTTGCAGGTACTCGTCAGAGATAACAATGTCGATCAGGCGCTCCGCGTGCTCAAGAAAAAGATGCAGCGGGAAGGCCTGTTCCGGGAAATGAAGGCGCGCAGCGCCTTTGAGAAGCCGTCCGAGAAGCGCGCCCGCGAAAAGGCCGAGGCCATTCGCCGCCAGCGCAAGCTCGCTCGCAAGAAGCTGCAGCGCGAAGGTCTGCTGCCGGCGCCGAAGAAGGTTCTCCGCCCCACCCGCTAATCCCGGGCTTGGCATCACGGCCCAACCGTGACAATCACGGTTCAGCCGTGAATCATGGTTTCTGCCGTTGAGCCATGGCTTACAGCGCCGCGCGTCTTTTCCAGACGCGCAAGGAGGCTGTAACACTTGAATTCAGCATAATTCCTTGAACCGATTCCGATTTGAGGAACTATGCAGTAACGCCGCCATCACCTGGGAAAGGGGCCTATGACCGCCACCAAGGGAGAATTCTTCAATCCCGCCAAGCTTTCGTCTCGCGACAAGGCGGAAGCGACCGATCACACGGCGCGCGCCATTATTGCCGCCGAGGCATCGGCCCGTGACAAGAAGACGGAGAAGCTGAAGGCACTGCGTTTGCAGCAGGAGGCCGATGCCGAACCTAAGGCGGCGCCTGCAAAGAAGCGCCGGTCGCCAGCCAAACCGCGCCCCTGATTTCTCGGCGCGCACGCCGGCTCTACCGGGTGCCGGCTCTTACGGGCAAATGCATTCAGCCGCCCGTGCCGGCCCGCCCGAGGTTGCCCCGCAGCCGATGCAGCATGTCGCGCATCTCGGCCATTTCTTCAAGCGTGCAGCCGGCGGCTTGTCCGATCGCCGTCATGATCGTATCGATCTCCCCCTTCATTGCCTCACCTCTAGGGGTCAACGACACGATCACCTGCCGTTCGTCGCGCAGGTCGCGGATGCGCTTGATCAGCCCGCTCTGTTCCAGCCGTTTCAACAGCGGCGACAGCGTGCCGGAATCGAGATCCAGCTGCTCGCCGATCGTCTTGACCGGCAGTTCGCCGCGTTCCCACAGCACCAGCATCACCAGATATTGCGGGTAGGTCAGGCCGACCCTGTCGAGGATTGGCTTGTAGGCGCGGGTGAAAGCATGCGCCGTCGCGTAGACGGCGAAGCACAACTGCTTTTCCAGCCGCTTCTCCTCTTGCGGTATCTCCATCGTCTTCGTCGTTTGCGCTTTCATATCCATCATCCCTAGAGCATGATGCCGAAAAGTGTCCGCGGTTTTCGGGCAACATCATGCTCTAACTCTTTAATTTAGAACAGGATTCAGATTTTAGTCCGGTCCGGCTAAAATCATCCTGTTCTAAGACGCTGATTGTCCTCTTTTCGAATCCCAAATGCAATTTGCAAAATTCACTTGCGTACAATTTAATTGTGCGATAGTAAAAATCCAACCCGATCGAAGGGCCAACCAAAGGAGATTGTCATGCCTATTCTCTATACGACCAAAGCCTCTGCCACCGGCGGCCGCGCGGGCCGCGCCGTTTCCGAAAACGGCGTTCTGGACGTGACGCTGACCGTTCCCAAGGAACTCGGCGGCGACGGCGCAACCGGCACCAATCCCGAACAGCTCTTTGCTGCCGGCTACTCCGCCTGCTTCCTCGGTGCATTGAAATTTGTCGCGGGCCAGCAGAAGGTCAAGATTCCGGAAGATACGACGGTTTCCGCCAAGGTCGGCATCGGCCCGCGTGAAGATGGCGGCGGCTTCGGCATCGAAGTGGCGCTGACGGTCAACATCCCGGGTCTCGACCGTGAAACCGCTGAAAAGCTCGCAGCCGCAGCCCACATCGTCTGCCCCTACAGCCACGCGATGCGCACCTCGACCGAGGTCCCGGTCACCGTCGCCTGATCGATTTTAAAAAACTTGGTAGCCGTTATCGGCTGCCGCCATCCGCCGGCCGGGCAGCGTACTTTCCGGCCGGCTTCGGCGTTTTTGCCGTCACTCATGACAGCGCCTGCAGATCCTCCCGCAGCCGTTCGGCGCTGCCATCCGGCAGCTTGCCGTCTATCATTGCATGTGTGCTTTTCCAGATCGGCAGGGCCTTTGCCAGCACCGCCTTGCCCTCAGGGGTGAGACACAGCAGCCGGCCGCGCCTATCCCGCGGATTTTCCATCACCGTCACCCAGCCCTTGCGCTGCAGCGGCTTCAGCGCCGCCGTCAGCGTCGTCTGATCCATGGCGAGCAGGGCAGCGACCGGCCCCATCGGCGGTGGCTCGGGCCGGTTCAGCGACATCATCAGCGAAAACTGCCCGTTGGTCAGCCCGGCCGGCCTCAGCGCATCGTCGAACAGCCGGGCAAGCGCGCGTGCTGCCCGCTGCACATGCAGGCAGAGGCAGGTGTCGCGCACCATCAGCGTCGTGGAAAAGGGAATCTCGATCGAATTTGACATGCTCCATTTCTATTGATATCAATCTATTTAGTCAAGGAGAAGGAGATGAGCCGGCTTCACCGGCAAGCGCCGGAGGAGGGCGCATTCCATGCAGAATGAAGTTGTGTCCCGCGAAGAGTGGCTTGAAGCCCGCCGTGCCTTGCTGGCCAAGGAGAAGGAGGCGACACGGCTGCGCGACAGCGTCAACGCCGCCCGTCTGGCGCTGCCCTGGGTGAAGGTCGACAAGGATTATGTCTTCGAAACGCCGGAGGGCAGGAAGTCGCTCGCCGATCTCTTCGACGGCCGCAGCCAGTTGCTGGTCTACCATTTCATGCTTGGCCCGGATTGGGAGGCCGGCTGCACCGGCTGCTCCTTCCTGTCGGATCATGTCGATGGCGCCCTGCCGCATTTGAACCATCACGACGTCACCTGGGTCGCCGTTTCGCGCGCGCCGCTCGATAAGATCGCCGCCTACAAGCAGCGCATGGGCTGGCAATTTCCCTGGGTCTCTTCCTTCGGCAGCGATTTTAATTTCGATTATCACGTTTCTTTCAGCCCGGAGGATCTTGCCAAAGACAAGGTCTTCTACAATTTCACGCCTATACCGCCGGCTGACGCCAACGACGAACTGCCGGGCCTCAGCGCTTTCTACCGCAACGACAAGGGCGAGGTCTTCCATACCTATTCGAGTTATGCCCGCGGGCCGGAAGAACTGGTCGGCACCCTGATGATCCTCGACCGCGCGCCGAAGGGCCGCAACGAGGACAGCACGATGAATTTCGTGCGCCGCCACGACGAATATGAGGAGGCCGCCAAGGCGCCATCCTGCTGTCACTGAGCCGGAGCATCATGCCGAAAAGTGTAAGCGGCTTTGCCCGGAAAGTCGCGAAGTGACTTTCCCAGGATGCGGAAAAACTAACACCACCATCATTCAAGGGAGAAGAGGATGATGAAGACCGCTGAAGTGCTGAAGGAACATTCCTTCCTGGAAAGACTGGTCGGCGACTGGACCGTCACCGCACCCGATATGAGTGGCGGAGAGCCCTGGACGGAGACCGTCCGCTCGCTGCACGGCATCTGGTTCGTCGCCGAAGGGACCGGCCGTATGCCCGATGGTAAGGAGGCGACCAGCATCCTGACGCTCGGCTACAATGCTTCGAAAGCCAAGTACATCGGCAGTTGGATCGGCAGCATGATGGACTATATGTGGGTCTATGAGGGCGAGGTCGACGCGTCGGGCAATGTGCTCGACCTCTATACGACAGGTCCCGACTTCAACACCGAAGGCCTTGCCGATTATCGTGAGCAGATCACCTTCGTCGACGCAGACCACCGCACCTTCGTCTCCAGCGTCAAGCAGCCCGATGGCTCGTGGAAGCAGTTCATGGAAGCGCATTACGCCCGCAAGATCTGACAATCACGGCGCGCCCCAACCCCGAAAACGGGGCCTAGGAAAAGCGGCGTCGAAAAAGGGAGAGTATGATGTCTGAGACGCATGGAAAGTTCATCTGGTGCGAGTTGATGACCCCCGACACATCGGCTGCCGCGAAATTCTATAGCTCGGTCGTCGGCTGGACCACCTCCGAGATGAAAATGGAGGGCATGCCCACCTACACGATCTTCGAGGCGAACGGCATCGGCGTCGCCGGCCTGATGGAATTTCCGGCCGAACTCGAAGGCAAGGGCATTCCACCGAACTGGACGGGTTATGTCGATGTCGACGACGTCGACCAGTCGGCCAAGGATTTCGCCGCCAATGGCGGCTCGGTCCGCCGTCCGCCGGAAGACATCCCGACCATCGGCCGCTTCGCCGTCGTCGCCGATCCGCATGGCGCGGTGCTCTGCATCATGACGCCGGCGCCGATGGAGAAGCCCATGCCGGAACTGGCCTTCGACGCACCCGGCAATATCGGCTGGCGCGAACTCTATGCCGGCAATGGCGCTGACGCGCTGGCTTTCTATTCCAAGCTGTTCGGCTGGACGAAGGACAGCGAAATGGACATGGGCCCGATGGGCGTCTACTACATCTTCGCCCACAACGGCAGGCAGACCGGCGGCATGATGACTAAGCCGGAAAGCATGCCGATGACCTTCTGGTGCTATTATTTCATCGTGCCCACCCTCGATGCCGCGATCGAACGCGTCACCTCAGGCGGCGGCAAGGTCGTCACCGGCCCGATGGAGGTCCCCGGCGGCAGCTGGATCATCCAGGCCACCGACCCGCAAGGCGCCTTCTTCTGCCTAGTCGCACCGAAGCGGTAGGTTTGGGAGCGACGTTGGCGGTGTGCCGTGAGGCCCCCTCATCCGGCTGCCGCCACCTTCTCCCCGAGGGGAGAAGAGATATGCCGCTGCGTCTCGATTCCCTCTTCTCCCCTCGGGGGTCCGAAGGACGGGTCGAGACCAGTGGCTCGGCCCCGGCCAGTGCCCGTAGGGCGGATGAGGGGGCGGCACGGCATGCCGTCAACATCTATCACCCCACACTTTTTATCGAAGCAAAAAACCCTTCCGGGCTTTCCACTTCCACCAACCGCTTCCTCTCGATCAGCCAGAACCGGTTTCCCACCGCCCGCACGAAACTGCGGTCGTGGGAGACCAGCAGGCAGCTCGCTTCGTGCGCCATCAGCTCGCTCTCCAGCGCCTCCTGTCCCTCGATGTCGAGGTGGTTGGTCGGTTCGTCGAGCAGGTAGAAGTTCGGCTCCGTCAGCCGCAGCACCAGCATGCCGAGCCTGGCCTTCTGGCCGCCGGAGAGCTGGCCGATCGGTTTTGCCTGCATATCGATCATCATGCCGGCGCCTGCGAGCAAAGCCCGCGCCCGCTGGTCGCCGACATCGAAGCGGCGAATGATCGTGCCGATCGGCGTGTCGGTGTCGGCAAGATCGGCAAGTGCCTGGTCGCCATAGCCGAGAACCAGCGAAGGCGTCGCCTTGATGCTGTCCCGCGCCGTCTCCGGCCTTTCGATCGCCTGCTTCAGCATCGATACCAGCCGTGACTTGCCGGCGCCGTTGAGGCCGAGCAGCACGATGCGGTCGCCCTGGCAGATGAATTGCCGGCCGGTCTTGAACAGCAGGGTTCCATCCGGCGTCGTCACCGCCGCATCCTCCAGCGTCATCAGCACCTTGGCATGCGTGCCGCGATTGGCAAGCCGGATGGCGCCGGCCGAGCGTTCCAGATGCGCCGGTTTTGCCGCGTCCTCCAGCTTCTCCGCCCGCTGCTTGAGCTGCTTCGTCTTGACGACGAGCAGATCGCTGCCGGAATTGATGCCGATATTGTTGAGCTTCGCCGCCTGCTTGCGCAATTGCTCCGCCACCTTCATGTCGCGCTCGTAGCGCCGCGCCTCCGAGGCGTCGGCGTCGTCGAGGGCAGCGCGCGCCCTTGTATAGGGCAGGGCGAAGACCGGCGATTGCTCCGGCCGCAGGAACAGCGTCCGGTTGGTCGTCGCATCGAGGAAGGCGCGATCGTGGCTGGACAGGATAACCGGCACGTCGCGCGGCAGCGCATTCAGCCAGCTCTCCAGCTGCGAGATCTTTTCGAGGTCGAGATGGTTGGTCGGCTCGTCGAGCAGAAGCACGTCGGGCTCGCTCACCCAGGTGCGGGCAAGCATGGCAAGCCGCTGCCATCCGCCGCTCAACTGCTTCAGCGGCCGGCCGCGCATGACCTCCGGCACGTCGAGCGATTCCAGCACCACGTCGACCCGCCAGCTCTCGCTTTCGGCCTGATCGGCCGGCAGGGCCTGCAGCACCGCATCGTAGAATGGCGTGTCGAAAAGGGCAGGGGGCACGTTCTGCGCGACATGGCCGACGGTCAGCCCGCGCGCCTTGGTGATCTCGCCCTCGCTCGGCTCCAGCGCGCCGGTGATGCAGGCAAGCAGCGTCGATTTCCCCCGCCCGTTGGCGGCGACCAGGCCGATGCGATCGCCGGCATTGACGACGAGATTGAGCTTGGAAAACAAGGGATTGCCCAGCGTCACGCCGAGATTGCGGATATTGATGAGTGTCATGATCGTTCTCTGGTCTTGACCGGGTATCAAGCGCGGCCCGGGGCGTTCAGCCATCACGGGATTGCGCGGTTCGAGCCCGGGAAATGAGAGGAATGCGCGCTGTCATCTACGGCGCCGCATTGGCCACGAAGGGCAGACCAGGAAGAGATGTCGAGAAACGGTCTCTGGTCAGCCCTGCAAACGCACTTGCAGGGCGTTGACGGGACCACGCTGGCGATTAAACCGAAAATAATATTGCATTGCGTGATCCTCCTTTCTCAAAAGCTTGCGCGATCCAAATAACATTGCCCGCAAAAAGAGGCAAGAGAACTGCAGGCACGCCGATTTCCGGTCACCGCGCCGGCGGCGAGCTTGGCCGGAAGGCGTCCTCCAAACTCTGCTATCGCCTATTTGCCGTTGTTGGTGGCTGAGCGAGGATGGTGCTGGTGCTCTGCGCTCACGAGAGCCTCACCCTGAGGTGCCCTGTAAGGGCCTCGAAGGGCGGGGCGGGTGCGCTGGCGGTTAATGGATTCAAGGAGCAGCGCCGAGCGTGTCCTTCGAGGCTTCGGCCTTCGGCCTGCGCGCCTCAGGATGAGGGACGTTGGAGGATGCCGCGCTCCCCTCGCAAACAACGGGGCGAGGGGACTTGCCATGCGGGAGGCGGGTGGGGGACGGAGAGGTGGCGGCAGACGGATGGGCACGCTACCCAATCCCAAAATCACCCGGCCGGGTCGCCAAGCAGCTCCAGCCGCCGCGTAATCCCGACACTCCTGAGGAATGTCTCGTCGTGGCTGACCACCAGCAGCGCGCCGTCATAGGCGCGCAGTCCTGCCTCGACCGCGGCGATCGAGTCGATGTCGAGATGATTGGTCGGCTCGTCGAGGATCAACAGCGGAGGCGGCGCCGAGCCGAGGACGCAGGCAAGGCCCGCCCGCAGCAATTGCCCGCCGCTCAGCGTCGATACGGTCTGTAGCGCCGCATCGGCTCTGAACATGAAGCGGGCAAGGGCAGCCCGGCAAGTATTTTCATCGGCCTGCGGATTGATCCGGCGAAAATTGTCGCGGATCGAAGCCGACGGATCGAGCAGGCTCACCTTCTGATCGAGCATCGAGAAAGCGGTCATGACGCTGACCGTGCCGGCCCAGGGTTTCAGCGCGCCTGTAACAAGCGCCAGCAAGGTCGTCTTGCCCGAGCCGTTGCGGCCGGTGACGGCGATACGCTCCGGTCCCGTCACGTCGAAGGAGAGATCGCGGATGACGGGATCACCCGGCTGGTAGCCCGATGTCACGCCATCCATCCTCAGCACGATCTTGCTGGCGGGCAGCCCGGTCGGCGGCAGGGTGACCGACAAGGGCTGGAGGATCTCGATCTTCTCGCGCGCTGCCCTTGCCTCTTCCAGTGCGTGGGCGCGCCGGCGTTCGGCGAGGCGGGCATTGTCGCCGCCGGTCGTTTCGCTCCGCTCCTTCATGCCGCCGAGCATGATGCGCGGTATGCCGCCCTTGGCGGCCATCTTCCGCCCGGTGCTGTCCCTCTGCGCCTGACGCTCCACCGTCGCCTGCGCTTTCCGCGCCACCTCGGCCATGCGTTTTTCGGCTTCAGTGAGATCATGCTGTGCCGCCGCGAGCTCGAGAGCCTTACGCTCGCGGTAATGGCTCCAGTTTCCGCCGTAGCGCGTGGCACTGAGCGACGTCAGTTCAACGATCGCATCGACGCTTTCGAGCAGTTCCCGATCATGGCTGATGATGATGGCGCCGGCCCGCCAGTCTGACATCAGCGCGATCACCGCCTCGCGGCCTTCGCGATCGAGATTGTTGGTCGGTTCGTCGAGCAAAAGGAAATCCGATTCTGTGAAGATCAGCCCCGCAAGCCCGGCACGGGTACGCTGTCCGCCAGAGAGTACCGCAAGTGGCGTCTCCGGCGGTGCGTTGAGCCCCGTCCGATTGAGCGCTGCGGCGATGCGCGCCTCCAGCATCCAGTCCGCCGATGCAAGCTCGTCGGCCGTTGCCTCGCCACCTTCGGCGCGGCGAAGAATAGCGAGCGCATCGGTCACGCCGAAGAGATCGGCGATCGTTTTCTTGGGCGTCACCTGAACGTTCTGCCGCAGCACGCCGAGGCTGCCGCCGACGGATACCGTCCCGGAATGCGGCTGGATCTCACCGGAGACGAGTTTGAGCAGCGTCGTCTTGCCGACGCCGTTGCGCCCGACGAGACCGGTACGCTCGGCCCCGAAACTCAGGTCAAGATTGGAAAAAAGCGGCCACCCGTCAGGAGCGGACCATGAAATTTGGGAGAGAGTGATGGATGCAGGCATGGATATGGATGTCCCCGTTGGCAAGGCGAACTGGCGTTGCGATCGGGTTGAAATCCATTGCGGCACACATCCTGTTGAAATGGTCGATGGCAGGTAATTTAGGGAATAAGGGCTGAAGGTTCAAGGCGAGGCAGCCAATCGGGCTGCAGGCAGTGATCCTGCTCCCTTCTTCTCCCCAGCGGGGAGAAGGTGGCCCGAAGGGTCGGATGAGGGGGCCACACGGTACTCCGTTACGGCCTTTCACTGGCCGCTCAAGGCGTTCGTCGCTGGCGCTTCTCACCCCCTTATCTGCCTGCCGGCGTCTTCTCCCCGAGAAGAGACCCCGATTTACCGCTTCAAGCTCCCCAAGATCCCACGCACCAGCGCCCGGCCGACTTGGGTCGCAACCGTGCGCGCCACGCTCTTCATCGCCGCTTCCACCACCGTTTCGCGCTGATAGCCGGACGTCCGGCCGCGCGATTGGCCGCGGCCCTGGTTGTCGTCGTCATTGCCGCCGCCGAAGCCCGGCAGGTTCCAGCCGGAGGTCGTGCCGCCCTGCTGCTGTGCTGCTTCTTCCTGCGCTCGCTTGGCGGCCTCGGCGTCGGCCGCCTTCTTTGCCCGCGCCACCAGCATCTCGAAGGCGGATTCGCGGTCGACATCCTCGTCATAGACGCCGAGGACCGGGCTTTTGTCCATGATCTGCCGGCGCTCTGCATCGGTCACCGGGCCGACGCGGCCGGAGGGTGGGCGGATCAGTGTGCGCTCGACGATCGAAGGTGCGCCCTTGGCCTCGAGCGTCGAGACCAGTGCCTCGCCGGTGCCGAGATTGGTGATGACGGTGGCGCAATCGAAGGCCGGGTTTGCACGGAAGGTATCGGCCGCCGTCCTCACCGCCTTCTGCTCGCGCGGCGAATAGGCGCGAAGCGCATGCTGCGCCCGGTTGCCGAGCTGGGCGAGCACCGTTTCCGGCACGTCGAGCGGGTTCTGCGTCACGAAGTAGACGCCGACCCCCTTGGAACGGATCAGCCGCACCACCTGCTCGACGCGTTCGGTCAGCACCTTCGGCGCGTCGTTGAAGAGCAGGTGCGCCTCGTCGAAGAAGAAGACGAGCTTCGGCTTGTCGGGGTCGCCGACCTCGGGCAATTCCTCGAAGAGCTCGGAAAGCAGCCAGAGCAGGAAGGTGGCGTAAAGCCGCGGGTTCATCATCAGCTTGTCGGCGGCCAGCACCGAGATCTGGCCGTAGCCATTATTGTTGGTGCGCATGATGTCGGTGATCTTCAGCGCCGGTTCGCCGAAGAAGTGCTCCGCACCCTGCTGTTCGAGAACGAGCAGTGCCCGCTGGATCGAGCCGACCGAAGCCTTGGAGATCAGCCCGTATTGGTTGGAAAGTTGGCTGGCGTTCTCGCCCATATAGTTGAGCAGCGAGCTGAAATCCTTGAGGTCGAGCAATGGCAGCCCGCCCTGGTCGGCGATCTTGAAGGCGATGTTGATGACGCCTTCCTGCGGTTCGGAGGCATCCATCAGGCGGGCGAGCAGCAGCGGTCCCATCTCGGCGATGGTGGTGCGCACCCGGTGGCCCTTCTCGCCGAACAGATCCCAGAAGATCACCGGAAACTGGTCGAATTCATAGTCGGCAAAGCCGATCTGCTCGGCGCGCTTCGTCAGGAAGTCCTTGGGCTCGCCCCTGGCGGCGATGCCGGAAAGGTCGCCCTTGATATCGGCCGCAAACACCGGAACGCCGGCCCGCGAAAAGCCTTCGGCCAGCACCTGCAGAGTCACCGTCTTGCCGGTGCCGGTGGCGCCGGTGACGAGGCCGTGGCGATTGCCGAATTTCAGGTCGAGATATTCCGGCTTGTTGATGCTGTCATCGGGATTGCGGCTCGCGCCGATGAAAATCTTGCCTTCCTCGATCATTCGGAATGCTCCCTTGGGGCTCTGCCGCCATTGTATGAGAAGGCGTGCTTCTGCCGCCTTCATTGAACTATCGTTTCCCTGTTATAAGCAGGCATGCGCATGCGGACAACTGTTTGCATTGAAAGCAAAACCGGACAAAGTGTGGCCCGGGGAGGGCCGGCTTGAGTTGTGGTCGAATCTCGATTAACGTTGACGTTAACGTCAAAAAAACAGGAGGCTGACGATGAATGAAATTGTGACCCAGATCGCCGATCGCGTGGGTATTGCGCCTGATCTGGCCGAAAAGGCGCTCGGCATGATGCTCGGCTTCCTGCAGCGCGAGGCCGCCGATGGTCCGGTTGCCAAGATGATCGAAGCGATCCCCGGCGGCGCCGATCTCGTTGCCCAGTTCAATGGCGAGGGCGCCGGCGGCGGCGGTCTGCTCGGCGGGCTGATGAGCTCGCTCGGCGGCGGCGGCATCATGGGGCTCGGCCAGCAGCTGATGGGCGAAGGCCTCGGCATGGGCGAGATCACCTCGCTTGCCAAGGAAACCATCGCGATCGCCAAGCAATATGCCGGCGAGGAGGTCGTCGACGAGGTCGTAGCTTCCGTCCCGGGTCTCAGCCAGTTCGTCTGAGCGACGACGAGAAAGAGCCTTCGCGGCGTTGCCGCGAGGCTCATCATATTTGTCTTGGTCCCACTTGAAGAGGTGGCCAGTCGGCAGCACGGCAAGCTGAACCTGAGGGGAGCCGTACCTGCCGTTCATTCGGAAGGGGCTCGCCGGTCTGCTCACCGTTGTCGCTCTTCGAGGAGTTCGTCGGTGATATCACGCCCACGCGCAAACACGCCCAATATCGTGACGTTATTGCCGCTCACCGAGAACGCCACGCTGACGCTACGCCGATAGCCGATGATCCGGAGGCCGGGAATCCGGCTTTCCCGCACCGTGCCCCGTTCCGGGAACGTCTCCAGGGCCTCGATGAATGTGATCACCGCGTCGACAAAGTCGCCTGCGATGCCGGTTCCCGCCTCAACGGCGATATCGGCATAGAGCTTGTCGAGTTCGGCTTCTGCCTTCGGATGGTAGATAATGCGGTAGGCCATGCCCTACTTGGCTTTCGCCGCGTCATTCCGGCGCTTGGTTTCAAAGCGGGCGCGCACTGTCTCGGCCGGGATGCCGAGGCCCGGCTTGTTCACTAGGTCGTCGTAGCGCGCCGGAATTTCTTCATTGAGCCAGCGCTCGCGGGCCGCCTCATGATCCTCCAGTAGCCGCAGGCCTGCACGGACAACCTCGCTGGCATTATTGTAGCGGCCGGACTCCAGCTGCTTCCGGACAAATTCTTCATAGTGGTTCCCGAGCGCAACGTTGGGCATGGTTTTCCTTTCGTTGTCGTCAATATGAAGCTGTCACACCGTGATGGCAATAGATGTCAATCCTTGACGTTAAACGGTCGCTACCTCCTCCGGTCGTCTGGTGATCGGCGGTATCCGGCCGCGGTGGCCCTGATCGCCTTGCCTTGCAGCCTCCGCCCGCTAATTAACGGCTGCCATTGGATGGAAGGAGAGCTCGTGACCGTCTGGCGCCCATCGCAGCAGATCAGGGTGAAGGTGATCGGCCTCGCCTGGCTGAAAGACCAGTTGCTTGCCGCCGAGGTGGAGGACGACAGCGGCCGCATCAAGGGCGTTCGCCCGCTCGGCGGCGCCATTGAATTCGGCGAGAGCCGCGGGGAGGCTCTGCACCGCGAATTCAGGGAGGAACTCGAGACCGATATCCGCATCGTTGGTCCCTGGCATCTGCTTGAAAACATCTACGAGCATCATGGCGCAATCGGTCACGAATACATCTTCGCGGCCGATATCGAACTGGCCGATGCGTCGCTCTATCAGCGCGAGGAAATCCGCTACTCCGAACTCGACGAGACGGCGGCGACGGCGCGCTGGTTCGGCCGCGACGGCCTGCGTGACGCCGGCATCGATCTCTATCCGACAGGTCTCGACAGACTGCTGTCGCGCTGGCGCGATTGAACCGGAGATCGCCCGCCCTGAGGCGCCAGATTCCGATCGCCAAACTTTGATCGTCCGCCCCCGCTTCCGGGGGAACAATGAGGTCATCCTGCTGTTTCTGTCGCATCGCTGAAACCATAGGGAATAGCATCATGCGTATGTTTCTTGCAGCAGCCTCGATCATTCTCCTCGGCTTCGCCGCTCCGGCTTTCTCCCAGGCACTTGCTGATATGGACTCTAGCGGCCGCTTCGGCGGCATGCCACCCGGCACGGTGCCGGGGGCGGAATCCAATGGCGGACTCATGATTCCGCTCGATCCAGTCGAAACCGGTGATATCACCGTCGTCATTCCGTCCGATCGGACCACCTGCCCGCGGCCCGGAACGCGTCAGTACCGCGCGGTAGAGCGCGACGGTACGCTAAGCGACGCCTGCCGCTGACGGGATAGGCCCAGATCAGAAAGCAGGAACGGCTATTTGTCGTTTCCGTGCAGGATGACGCCGAGTTCATGCCACTGCCGTCTGTCGCGCTGGATCAGTTCGTCGGCGCAGATCGGTCCCATGCTGCCCGGCGCGTAAGCGTCAGGCACGCTCTCATCCATGGCCCAGATATCGAGGAAGGGTTGCACCGCCGCCCATCCGGCCTCGATGCCGTCGGCGCGCTGGAACAGCGTCTGGTCGCCGATGAAGAGATCGTAGAGCAGTGATTCATAGCCGGTCGTCTTGGCAATATCGAATTTGTCGGCATAGCGGAAATCGAGCGAGACCGGCACGGTATCGACCGAAAGCCCCGGCGATTTGATCGAGATTTCCATGCTCATGCCTTCGTCGGGCTGCACCTGGATCACCAGCCGGTTCGGCGGCAGGCGGCGCTTGACGTCGGTCTCGCGAAACTGCGCGAAGGGCACCGGCTGGAAGGTGATGACGATTTCGGTGTCGCGCGCCGTCAGCGCCTTGCCGGTCCTGAGATAGAACGGCACGCCGGCCCAGCGCCAGGTATCGGCATAGAGCTTCAGCGCCACGAAAGTCTCGGTCCGGCTGTCGGGCGAGACGTCCTTGGTATCGCGGTAGGCCGGAAGCACAGCACCGTGGAGCGGGCCTGCGCCATAGGCGCCGCGCACGCCATGCGTCTTGGCCTCTTCCGGCGTATAGATGCGCAGCGCCTTCAGCACCTTGCTCTTCTCGTTGCGGATCGCTTCGGCATCGAAGCTGTTCGGCGGCTCCATGGCGATCATCGCCAGCAGTTGGAAGAGATGGTTCGGCACCATGTCGCGCAGGGCGCCGGTTGCATCGTAGAATTTGCCGCGGCTGCCGACATCGACGATTTCGGCGGCGGTGATCTGCACATGATCGATGTAGCGGCTGTTCCACAAAGACTCGATCATCATATTGGCGAAACGCGCTGTCATCAGGTTCTGCACCGTCTCCTTGCCGAGGAAATGGTCGAGCCGGTAGACTTGGCTTTCCCCAACCTGGGCGAGGATCTGTGCATTGAGCGCCTGCGCCGAGGCGAGATCGGTGCCGAACGGCTTTTCGATGGCGACGCGGCGAAAGACGCCGTCGCTTTCATTGGTCAGCCCATGGGCGGCAAGTTTCTCGACGATCGTCCCGAAGAAGGATGGCGGCACCGCGAGATAGAAGGCGGCATTGGCATTCGGCCCCAGCCGCTTGCCGATCTCGACGAAAATATCGTCCCTGGTGAAATCGCCGGACGTATAGGAAATGCGCCGCCGCAGGCTTTCCCAGGCTTCGTCCTTCACCGTCGGCTCCTCGCCGTGCAGATGGCTCAGGAACGCGTCGAGCCGCCCGCGCAGGAACTCGTCGTCACCAGGCTCGATGCCGATACCGAGAATGTGGAGATCCTCGCCCACCAGGCGGCTGCGCGTCAGATTGATGATCGCCGGCACCAGCAGGCGGCGCGTCAGGTCTCCCGTGGCGCCGAAGATGACGAGAGTGACCGGCGGGGTAGGGGCAGCGTCCATGTGTCATCTCCGTGGAATTTGCGGCCGACTATACTGCGCGCCGGCTGTGTCGCAACATAGGCGGCGAGGGGTAACAGTCATTTGACATGCGGAGTGGCTGACCTCGCGTCACTTTGGTCGGGCGCGGCCGATTACCCTTTCACCGCCACCATGAAGATCCTCGGAAACCTGAGCAGCACCCGCCGGTCCGACATCTTCGGATAGGCCTTTTCCAACCGCTCCAGGTAATCGGCCAGGAATGCCTCGCGATGCTTTTCGCCGGCATGGGCGAGATAGGGCATCAGCCCGGTTCCCTTGACCCATTCGACGATCGCTGCAGCATCCGCCATCGGGTGATTGTAGATGGTGTGCCAGATATCGACGCGCGCCGCTTTGGCAATCAGCCTGGAGTAATAGGTGGACGACGACGGCAGCGGCTTGCGGCGCACGCTCTTCGCGTCGAAGGCGGATTTCCACGGGCCGGCATGGGCTGTCTCTTCCATTGCCAGATGCGAGGGCTCGCCGAGATTATCGGGCATCTGCACGGCAAGGACGCCGCCTTCGGAAAGCCCGTCCATCAGCCTCTCGAAGATGTCGAGGTGATCCGGCAGCCACTGGAAGACCGCATTGGCAAAGAGCAGATCGGCCGGTTCAGTCGGGTGCCAGCTGGCGAGATCAGCCTCGACGAAGGCTGTGCCCGGTAGCCGTTTGCGTGCCGCCTCCAGCATGTTGATGTCGCTGTCGAGGCCGGAGACGCCGGCAGCCCCATAACGCTCGATGATGAGTTCGGTGGAATTGCCCGGCCCGCAGCCGAGGTCGATGGCACGACGAAGACTCTGCAGCGGCACCTGCGCCAGAAGATCGCGCGCCGGCCGCGTGCGCTCGTCCTCGAATTTCACATATTGGCTGGCGGACCATGCCATGGCGGTACCTCCTGGTGTCGGGCCACGTCTTCCATGCGCATCGTGTCGATGTTGCTGCCGTCGAGCTTGACGACACCGGCCAAGCCGTCACCCTCGATCTTCAGACACAAGTATTTTGTCGACGCGCCTCCCGTCGAGATCGATGACCTCGAAGCGCCATCCACCTCTCGTGAAGCTCTCCCCCAATTCTGGCAGATGTTTCAGCTCTTCCAACACCAGGCCAGCGACAGTCTGATATTCCAGATCATCATCGAGCCTGAGGTTTAAGAATTCAGCGAACTCGTCAATTGGCGTCCAGCCCGACACGAGATAAGACCCGTCGTCTCGACGAGCGATGGCTTGCTCATCGACAGGTCCCTCCTGGAGAGCCCCCATGATTGCTTCCAAAATGTCACCCGACGAGACAATCCCCTCGAAATGGCCGTACTCGTCGAAAACCAGCACCATGTGAACGGGCGATTTCCTGATTGCTTCGATCACATTGATGGCAGTTGAAAGGTCTGAAACCACTGGGACGTCTTGCGTCAGAGCCTTGATGTCGACAGTGCCGTGTTCGGACATCGCGTCGTAGAAGTCCTTGACCGGAAGGATACCGATCACCTCGTCCGAACTGCCTTTTCGAACCGGCAACCGCGACCGCTTCGTCCTGTGCAACTGGGTCCGAATTTCATCAAGGCTGTCGTCGATATCGATAATTTCGACGTCGCGTCGGGGCGTCATAAGCGCTCGGGCGGTGCGGTCAGCCAGCCGCATGACACCTGATATCATCGCGGACTCTTCGCTTTCGATAACTCCAGCCGACTGCGCCTCGGCCAGAACGGTTTTGATCTCTGCGTCAGAGACATTGTCGCCACCTTTTCCTGCCTGGCCCAAGAGCTTGAGCACAAGATTTCCGGAGGCGTTCAGAAGCCACACGAGTGGCAGCGCGATTTTCGAAAGGACCGCCATGGCTGGTGCGACCTTGGCCGCAACCGCTTCGGGTTCCCGTAACGCGATCTGCTTTGGAACAAGTTCGCCTATGATCAGCGAAAGATAGGTGATTGCCACCACGACTGAACCTACGCCAAGGGCATCAGCGGCTGTCGATGACATTCCCTGGGCTTCCAGCCATCCGCTCAGGCGGCCGCCGAGCGTGGCCCCTGAGAAAGCGCCGGATAGAACGCCGACCAGCGTGATGCCGATCTGCACCGTAGAGAGAAAACGACCGGGGTTTTCGGCAAGTTTGATCGCTTGAGCTGCACCCTTGCTTCCATTGTCGGAGAGAACCTTCAGGCGGGCCGTTCGAGAAGACACGACGGCCAGCTCAGACATGGCGAGCACACCATTCAGGATGGTGAGAAACGCCACAATTCCAATTTCCAGAAACACGGGGACCCTATTCGTTGAGGTTGTAATGCCGCATTCGTCAGGCGAAGCGGCGAGGCATTCGAAGGGACGCTCTATATACGCATATACGCATCGCCGATCGTCTTTCCATTATCGTGTTGACATCAGTTGAGGTTCCATCAGACCGCTCCTCTGAAGTGAAAGTCAGGGACATCGGTAAAACCGGCAGGCTGCGGCCACCCGTCATTGACAATGGGAAGCGGCCCTCTCTGCGGGAGCCTTGACATGCCTGAGGGGAGGCGGAGGTCATCGCACCGTCTACAATGGTCGCCTGCTTCCTCGGCCGGGAGATCCCGGTTGGAAGGGGCGGAGCTTGTACTGGATGGGTCGCTGTCAGGCATGTCGCAATTTTGACGGTGAAACAGTGCCGACGCAAGAGGCGCCGGGGGAAAATCCTTATAGCGTCTTGATGTGACAGTTTCGCCAACGGCAGCAGCACCGCATTTGCGCGTCTTAAAAGAGGCGCAGCAGGCTACCCAGTCATAAGTAAAGCTGGCGCAATACACCGTAAATTAACAGCCGCTCCGTATTTCTTTAAATTGCGAACGATTTCCGCGACGTGCAGGCACGTCTTGAAATCAGTTCTCGGTCAGGGGGAAGCCGGGACGGAATAGATCGGTGCGCGATCGACGACCTACCCGCTCGAGGAGGTTAAGCGCATGCAGTTCAAATCGGCGACCGGACGCAACATTTTTTCCGTGGCAGCCTGCGGTGTCATCGCCACGATCGCGGCATCGGGCGTTCTTTTTTACATCGCCTACAACGATATGCGCAAATCGAGCCTCGACGAGATGCTGCAGATCGCTGCTGCCAATGCGCTCAACGTCGAGAAATCCATGGGTGTGGCGCTCGGCATCGTCAATGCGTTGGAAACGTCGCTGTCGACGATGAAGGATGGCGGAAACGCCAATCGTGCGGCCGCCGACGCCCTGCTGAAGAACATGCTGCAGGATAATCCGATGGCGCTCGGTGTTTGGACCGGCTGGGAACCGAATGCCTTTGACGGCAAGGACAAAGATTTCGTCGGCAAGGAAGGCCATGACACGACCGGCCGCTACGTGCCTTACTGGGTCCGCAGTGGCGACAAGATCCAGCACACACCCCTGGTCGACTATGCCGTATCGGGCGCCGGCGATTACTACCAGCTGCCCTTTACCCAGAAAAAGGCCGTGGTCGTTGAACCTTATGTCTACGCGGTCGACGGCAAGGACGTGCTGATGACCTCGGTCGCCAAGCCGATCATGGTCGAGGGCAAGGCGCTCGGCGTCGCCGGCATGGATATTTCGCTCGACGACGCCAACAAGGCGATCTCGGCAGTCCACCCGATGGAGACCGGCTATCTCAGCCTGGTGACGGGCACCGGCAGCATCATCAGCCATCCCTCCGCCGAGCTCGCAGGCAAGAATATCAAGGACGGCGGTGATCTGACCGCCGGCTGGGATCAGTTGATCGCCAAGCCCGGCGTCGCTGAGGAGATCGCGGGCCGGGATGGCCAGACCTATTTCTCGGTCGCCTATCCGGTAAAGCTGACAACTGACCTGAACTGGTACGCCGTCGTTTCGGTGCCCAAATCCACCGTCTTTGCCCAGCTCAACAACATGGCCTGGAGCGCCGTTGCGATCACCGCCATCGCTGCTCTCCTGCTCGGTCTTTCAGGCTGGCTCATTGCCCGTAAATTCATCCGCCGCATAGAGGGCGTGATCGCCGAGACCGATCGTATCGCCCATGGCCAACTCGACGTGCAATTGAGTGACAGACGTGCAAAGGACGAAATCGGCGACCTCTCGCGCTCCCTCGCCATCCTGCTGGAAAGCAATCGCCAGAAGATCAAGCTCGAAGCCGATGCGGAAACCTCCCGGGCCCGCGAAGAGATCGAACGGCAGGAGCGTTCCGTCCACCATGCCGCGCGTGAGGATTCGATCAAGTTCGCAGTCAGCGAACTCGGCAACGGACTGGCCGGCCTTTCGAATGGAGACATGACCGTCCGGCTGGAAAAGCCCTTTGCCGACTCGCTTGACGAAATCCGCGTCGATTTCAACGCCTCTGTCGAAAAGCTCCAGGCGGCCCTGATTTCCTTCTCCGAAAACGCCGCCGTCATCCAGGCCGGTTCGGAAGAAATCCGCTCGGGCGCCGACGATCTCGCCCGCCGCACCGAACAGCAGGCCGCTTCCGTCGAGGAAACCGCCGCCGCGCTCGAGCAGATCACCACCTCTGTCAAGGACTCCACCCTTCGCGCCGAGGAAGCGGGCGCGCTCGTCAGCCGCACCAAGGAAGGTGCAGAAAAGTCTGGAGAGGTCGTGCGCAATGCCGTCGACGCCATGACCGGCATCGAACAATCCTCGCAGTCGATCTCCAACATCATCGGCGTGATCGACGATATTGCCTTCCAGACGAACCTGCTGGCCCTCAATGCAGGCGTTGAGGCAGCACGTGCGGGGGAGGCCGGCAAGGGCTTCGCCGTCGTCGCACAGGAAGTGCGTGAACTGGCGCAGCGCTCGGCGACGGCCGCCAAGGAGATCAAGGCGCTGATCACCTCGTCCGGCGACCAGGTCAAGCGTGGCGTCGATCTCGTCGGTCAGACCGGCAAGGCGCTGCAGGCGATCGTCGCCGAAGTCCAGCAGATCAACAGCAATGTCCAGGCGGTCGTCCAGGCCGCCCGCGAACAGTCGACGGGTCTCCTGGAGATCAACACGGCAGTCAACCAGATGGACCAGTCGACCCAGAAGAACGCCGCAATGGTCGAGGAATCGAATGCCGCCTCGCACACGCTGGTGACCGAGGTGTCTGCACTCTCGGAGCGTCTGGCGCAGTTCAATCTCGGCCGGATGGCAAAGGCGGCCCCCTTCGCGCGGACGGCTGCCAAGCCGCTCGCGCGCCCGGTCGCGGCGACGCTTGCGGCGCGCAGACAGGTTCCCGCCTCGGCCACCGACCATGCCAGGCCCGCTCCCTCGCCGGCCCGCGCACTCGGCGGTAAGCTCGCAGCCGCCTTCGGCACCTCAGCCGCACCGGCTTCGACCGAGGGCAACTGGGAAGAGTTCTAGACACTCCACACGCGTCCTCGAAGGCGGCAGACATTGTTTTCCTCCAGCGGACAGAGCTGCAAGGATAAGACGCGCTCAATTTTGATTTGAACGCATTCAATACCTCGCGCTAAGGTCACGCAAAACCAGCATCAGCGCAAAGTCCTCGGAGTTGCCGATGACGTTTCCCCATCCGCCAATCGCCTTTGACCGCATGCTCATCATGGGCAATGGCGGCGCAGGCAAAACATGGCTCGCCAGTCGCGTCGGTGAGCAGCTTCACCATCCGGTTGTCCACCTTGATGACATGCATTGGGAGCCGGGGCGCTATGGCATCGCTCGCGACAGGGCGTTGAGGGATGAGATGGTCAAGACAGCGGCCGAACGCGATGTCTGGGTCATGGAGGGCGTTTACGGGCAACTGGCGAACATGGTCTTCAACTGCACGACGATCCTGATCTGGATTGATCTGCCGGAGGAGGAATGCATCGCCAACATCAAGGAGCGAGGCATCCAGGGCGGCGAGTCCCAAACCCAGTTCGATGGCCTGTTGAACTGGGTGGCCGAATACAGAAGTAGAACGAACAACTGGAATTCCTTCGAGACGCACGCGCGATTGTTCTCGGTCTTTTCCCGTCCGAAATTCCTGTTATCGAGCCGTGAGGCCGTCACCGATTTTGCTGACCGGTTGTCAACGAGCATCGACGAGGCCATCGATGAAAGAGCCCATATTTCCGAATGACGAGGGCAAAGACGCCTGGATGGTCGTCCAGGTGTCTGCGGATGAACACTGGAACGCCTACCACGACATCCGCCGCGCTGTCCTTTTCGAGGCCCGCGGGTTGATTGACTATGATGCGAACCATCCCGATGATCGAAGGGATGGGCATTTCCCTTTGCTTCTTCTGCTTGAAAATACGCCGGTCGGCGCGGCTCGCCTCGATCTGACGGGCGACGAGACAGCATGGGTGCGAACCGTCGCAATCAGCGAGGAATGCCAGGGAAAAGGGTACGGGCGGATGCTCATGACCGGTCTCGAAAAATTCGCATCACAACACGGGGTCGAGAGATTGCTTGTGAATGCGGCGCGAGACGCCGTGGGATTCTACGGCGCGCTCGGGTGGACCGTCGTTGAAGCCGGTGGTGAAAACCCGGTGCTGACTAAGGAATTGCGAACCGGGCCTTAATGGTGAAGTATTGCGCTGACCGCGAGCTGCTCAGACGTTCTCGTGGAGCTTCTGCAACCAACGCCGAGGTCACGATGCTCATTATTTTTGGCGGTCTGCCTGGCAGTGGAAAGACGACGATCGCCCGCGCTTTAGCCGAACGGTTGAATGCGGTCCATGTGCGCGTCGATACCATCGAGCAGGCAATTCGCGCTTCCGGGATAGCCGATGATGCCGGGCCTGCAGGCTATATCGCGGCTTACGGTATCGCCGGAGACAATCTGACCCTCGGCAGAACCGTTATCGCCGACTCCGTCAACCCGCTCCGGATAACCCGGTCAGCGTGGCTTTCGGTCGCGCAAGCGGCTGGGGTGGTGGCGGCGGAGGTCGAGGTCGTTTGCTCGGATAAAGCCGAGCACCGCAAACGTGCTGAAACGCGCCTCACCGATGTCGAAGGTCTGGTGAAGCCGACATGGCAAGAGACTTCCGAAAGAGCCTATGACGAATGGCACAATGCAATCGTCATCGATACGGCTTCGAAAACGGTCGACGCCGTTTTGGATGAGCTGGTGAGCCGATTGAAATCGACCCCGCCAAATGCCTAAGATGATCGATGAAGGAATGCATGATGTCGTCCGAAAAGCCGCATCATGCACTCACGCCGTTACGCCGCGAGAATAGTAATCCCGTAGGCATTGGCCGCCGCCGTCATGCGGGCGATGGTCTCCGTCGAAGGGCTGGTCTTTGGCGGCTCGGTTGCGCCTTCAGCTTCGATGAACTCGGCCATGTCCCGATCGACCACCGCGGAAAAGACCACGGGGATGGTTCCGCGGTTGGAATAGCCGTGCACCATGAAGGGCGGGATGGTGACGATATCGCCGGCGCTGGCCTCGATCTCTTCGGGGCCGCTGTCGCTCAGGCGCCAGATCGTCAGGCGTCCCTCGATGATGCGGAACACTTCGGGGCTCGCATGCGCATGTTTCGGCGTCCGGCTGCCTGATGGCACGGTGACGTCGAAGATATTGAGCCAGGTTCCGCTGATTCTAAGCCGCCGCTCGACGCGGTCGCCGAGGACGAAAAACCGTTTCGCCTCGTCGCTCGCAGGCATTTTCACAAATGAGTTGGACATCATGTCTCTTTCTTTTTCTTACGGGCTTTTTCTTACAGGGCTTCTTCTTATGGGCTTTTCTTGCGGGCGCAGCCGTTAGACCTTTGCGGCGCCTTTGACAACCCGCCCTGTTGTTGGGGGTAGCATCGCCGAACGCTTTCAAAGAAGCGCGCTAGATCAGCCGAAGCGGTGAACAAACGGCTCCGTTGCCGGGGTTCAACGCCGCTCGCGCGCCACTGCGTCACGAGACTGTCGGGGCCGATATCGGTACTTCGGGGCGTTTCTGCAAGGCCCGCCAATGCCGCATCAGCTATGCGGAAATGACTGAGGCCGGAGGGGTTCGAAAGACTCGGCGCCTGTAATACCGCCGACACAGAAGGGGCGCATAGAACGCGGCGGCCGTTCTTGGGGCCGTCCTTCCACGCCGTCCCGGCATTCACATTGATCATTCACATTGATGGAGCGCATCCATGTCCTCTCTTCCCGTCGTCGGCGCCGCCATGACGCTCGATGAAGTTGAACTTCACCGTGATTGGCTCTTCGAAAGGTCCCGCGATCTCGAATTGCAGAGCTTCATCGATGCCGAGGTTCTGAACGGCGATTGGGCGCCGCTTGCCGCCCGCACCAGGCGGCTTCTCGACGGTCATGGCGGCCGCCTCGGCATTCACGGCCCGTTCTGGGGCTTCACCATCGCCTCGGAAGATCCGGATATCCGCGCCATCGTCACCCGGCGCCTGCTGCAGGGCCTCGATGTCTGCGCCGCCATCGGCGCGAGCCATATGGTCATCCACAGCCCTTATACGTCCTGGTCCTACAACAATCTCGACGACAATTCCGGCGCCCGCGAAGCCTTGACCGAGCGCACACACATGACCCTGCGCGACGCCGTCAGGCGGGCCGAGGATATCGGCTGCACCATGGTCATCGAGAACATCGAGGACAAGGATCCGCATATTCGCGTGGCGCTCGCCGAAAGCTTCAACTCGCCCGCCGTCGCCGTCTCGATCGACACCGGCCACGCCCATTATGCCCACGGCTATACCGGTGCTCCGCCGGTCGATTATTACGTCAAGGCCGCCGGCAATCGCCTCCAGCATGTCCACCTGCAGGATGCCGACGGATATGCCGACCGCCACTGGAGCCTCGGCGAAGGCACGATCCGCTGGCATGCCGTCTTCGCAGCCCTTGCCAAACTCGAAAGCAATCCGCGCCTCATCATCGAGATCAAGGACAAGTCGAAGATCCCGGCCTCTGCTGCCTATCTCGCCTCGATCGGCGTGGCTGAATAAGGGTCGTTGCAAAGCGGCCTGGCTCCCTCTTCTCCCCTCGGGGAGAAGGTGCCCGTAGGGCGGATGAGGGGGCCGCACGGCAGAACATTTATTATTGCCCTTCGCTTGCGCTCAGCGCATTCGCGGCTTTGCCGCTCACCCCCTCATCGCCTCGCTATCGCTCCGGCACTTCTCCCCGCTGGGGAGAAGAGGACAGTGGCGGCGCTTTGCTCCCTCCCGTGCTCGCTATGGACGGGAGGCGGAGTCGCCTCACGAAAACCGCGTAATCACGCTGATCCCCGTCGCCTCGGCCTTGTCGAGCGCCATCAGCGCCGGCACGGCCTCCTCGAGGCTGATCCGCCGTCCGATCAGCTTCTGCGGCGCGATCTTGCCGGCCGAAAGCATCGACAGCATGGCATCGTAGCGCCAGGCCTGCATGCCGTGGCTGCCGTAGATTTCCAGCTCGTGGCCGATCACCTGCGCCATCGGAATCGACGGCGTCGCATGCTCGCCGAGCATCAGTCCCACCTGCACATGCCGGCCGCGCCGGCGCAGGTTCTTGATCGAGTTGAAGCAGGTGACGGGATGGCCGAGCGCGTCGATCGAGACATGCGCGCCGCCCTTGGTGATCTCGCGCACCGCCTCCGCCACGTCGGCGACGCCGGATGCATTGACCGTCGCCACCGCTCCACACTCCCGCGCGAAGGCGAGTTTCTCCTCGGATATATCGATGCCGATCGCATTCGCCCCGAGCGCTGTGGCGATCATGATCGCCGACAGGCCGACACCACCGCAGCCATGCACGGCGATCCATTCGCCAGGCCCGGTGCGCGCCTGGTCGGCGACGGCGCGAAACGAGGTGGCGAAGCGGCAGCCGAGGCTTGCCGCCGTCGCATCGTCGATCGTATCGGGCAGGTGCACCAGATTGGTGTCGGCATAATCGATCGCCACATATTCGGCAAACGACCCCCAATGGGTGAAACCTGGCTGGAACTGGTTCGGGCAGACCTGCTGGTTGCCGGAATGGCACTCCCGGCAATGGCCGCAGCCGGAAACGAAGGGCACGGTCACCCGGTCGCCCACCTTGAAGCGCATCACGCCGCGGCCGGTAGCGACGATCCGCCCGGCAAGCTCATGTCCCGGCACATGCGGCAGCCGGATATCCGGGTCGTGGCCCATCCAGCCGTGCCAGTCGCTGCGGCAGAGCCCGCTGGCGCCGACGGATATGACGACACCGTCCTCGGCAGGCGTCGGATCGGCAACGGTGCGGATTTCGGGCGCCTGTTCGAAGGCTTCGTAGAACATGGCTTTCATCGGCGTCTTCCTTCCTGCTCATCCGCTGTTGCGCCCATCATCGCATGCGGCAGGCAGCCATTCCAACATTCCATTCCATCATTTTTGCTGATGCACCCATCGATGACGCTGCCATCGCTGCGCACGAATATTGCGGCCTGGCGGCATTCCCCGGCATTTTCTTGCTTCCGTGTTTCCGCTCGGGATTTGTCCTTGACCCGGCTTGCCGCGGCGGTTTTTCCTTCTCCGGCTTCAGGAGGAAACCATCATGGCCGTCGACACATCACCCCGTTCAACCACGTGGACTCATGTCGACGGGGAGTGGCTTCCCGGCAATCCGCCGCTGATCGGGCCGACCTCGCATGCCATGTGGCTCGGCTCCACGGTGTTCGACGGCGCCCGCTGGTTCGACGGCATCGCGCCGGATCTCGACCTGCACTGCCAGCGCATCAACCGCTCGGCGCTCGCCATGGGCCTGAAGCCGGTGAAATCAGCCGAGGAGATTGTGGCACTTGCCTGGGAAGGCGTCGCGAAATTCGATGGCGCGACACCGATCTACATCAAGCCGATGTATTGGGGCGAACACGGTTCTCCCGGCAGCGTCGTCTCCGTCGATGGGGACTCAACCCGCTTCGCGCTCTGCCTGTTCGAGGCGCCGATGGGTGGCCATGGCGGCACCAGCCTCACCGTCTCGCCCTACCGCCGCCCATCGCCGGAGACGGCGATGACCGAGGCGAAGACCGGCTCGCTCTATCCAAACAGCGGCCGCATGATCGCCGAAGCGCGCAGCCGCGGCTTCGACAATGCGCTGGTGCGCGACCTGAACGGCAACGTCGTCGAGACCGCTTCCTCGAACGTGTTCATGGTCAAGGACGGCGTAGTGATGACACCCGCCGCTAACCGAACCTTCCTCGCCGGCATCACCCGCGCCCGCGTCATCGGCCTGCTGCGCAAGGCCGGTTTCGACGTGCACGAAGCAACGCTCTCCGTCGAGGATTTCATGCAGGCCGACGAGATTTTCACCACCGGCAACTACTCCAAAGTCGTCGGCGTCATCCGTCTCGACGACCGCGATCTGCAGGAAGGCCCGGTCACCCGCAAGGCGCTGGAACTCTACATGGACTGGGCCTTCGGCAGAAGCGAGAGTGAAGAGTGAGGGTGAGGAGCGGTTCGGCGAAGCCGAAGCAATCGATCCAGTGAATCGATTGCAGCGACGAACGCCCGGAGCGCAAGCGCAGGGCCGGGGTGTTCCCCGGCAGAATCGAGATCCGCGTCACCCCCCTCTGCCCTGCCGGGCATCTCCCCCACAAGGGGAGATCGGCAAGAAGCGATGCCTCGCCCTAAATTCACGATTCATGTGACGGCCAGTTGTTTGGGGAGGCCATCACGCCCAGCCAATCTCCCTCCTTGTGGGGGAGATGCCCGGCAGGGCAGAGGGGGGGGACGCACACCCTACCGAGAGATACCAAGCCTCAACGCCCACTTGCATAAAATGCATGGCAGGTCTGCCTGAAACGGTTTCGTCTTCCCTCATCTTTTCGCCATAGTGGCGCCGAAATTCCGTAAACGGGGAGGAAGAAGCTTATGACTGTGCTGTGCGACGAACAAGGCGAAATCATCCGCGAATTGGGTGTCGCCGCCGATATCGACCCTGAGTGGGAGATCGAACGGCGAACCGCTTTCCTCAAGGATTATCTCGTCGCCTCCGGCATGCGCGGCTACGTCCTCGGCATCAGCGGCGGTGTCGATTCGCTGACGGCGGCGCTGCTGGCTCAGAAGGCAGTGCGCGAGCTGCGTGACAGCGGCTATGCGTCCGAATTCATTGCCGTGCGCCTTCCCTATGGTGTCCAGGCGGATGAGGCCGATGCGATGAAGGCGCTGGAAACGATCGGCGCCGACCGCTCGATAGTGGTCAACATCAAGGCGCCGGCGGATGCGATGCTTGCCGCCGCGCAGGACGGCGGCCTCGCCTTTGCCGATGCCGGCCGCCAGGATTTCATCCTCGGCAATATCAAGGCGCGCCAGCGCATGATCGCCCAGTTCGCCCTTGCCGGGGCGCTTGGCAGCCTCGTCATCGGCACCGATCATGCGGCCGAAGCGGTCATGGGCTTCTTCACCAAGTTCGGCGATGGCGCAGCCGATATCCTGCCGCTCGCCGGCCTTAACAAACGCCGCGTTCGCCTGCTGGCAAAGCGGCTCGGCGCTCCGGACGAGCTGGTCTTCAAGGTGCCCACAGCCGATCTCGAGGACCAGCGGCCGCTGCGCCCCGACGAGGAGGCC
Organism: Rhizobium leguminosarum; assembly: GCF_001679785.1. NCBI lineage: Bacteria > Pseudomonadati > Pseudomonadota > Alphaproteobacteria > Hyphomicrobiales > Rhizobiaceae > Rhizobium > Rhizobium leguminosarum. The sequence goes on from NZ_CP016286.1 coordinate 439,657, forward strand.
TATGGCGTCAGCTATGACGAGATCGACGATTTCCTCGAAGGCAAGCCGGTCGGCGAGATCGCCCGCCGCCGCATCCTCGCCGCCTATCGTGCGACCACTCATAAGCGTGCTTTGCCGGTGGCTGTCAGCGCCCTCTGACGGTCGCCCAGGCGCGGGATGCGTGCGGGCGCGAGGGGTTTACGGCCTGACCGGCTCGCCTGTCCTTCCTGATGAAGCGAGATAGGCATGCGGCGCGAAATAGACGCCATCGGCGTCGAAGGCTTCAAGCTCTTCGGCCTGCAGCGCCTCGCGCACCTTCGGTCGTGTCGCCACGCGGGCCACGAAACCTTGCAGCGCAGGCCATTGCTTGAGATTAATCTCGATCCAGGGCGACCAGTTCAGGCAGACGAAAAGATAGGCATCCGCCACCGTAAAGGCCTCGCCGGTAAGATAAGGGCCGGCAAGACGACCGTTCAGCCATGCCAGCCGCTTCGATATCAGCGTGCGGACCTCCCCATGAACACTGGAATAAGTCGGATCAAAGAGCAGCACCATCGGCTTGTGCAGCTCGGCGGTGATGAAGTTGAGATAGGATTGCACCTCGTTGCGGCGGATGTTGCCGACCTCAGGCAACAGGGCCGCCCCTTCGGGCACGCTGTCGGCGAGGAACTGCACGATCGCCGGCCCCTCGGTTAGCACCTTGCCGTCGTCGAGCACCAGCGCCGGAACATAGCCGTTGCCGTTGATCGCGAGGTAATCCTCGCCGTTGCTTGTCCTGTGGGTCTGCCGGTCGACTTTGACGAGCTCGATATCGAGCCCCAGCTCCCGGCAGATGATGTGCGGCGAAAGCGAGCAGGCCGCGGCGTGCATATAAAGTTTCATTGCGGATTTCCTCTCTCACGCAGGCGTTCGATGCCGCCCGTCGATGGTGTTGAACATCTGTACTGTTTCGCATAAAATGGCTCTCGTCAAGAATTTAATGCGAAGCGGTACAAATATGAAAGACGAGAAGAAGCGTGGCCGGCCGAGGGGCTTCGACGCCAAGGCGGCGCTCGGAAAGGCACGCGATGTCTTCTGGGACAGGGGGTTTGCCGCCGCCTCGCTCGACAATCTGAGCGCTGCGACTGACCTCAATCGCCCAAGCCTTTACGGCGCCTTCGGCGACAAGGAGGATCTTTATCTCGATACGCTGGAGGGCTATCGGCAGGACGGCATGAATACGCTCGCCGAAGCGCTCGACCCGTCATTGCCGCTGCGCGACAATATCGCCCGTGTCTATGCGGGTGCGCTGGCGATCTATCTGCATGGTGAAACCGCCGCCCGCGGCTGTCTGCTGATCGGCACGGCATCGGTCGAGGCGGTCCAGCATGAGCGCGTCCGCGAGGTGCTCGGCCGCAGCCTTAATGATTTCGACCACGAGATCGAAAAGCGCATGCGCCTTGGCGTGGAAAGAGGCGAGCTTCCGGAAAGCGCCGATCCGCAGATGCTTGCCAGGCTCGTCTCCGCCGTCATGCATTCGCTCGCCGTCCGCGCCCGCGCTGGCGACAGCCGCGAGACGCTGGAAGCGATCGCCCGGTCGGGCGTCGAGATGATCTGTGGGAGCGCCCCTTAGCTCGATGGCTCACGATTCTTCGGCCGTACGATCCAGGCATAGGCCGCACCGGCGAGAAGCAGCACGGAGGTGCCGAGGAACACCGCCCGCATGCCGACATGGCCGCCGATAAAACCGCCAAGGATGGGGCCGGCAACCTGACCGACATATTGCGAGGAAATGGAAAGACCGAGAATGCTGCCGGCCGCACTATCAGGTACGCTGTGGCGGATGACCGCGGCGATACAGGGCAGCAGCCCGCCGAGCGACACACCCATCAGGAAACGCAGGATGATCAGCTGCCAGGCGCTGGTGACGAAGGCCTGCGGGATCAGCAGCAGCCCCGCGACGGCGAGCGCGCCTGCGATCACCGGCCAATGGCCGATCCTGTCGGCGAGCTTGCCGAGCCATGAGGCTGACAGGATGCTGCCGAGGGCGGCGGCCGACATGACGACGCCGGATACCATCGTCACCTGCGATTCGACGGGCACGAGCTGGGCGACATAGACGGTGATGATCGGCTCGATCGACATATTGGCAAACATCAAGAGCATGCCGGTCGCCAGCATGGCGATGACAGGCCGCTTGTCGGCGACGGATTTCCAGCCGCCGCTGGCCTTGGCCGCCTTTTTGCGGGCCGGCGATTTCTCCTCCTTGATCAGGAAGGCTGTGGCGAGGAAGGCGAGGAAGATCATGCCGCCGGCGGCGAGGAACGTGCCACGGATGCCGATGATAGGCGGCAGCGCCCCGCCGATCAGCGGCCCGACGAGATTGCCGGCCATGATGCCGGAGGAGAGCACGCCGAGCGCCCAGGCCGAGCGATCCTTCGGCGTCTGCGTCGCCACCAGCACCATCGAGCCGGAGGCGTAACCGCCGGCAAGCCCGACGAAGAGGCGCAGCGCCACCAGCTGCCAGACATTGCCGGCCATGCCCATCAGCGAGATCGCCAGCGTCATGCCGAGGCTGGCGCGCACCAGCATCAGCTTGCGGCCGTAAATATCGCCAAGCCGGCCCCAGAGCGGCGCGACGAGAGCCGCGGCGAAGAAGGTGGCGCCATAGGCGATGCCCGACCATTGCACGATGTCAGCATGGTCGCTGACGCCGAGTTCCTCGACATAAAGCGGCAGGAAGGGAAGCAGCAGCGTCATCGCCACGATGGTGGTGAAAGAGCCGATCAGCGAGATGGTGAGATTGCGCTTCCAGTAGATCGAGCCCGGCCTGGCGCTGGCGTCCCACGGCGTATCGGTCATTCTCTCGGCCTCGGCATTGATTCTACAGCGCCGCGCGTCTTTTAAGGCGCGCAAAGGACGCTGTAACACTTTGAAATCTGCATATTTCCTAAAATCGGTTCCGATTTGAGGAAATATGCGGCAAGCGCGGGTTCCGCCGCGCCTGATGAAATGATGTGCCCTTTGCCGCGGCGAGAAGATCGGCGCGGTAAAACTGTCCTGAAGATCGAGCTTTTCGAGGTCGAGCGCATAGGCCGTAACGGTGCATGCGCTCGCCGTTCCAGGGCGGGCACGCGCTGATATAACCGCGCTATGGCCCGTCCTTCAAGACGGCGCTTTCGCATCGGTGACCTGTCTTTGGAAATGAGAGCCGCAATCTGGACCCTCTCCGGCAAAAGTGCTAGAACATGACTGATTGCATGATGCAATCGGTTAATCCAAGGACATTGCCATGAGCGACATGCGCACATCCCGAGAGCAGACCGTCCGTCATCTCTACGCCGCCTATCTCGACGATCGCAAGGATATCGTCGGCGCCATGTTGACGGAGGATTTCACCTTCTCCAGTCCGCGTGACGACCACATCGACCGGGCGACCTATTTCGAGCGTTGCTGGCCGAAGGAGCCGGTCTTCCGCGGCTTTGACATCGAATTCCTGGCGATCGACGGCGACGAGGCGGTCGTCCGCTACCGTGCGGAAAAACTTGACGGCGCCAGCTTCCGCAACATCGAGAGCTTTCGCTTCCGCGGCGACAAGATCGCTTCCGTGGATGTCTATTTCGGCCGGAATCTGTAACCCTACAGCGCTGCGCGTCTTTTCAGACGCGCAAAGGACGCTGTAGCACTATGCGCTAGCGCAGCGATCTTTACAGGAGCCGTATCGCCGAAGTGCCGATGATGATCATCGACACCGCCACCATCAGCGGCCGCACCGGCAGCCGTTTGACGAGGATCGCGCCGAAGGGGGCGGCAATGACGCCTCCGATGATCAGGCCGATCGCCGAATCGAGCTCCGACCAGCCGAGCGTCAGGATGAAGGTCAGGGAAATCGTCAGCGTCACCGCGAATTCGGTGAAATTGGTCGAGCCGATCACCCGCTTCAGGTCGTGGCCGCGGCTGACGAGCGAACTGGTGACGATCGGCCCCCAGCCGCCGCCGCCGATCGCATCGAGCACGCCGCCGAAAAGCCCGACCGGCGGCACCATCCAGTCGCGAACATCCCGCTTCGGCGGCGGCCGAAATGCCTTGTAGAGAATCACCAGCCCGATCGCGATCAGATAGGCCGATACGAAGGGCTCGATCGCCTTGCCGTCAATATTGGAAAGCAGATAGGCCCCGATCGCGCCGCCGATCATGCCTGCCGGTGCGAGCCGCGCCACCAGACGCCAGTCGACGTTGCGATGATAGGCATGCGAGATGCCCGAGGCGGCGGTGGTGAACATTTCCGCCACATGCGTCATGGCGCTGGCATTGGCCGCCGGCACCCCGAAGGCGAGAAGGCTCGTCGTCGACAGCACGCCGAAGGCCATGCCGAGCGCGCCGTCGACGATCTGCGCGCAGAAACCCACGACGATGAAGAAGAAGATATCCGATGTCATGCAGTCCCCTCAGGCGAACGGTAGCATCAGAATAAGCGACGCGGGGAAAAAATTTCCGGTCTCAACCGGCAAGTCCGCGCTGCTTCAGCCGGATGATCTTGAAGAAGCCGTTGGGAAAGACCGGCAGGATATCGGCAGCGGCAAAATCGCCGCGGCGCTCGGCCCAGGCGACGATGCGGTGAATGCGGAAGGCGGAGGACCAGCCGATGTGACGCACCAGCGGCGCCACCGCCGTCTCGATGGCGCCCTGCAGACCGGCGCCGTCGCCAAGCTTGCTGGCGAGGATGATCTCGCCGCCCGGCCTCAGCACCCTGGCGCATTCGTCCAGCGCCCGTTCGGGTTCAGGGATGAGCGTGATGACGAAGGGCAGGCAGACCGCATCGAAAGACCGGTCGGCAAAGGTGAGCGCATGCGCATCCATCACCTCCAGCGCCTGCACATGCTCAAGCTTTTCGCGTTTCGCCTTTTCACGCGCCCGCGCGATCATGTGTTCGGAAATGTCGATGCCGGTCACCCGGCAGTGGCGCGGGTAATGCCCGAGCGTCAGGCCGGTGCCGACGCCGATCTCCAGGATGTCGGTGCCAGCCGCAGCGGCCAGGACTGCAAGCTTGCGGTGGCCATCGCGCAGGATGCCGCGATAAACCCGGTCATAGACCGGTGCCCAGCGCTGATAGATTTTCTGCTGATCTTCCGCCCTGCTGCGAAGCTCTGACATGCCGGCACCTCCCCAGAAAATTCCAGGAAAAGTGAAAAGCGGTTTTCCAGGAATTGCATAAAACAAAAGATTTCAGCGGCTCTGCGCTTTCATGAAATAGCGCGATCCGCCGTAAAGCCCAGCCTTTCAACTCGTAAGGGTAGACTCCGGTTCCCGACGAAATGTGACGCAAGGCACAGATTCTCACCTGCGACCACTTTAGGGGCGCCTGAGTGCAGTCCGCTGCCGCCTATTTTGCCGGCATCAGCCCAAGCTGTTTGGCGTCCAGTTCACTGCCGATCTCGATGGTTTTCTTTTGCTTGTCGTAGACGCAGATCTGGGCGATCAGCCCTTTGGCGCCCTTCGGCTTGCCGGTCACCAGCGCAAGCCCGTAATGGGAGCTGCCGAAGGGATCGACGGTGGCGCTGGGCTTCTCGATCGTGACCGCTGCCTTCTTGCTTTTCGCCTCGACGTCGGCGGCGAGCTGCTTCTAGGCCTCATCGGAGGAGGCATGCGCCACACCTGAGAGCGAAAGCAGTGCGGCGGCAGCGAGAGGCTGGATTATATTCCTGTTCATATCGGGTCTCCGTTGATCTCCATAATAGGCAAAGTGGTTTTCGGGGCGGGTATTCCCATTGATTTGCCCAGGCGATTTCTACACACGACTCCAACCCGGCAACTGAGGCAAATTTTCCTCCGGCCGGTCGCTTTTTGATAATTCGCCGGTTGCCTCTCCCCCTTTCCCCTCCTATGTTCCGCCTCACCTGCCGAGACGCAATCTATTGCCAAGAGGAGATCTGACATGGCTTTCGAATTGCCTGAACTTCCCTATGACTACGAAGCGCTTGCTCCCTTCATGTCGAAGGAAACGCTGGAGTTCCACCACGACAAGCACCACAAGGCCTATGTCGACAACGGCAACAAGCTCGCCGCCGAAGCCGGTCTTTCGGACCTGTCGCTCGAAGACGTCGTCAAGAAGTCCTTCGGTACCAATGCCGGCCTCTTCAACAACGCGGCCCAGCACTACAACCACATCCATTTCTGGAAGTGGATGAAGAAGGGCGGCGGCGGCAACAAGCTGCCGGGCAAGCTCGAAGCGGCCTTTACGTCCGATCTCGGCGGCTACGACAAGTTCAAGGCCGATTTCGCCAATGCCGGCGCCACCCAGTTCGGCTCCGGCTGGGCCTGGGTTTCCGTCAAGAACGGCAAGCTCGAAATCTCCAAGACCCCGAACGGCGAAAACCCGCTCGTTCACGGCGCCACCCCGATCCTCGGCGTCGACGTCTGGGAGCACTCCTACTACATCGACTATCGCAACGCCCGCCCGAAGTACCTCGAAGCCTTCGTCGACAGCCTGATCAACTGGGACTACGTCCTGGAACGCTACGAAGAAGCCACGAAGTAAGCGGCGTCAGCCTGTTTGAATTTGACACCGGCGCCCCCAAAAGCGCCGGGTGTTTTGTTGGAGAGGCAAGCCGTCACATGCCTGTCATCGGTCGCTCCTAATCACGCCCCATGTCTTCTTCCTCTTCTCCCCCATTCCGTTTCGGCATCATCGCCGACCCGCAATATGGAGCGATCGCGCCGCATGTTGCCATGGATCGTTATTACGCCAACAGCCTTGCCAAGGTTACCGAGGCGATCGAGGTCTTCAATGACGAGGAATTGAGCTTCGTCATGACCCTCGGCGATGTCATCGACCGCAGCTTTTCAAGCTTCGACGATATCCTGCCGGTCTACGGCAAGCTGAGGCACGAGGCGCTCTTCCTGCTCGGTAATCACGATTTCTCGGTCTCGTCGGGGCACCTGTCCGAAGTCGCCGCGCGTCTCGGCATGCCGTCGCCCTATTACAGCTTTTTGCGCCATGGCTGGCGCTTTATCGTGCTCGACGGCAACGAGGTCAGCATCTTCGCCCCGCCCGAAGGCCATCATCATCGCGCCCTTGCCGCTGAGATGCTGGCGGAGCTGCAGGCCAAAGGTGCGAGGAATGCCCATCGCTGGAATGCCGCGCTGAGCGACGAGCAGTTCGCCTGGCTCGGAGATGAAATCGCAAAAGCGGCCGAGGCCGGCGAGAAAGTGATTGTCATGAATCACTATCCGGTGCATCCGCCCAGCGAGCACGGCATGTGGGATAGCGAGCGCATCGTCGCGCTGCTCGCCTCCAGCAGCAATGTCGTTGCCTATCTCAACGGCCATGACCACGTCGGCAATTACGGCATGGCCGGCCCTTGTCACTTCGTCAATTTCAAGGGCGTGGTCGATACCGAGACGCAAAACGCCTTCGCGATAGTCGAGGTCCATGCCTCCAGCATCGAAATCCGCGGCTTCGGCCGCGAGGTGAGCCGCACGCTGGCCTATTAGGTTGCGACAGGCTGCTCGCTATTGTTTGGTTTGCGCGAGTGGCTGCCCCTCACCCTAACCCTTACCCTAACCCTCTCCCCGTAAAAATGGGGAGAGGGGACGTGCCCTACGAGAGGTGGCAGGGAACGGAGAGGGTGCGGCATATCCCCTTCGCCCCGCCTGCGGGGAGAAGGTGCCGGCAGGCGGATGAGGGGCTGGTCTCGCCAACCTCATGGCTGGGATGTTAGGTGACACTGACGCGGACTTATGTAGCAAATGCCACAAGACTCCAAGTCAACTAGTACCACGCCACAGAGATTATGACTCTTTGACGGGGTAAGCTTTACGGAGCTTTTTGCGGGCATTTTCGGTTGTGAACATCCATTGGATCTTTGCGCCGTGGGCGTTGCGTTGCTGCTCCCAGGCTGCGACTTCGGCGATTATGGTGTCTTTGTTGTCGATACGACGGTCGAGGCATTGGCTACGCAGGACACCGATCTCGATCTCGACCATGTTGAGCCAACTGGCGTGCTTGGGCGTGTGGTGGAACTCCAGTCGCTTCAGCACCCTTCGAGCTTGCGGGGCGGGAAATGCGTCGTAAAGCGCCCCGGCGGAATGAGTGGAGAGGTTGTCCATCACCACGCGGATGATCGGCGCGTCGGGATAATCGACGTCGACCAGTTCGCGCATGCACTCGGCGAAGTCTTGGTTGGTTCGCCGATCGGTGACCTTCACCCTGCGCCAGGGCCGGTGGGCGTCCATGAAGACAAACAGATTGACCGTGCCGTTTCGGCGATACTCGCAATCGTAGCGTTCAAGCTGGCCAGGCTTGGCCGCAATGGGCTCGCGCACTTCGCCGATGAGTTGGGTCGGGCTCTCGTCGAAGCAGACCACGGGCCTTTGTGGATCAGGCGTTTCTGCGTAGAGGTCGAGAACATCCTCCATGCGCGCGACGTATTCCCCATCGATCTTTGGGATGCACCACATGTCTTTGCGCCAAGGCTTGAGATGGTTCTCAGCCAGCCGGCGACGCACGGTCTCCGAGGACAACTGGTCATGATCGGTGAGCCGGACCATCTCATCTGCCAGAAGCTCCAGGGTCCAGCGGGCTCGCCCGGGCGGCGGCTTTGAGCAGGCGGTCGCTACCAACAGCGCCTCCTCCTTGCTCGATAGCTTGCGCTCAACACCCGGGCGCGGTTCTTCGCTGAGCGCCCCTTCCAGATTGGCTTCCACAAACCGGCGTTTGGTCCGGTAAATCGTCGATCCGCTGACGTTCAAGGTTGCCGCGATCACCTCGTCGCTGAAGCCTTCGTTCGCTGCGACCAGGATCTGGGCGCGCTTGATCTTGCGCGACCTGTGGCACCCCCCGCTCAACAAAGCGGCCAGTTGGTCACGTTCCGATTGGCTAAGCTCTATGTGAAACTTTATATTCATCGACACCTCCTTCAGCGTGGAGACGCAGATGAATCCCAAAATGAGTCCCTCACTTGACCCGCAAGCCGCAACGGCAAGACGGGGCCTTACGCAGATCCAAGGCCAGTACCTGGCCTTCATCTACGCCTACAGCCGCATCTTCAAACAGCCTCCGGCCGAAGCCGACATGCGTCGCCACTTCGGCGTTACGGCTCCGTCTGTTCACCAGATGGTGCTGACCCTCGAGAAGGCGGGTTTTATATCTCGCGTGCCAGGCGCCGCACGCAGCATCCAACTTCTCATCCCACCAGAAGCCCTGCCAATTCTACGATAAGACAAACCGTCATAATCTCTGTGGCGTGGTACTAGGGCGTGAACTCATAAAAACGCAGCCATAGTCGGAGGAGGCGACGGGGGCGCGCTCGCCAATGGTTGCATCTCCTGATAAGATCAGCATCACACTTCAGCTTAAGCCCCGATCTGGAGGCCTCGCATGCCCTGCAGCAGCGCGCTCGCTCCGTTCGTCATCGCCGCTCTCGCGGCCCTCGGTCCGCTGCCGGCTGGAGCGCAGAACAATGCTGCGCCACCGCCGGCGGCAATCTCCCACAAGGCCAAGCTTTGCCAGATGTGTCACGGTAGGAAAGGTCTGCCGACTGTTAAGAACACGCCGATCATCGCCGGCCAGCACGAGTCCTCTTTGCTGATAGCTTTGCAGGAATATCGCAATGGAGCGCGCACCGACGACCTCATGGGCCGGATCGCGAAGAATCTTTCCGACGACGACATGAAGGCGCTTGCGGCCTACTTCTCCGCACTGCCCTGGCCCGCCTACCGCGAGCCGGCCGACGCAGCGAGCATTACCCGCCTCCAAGCGCTCGACGCCGGGAAGAAGTGCACCTCGTGCCACCGGGAGGGTTTCGTCGGATACGCCAACACTCCGCGCGTCGCAAATCAGAAGCTGGACTACCTGATCAAAACCCTCTCCGACTTTCACGACAACAAGCGCCCGCACGTGCCCCGCATGACGGCCTTGGTGCGCAATTTTTCGGCCGACGACATCGCTGCCATGGCTTACTATCTCGCCGGCCTCTGACGATCAGTTCGGGGTCGGCGATGCACCAAATCGGGCCGCCGAAATAGCGATCACTGCGTTACGGCGATCGGCACCTCTTTGCCCACGAACTAAGCTATCCGTGCGCCGGTCATTTCTGGCCGTTTATGGGTTAACGCCCTATTTTGTACACTCCTGAATCACGAGAGTGCGTCCTTCATGGTTTCTGTGGTCGATGAATTGAAGTGGAAACTGGCCGAGATCGACGCCAGTTGGTCGCGATCCGAGAGGAAGCCGCCTTTGTGGCAATTGCTCCATAAGTCCGCACTGACGCCTGCTCGTACCTCAAACGCCACACATCAAACCGGCACAGCTTTCTCCGTCCAACCGCTGGTCCAGAGTTCCCGCAGCCGGTCGCCGTCGCCCTTGAAGAAATCCTCAGCTGTCGCGCAGTGCTCCACCCGGTCGCTGCGGAAATTGCGGATCGCCTGGCGTAATTCGCACCAGGCGACGATATTGGCGGTCTGCGAATAATAGATCAGCGCGATCGGCCGGATCGTCCGCTCGCTTGCGCGGCCGAGCTCGTCGCGGTAGCCGAGCATCAGCTTGCGTTCGTCGCGGATCGCGCGGCGCACGATCGCAAGGTCGAAGCCTGCCGGCTGCGCAATCGAGCCCCAGGCGTAAAGCGCCTTGTTGTCCATTGCCTGGCGCAGCGGCGCCGGCACGGCGCCTGATATCTTCCGGTTGACCCGGCGCGCGGCCTGTTTCAGCTCCTCGTCCGCCGTCCGTTCGAGCAGCGCCAGTGACAGCACGATCGCCTCCATCTCCTCGATCGAGAACATCAGCGGCGGCAGGTCGAAGCCCGGCCGCATGATGTAGCCGATGCCGCGCCCACCCTCGATCGGCACCCGCATTGCCTGAAGCGCGGCGATGTCGCGATAGATCGAGCGCACGGTCACTTCGAGCGTCTCCGCCATCGCCGCCGCCGTCATCGGCTTTCTTGCCAGCCTGAGGATCTGAATGATCTCGAAAAGCCGCGAGGCCTTGCGCATTTACCTCTCCTATCCGCTACGCTCCTGACAATACACTGTCAGTTGGGTTCCCGTATAGAGCTGCCTATCAGATTGAAATCAATCAGGGTCTCTCAAAACGGCCCGCAGAACTGAAGGCGGTAACTGACATGAATTACCATGAAAACCTCTGGCTCTTCTTCACCCTTCTCTTCGGCATCATCATCGTGCCGGGCATGGACATGCTCTTCGTGCTCGCCAATTCGCTGACCGGCGGCGTCAAACGCGGGCTGGCGGCGACCGGCGGCATCATGGCCGGCGGCGCGGTGCATTCGGCCTATGGCGCGGCCGGCGTCGGCGTGCTCGTCACCATGCTGCCGCAGTTTTTCAACGTGCTGCTCTTTGCCGGCGTCGCCTACATGATCTGGATCGGTATTTCGCTGATCCGCAGTTCGATCACCGTCGAGGCGGTCGGGCCGGGAACCGCATGCTCCGGCTGGCGCGCCTTCCGCCAGGGCGCCGTCACCTGTCTGGTCAATCCGAAGGCCTATATCTTCATGTTCGCCGTCTATCCGCAGTTCCTGAGGCCGGAATATGGTCCGATCTGGATGCAGGGGCTGATCATGGGCGCCATGACCGTCGTCACCCAGTTCGCCATCTACGGCACGCTGGCGATGACGGCCGGCCGCAGCCGCGATCTGCTCGTCGCCAACCCTGACGTTACGGCCTTTGTCGGCCGCTTCGCCGGACTGCTGCTGGTTGCGGTCTCCGCCTTCAGCCTCTGGCAGGGGTGGAAAAGCGCCTGAGCGCCACTGCATGTCGCCCGGAAGTGTGCAGCGGTTCCGGGATAACGACATGCATAAAAGCAGAGAACTGCCTATCACATTGTTTTTATGATGATCCGGCAAAACGTGACTGCCCGGACGCATGGATTTTGTCATGCTGCCGGTGCAGATTGGCCATCGGCCAGCTTGGCCGAGGAAAAAGGGAGAGCAATATGAATTGGAAAGCAGCAGCTGCGGCCGTGGCGATGGCGGGAATGGCCTTCGGTTCGGTGACCGCGGCCGACGGCACCCATGATTCGCGCGTTGCGTTGATGAAGCAGATCGGCGGTTCGGCCGGGGCCTTAGCAGCCATCGCCAAGGGCACCAAGCCCTATGACGCCGAAGCGGTGAAGGCGGCGCTGACGACGATCGCCACAACGGCCAAGGTCTTCCCCGACCAGTTCAAGCCGGGCACGGAGACCGGCGACGAGGCAGCGAGCCCGAAGATCTGGGAAAACATGGACGACTTCAAGGCGCGCGCCGCCAAACTCTCTGCTGATGCCGAAACCGCGCTGGCTCAGCTTCCGGCCGATCCCGCAGCCATTGGTGCGACGATGAACACGCTCGGGGCCAATTGCGCCGGCTGTCACAAGGCCTATCGCCTCGGCAAGTGAGCGATAGGCCGTTTTCATCTGGATACTGGATCCGCGCCAGCCTTGCCGCCGGCGCGGATCGCCTTATTCTCCGCGCGTTGCGGACTGGTCACCGGATCGGCAGGCGGCGACATCATGGCAAAAGGGGAGGCGGCGCATGGTCCGCAGGTTCATCCGGGTACTGCTCTGTCTGATCGGCGTCGCCATCCTCGGCGGAGGCGCCTTCTATCTCGTCACCGCACCCGATCCACTGCCGGAAAGCCACTGGGCGGGTCTCGGCGCACCGGATCCGGCAAACGGCCAGGCGGTCTTCTGGGCGGGCGGCTGTGTCAGCTGTCATGCCGCGCCCGGTTCCGAAGGCGATACCAAGCTGACACTTGCAGGCGGGCTGGCACTGAAGAGCCCCTTCGGGACCTTCCACGTGCCGAACATCTCACCCGATGAAAAGGCCGGCATCGGCACCTGGACGCTTGCTGAGTTCGGCAATGCGATGAAGCGCGGCGTCGGCCCGGGCGGGCAGCATCTCTACCCGTCCTTCCCCTATGGCTCCTATTCCCGCATGAGCGACAAGGACGTCAACGATCTCTTCGCCTTCCTAAAGACGCTGCCGAAGAGCGCCAACGTCGCGCCCCCGCATGAACTGCCCTTTCCTTACAACATCCGGCTTGCGCTCGGCGGCTGGAAGCTTCTCTATCTCAACGATCAGCCGCGCGTCGCGCTCGCCAAGAGCGACGACAAGATCAAGCGCGGGCAATATCTCGTCGAAGGCCCCGGCCATTGCGGCGAATGCCATACGCCGCGTGATGCGCTCGGCGGCTTCAAGGCGGATCAGTGGCTTGCCGGCGCGCCCAATCCGGAAGGCAAGGGCCGCATACCCGATATCACCCCGGCCTCCAAGAGCATCGGCGGCTGGAGCGAGGCCGATATCGTGAGCTACCTCGAAACCGGCTTCACGCCCGATTTCGATTCCGTCGGCGGCCAGATGGTCGATGTGCAGCAGAACATCGCCCGCCTGCCGGCCTCCGATCGCGAGGCGATCGCCGCCTATCTGAAGGCGGTGCCGGGGCGTTAAAGCATGTCGCGCAAAAGTGTGCAGTGGTTTTGCGGGATAAAAGGGCGCTGCATTTTCCGACAGCCGATCTCGATCCTGCTTATAGGGATGTAGGACCAGGCATGAGATCATAGGGATGGCGCCAGCCGGGCATGTTGCTGATACGATCTTTCCAGGCTGCGATTGCCGGAAAGGCGCTGTGATCGATCCCGGTTTCCTCCGGCATGAAGACGTAGCCCGCCAGAGAGAGGTCCGCGATCGTCAGCCGGTCGCCGACCATGAAGGCCCGATGGGCCAAGTGTTCGTCAACAATGGCATAGGCAGCTTTAGCCCTCAGTCTCAAAAACTCGACGACTGGTGTCTCGCCGCTCTTCTGCAGGCCATACATGAACCTCAGCGTCGCGTAATAGCTCGTGAATTTATGGTTGTCGAAAAGGATCCAGCGCATGACGTCGCGTCGTTCTTCGGCCGTCTGCGCGCCAAACTGGCCTGTCACCTCTGACAAGTAGTCCAGGATAATCCCCGATTGGCTGATCTTGGTTTGCCCATGTTCGAGCACAGGCGCTTCGCCCTGTTCGTTGATGGTTTTTCGCCATTCTTCAGTTCGCGTTTCGCCGCCCAGATAATCAACGAAAATGCTTTCCCATTCGATGCCGGCAAGCGTGAGGAAGAGAGCGACCTTGTAACAGTTCCCCGAGAGAGCGAAGCAATGTAGTTTGAAATCTGGCATGAAAGCTCCTCATGCAATTCGATAATTGTCAGTTGGCTGAAACCGGTCCTTACATGAATCCGGGCAGCCGCTTCATGCCTTCCAGCCCTGAAGCGCGTCGCAATCTTTCAGATTCGCTCGTCGCGTTTTAGGCCTTTACGCCACCGCTCACACTTTACGCGACGCGCTTTAGGCGATCGACTGCATGTAGCGCATGCCGGTCACCGGACGCGGGGTGAAATCCAGTTGTTCGTAGAAGCGGTGCGCCAGCACGTTTCCGGTCGCGGCGCTGACGGAAAGGTAGCCGCAGCCGGCATTGCGGGCGGTCTCGCGCGCCCGGTCGACGAGCAGCTGGCCGGTGCCGTGGCCGCGATGGCCGTCGCGCACGAAGAGATGGTGCAGGTCCATGCCGCGCTTGCCTTCCTGCGCCCTGTAGAGCGGCACAAGAATGGCGTAGCCGATCAGCCCTTCGCCGGTCTCGGCGACCAGCGCATTGATCCAGGGCACGGGCCCGAAGAGGTCGCGCTCCAACTGCTCCGGCTTTGTCGCCGCCGCATCGCCGTGATGGGCGGCAAGCAGGGCGATCATCTCGCCGAGTTCGGGCAGGTCGCGCGGCTTGGCGGCTCGGATGGTCACCACCGATGGGCGCATCAGTGAAATTTCGCTGTCTTCGATTTCGGTCATGGTCTTCGCGTCCTTTGATATTCTGCCGTCAGGACGCTGCCGATACAACAAAGCCGCCTGACGGCGGCTTGTTGACAATATGATCTTGTCCGGCCGCCCTTTACAGGTACAGCCAAAAATACGAGCGGCTCTGGTGCGCGTTCTTGATCATGGATCATAGATCGTCGGAAACGCAGACTTTGTCAATGGGGATCGGAGCCCATCACAGGCATTGAGCCCCGGCTGCCCTCTTGATAGTATACCCCCTATGCTATATGAGAGCCCATCATGTCCCACACCACCCTGCAGAAAAAGAAGCTCGTCGCCCGCATCAGCCGCCTGAAGGGGCAGATGGAGGCGGTTGAGCGGGCGCTCGAGGCGGAGCGCCCCTGCGGTGAGATCCTGCAACTGCTCGCCTCGATCCGCGGCGCCCTGACCGGGCTGACCGGAGAGGTGCTCGACGATCACCTGCGTGAGCATGTGCTGAATGCCGCTGGCGATGCGGCCAGGGCAGAGGCGGTGGAGGAAATATCGGAAGTCTTGAGAACCTATATGCGCTAGAGCAATTCCGGGAAAAGTGTGAAGCGGTTTTCCCCGGCAAAGCGCGAAGCGATTTTGCCGAGAATTGCGTAAAAACAAAAGCTTAGAGCGGTTATGCGTTTTCATGAAACGCTGAACCGCTCTAAGCGCGGCGACGAAGGAGTCTGTCATGAGTGCCGGAATCGACAAAGCTGGAATTGATGCCCTGGAACACGATCACGTCTTCCTCGGCACTGACCATGCGCGCAACGAGCGGCGCATCTGGCTGGTGATTGCGCTGACGGCGGTGATGATGGTGGCGGAAATCGCTGCCGGCACCATCTACGGCTCGATGGCGCTCGTCGCCGATGGCTGGCACATGTCGACCCATGCCAGTGCCCTGCTGATTTCCGCACTCGCCTATCTCTTCGCCCGCCGGCAGGCGCGTAATCCGCGTTTCACTTTCGGCACCGGCAAGCTCGGCGATCTCGCCGGCTTCGCCAGCGCCATCGTTCTCGCGTTGATCGCCCTGCTGATGGGCTGGGAAAGCCTGCTGCGCCTTTCCAATCCCGTGCCGATCGGCTTTACCCAGGCGATCGCCGTGGCGGTGATCGGCCTTGCCGTCAATCTGGTGAGCGCCTGGCTGCTTGCCGGCGGCGGTCATGTCGCGCATGGCGATCATGCGCATCACGGGCATGGCAATCATGCCCATGCCCATGGCCATCATCATCATGGACATGGCGACCATGCCCACCACGCAAAGACCGGCGACAACAATATCCGCGCCGCCTATCTGCATGTCATCGCCGATGCCCTGACCTCCGTGCTCGCCATTGCGGCGCTGACGCTCGGCAGTCTCTACGGCTGGCTCTGGCTCGATCCCTTGATGGGCATCGTCGGCGGGTTGGTGATCGCCAATTGGTCCTGGAGCCTGATGAAATCCTCGGGCGGCGTCCTTCTCGACGTCGTTCCCGAAGGCGAGACGCTGCCAGCCGAAATCCGCGGCGCCATCGAGACGGAGGATGATCGGATCACCGATCTGCATGTCTGGCAGGTCGGCCCTGGCCATCATGCCGCGATCGTCGCCGTCCTCACCTCGCAGCCGCGCGACCCGGCTTTCTACAAGGGCAGGCTCTCGGCGCTGGGAGAACTGTCGCATGTGACGGTCGAGGTCACGCGCGCCGCATGAGCGGGCGGGCGGAGATGCTCGGCGGACGACAAGATCGCTCGACGGACGATTAACATCGCCGTGGGGACGACAAGTCGCCGCAATCGCTGCTTAGCTCTGTCCTCCTGATTCGCCGGAGGATTTCATGGATCTCAGTCTGACCCGCCGCATGCTGATAGGCTCGGCATTGTGCCTGCCTGTGCTGACGCTTCCCGCCAATGCCGAGGAGAGTGCAGGCGAGGGCGACGACAACATTGACCGCCGCCTTGCTGCGCTGGAAAAACGCACCGGCGGCCGCCTCGGCGTCTCTGTGCTCGATACCCAGACGAGCATCTCTTTCGGCTATCGCGGCAGCGAGGCCTTTCCCATGTGCAGCACTTTCAAGGCGCTGGCCGCCGCTTTCGTGCTTGCTCGTGCCGACAAGGGCGAGGAAAACATCGACCGGCGGGTGAGCTACGGCAAGGACAAGCTCGTCGACTATTCGCCGATCAGCGAAAAGCACGCCGACACCGACGGCATGACCCTTGCCGCACTCTGCGAGGCGGCGGTGACCGTCAGCGACAACACCGCCGGCAACCTGCTGCTCGAAAGTTTCGGCGGTCCGGCGGGGCTGACCAATTGGCTGCGCTCGATCGGTGACGGCACGACGCGTCTCGACCGCACCGAGCCGACGTTGAACGAGGGCAGAAGGGGTGATCCGCGCGACACGACGACACCGGATGCGATGCTCGACACGCTCGGCAACCTGACCCTCGGCTCGGTCCTCACCGAGGCCTCCTCGGACAGGTTGATCGCCTGGCTGGTGGCGAGCACGACAGGCAAGGAGCGGCTCAGGGCCGGCCTGCCGGCGGATTGGAAGGTCGGCGACAAGACCGGCACCGGCCCGAATGGATCACTCGGCAATATCGCGGTGATCTGGCCGCCGGATCGCGGCCCGATCGTCGCGGCCGTCTATATCAGCGAGACGACCGTGCCGGTGAAGGAACTCAACCCGGTCTTTGCCGAGGTCGGCCGCATGATCGTCGAGATGGTTTGAGTGGGAAAATGCGAAGGGCGTGATCGACAGCTGTCGCGCGCGAAAACCCCTCCCCACAAGGGGGAGGGGCTGCTGTGTGGCACTCATCGCATTTCATTCCTGACGATGCAGCATGTGGGCTACGTATTTGGTGGCGGGGACTCGCCGCGGGTTAGTCCCTCCCCCTTGTGGGGAGGGGTTGGGGAGGGGCCTTGTCCCGCAAGAGGACGGCAACTTCCCCATCAAGGCAACGTATAGGCGATCACATAATCGCCGGGCTTGGTGCCGACCGAGCCGTGGCCGCCGGCGACCATGACGACATATTGTTTGTTATCATCAGTCGTATAGGTCATCGGCGTCGCCTGGCCGCCGGCCGGAAGCCGCGCTTGCCAGAGCTCTTGGCCATTCGTCACGTCATAGGCGCGCAGATAGTTGTCGACCGCGGCCCCAAGGAAGGCGACGCCGCCCTTGGTCAGCATCGGCCCGCCGATGCCGGGCACGCCCACCTTGAAGGGCAGGGGCAATGGCGTCATGTCGTGCACGGTGCCGTTCTTGTGCATATAGGCGATCTTGCCGGTGCGCAGGTCGACGCCCGCGACATAACCCCATGGCGGCGCCTGGCAGGGGATCTGCAGCAGTCCGAGGAAGGGACCCATGAAGACGCCGTAGGGCGCGCCGTCATTACGGTTCAGCCCCTGTTCGCTGCCCTTCTCGTCCTGGCCTCTCGGCGGAATGTCGGCGGCCGGCACCAGCCGCGAGGTGAAGGCGAGATAGGTCGGCATGCCGAACATGATCTGCCGCTCCGGATCCACCGCCACCGAGCCCCAGTTGAACGTGCCGAAATTGCCGGGATAGACGATCGTCCCTTTCAGCGAAGGCGGCGTATAGCGGCCCTCGTACTGGTAGCGGTGAAAGTCGATGCGGCAGGCGAGCTGATCGAACAGCGACACGCCCCACGTGTCCTTCTCCTTAAGCGGCTCGGGCGAGAAGGTGAGGTCTGAGATCGGCTGCGTCGGCGAGGTATGATCGCCGGTGACTGCGCCACCAGGCGCCGGGATTTCCTTGACTGGGATGATCGGCTCGCCGCTGCGCCGGTCGAGCACATAGATATCACCCTGTTTGGTGGGGCCGACCAGGGCTGGAACCACGGTGCCGTCCTGTTTCGTCAGGTCGATCAGCGCCGGCTGGGCGGGGACGTCCATGTCCCAGAGATCGTGATGCACCGTCTGGCGCACCCAGCGCAGCTGGCCGGTGGCGATATCGAGCGCGACAATCGAGGAGGAGAATTTCTCGACATTCTCGCTGCGATTGATGCCGATCTGGTCGGGCACTTGGTTGCCGATCGGGATGTAGACCATGCCAAGCCCCTCGTCGACGCTGAAGACCGACCAACTGTTCGGCGAGTTGGTCGTATAGGTCTGGCCCTCGGCGATCGGCGTCGTCACGTCGGGATTGCCGGAATCCCAGTTCCAGACCAGCGCGCCGGTATTGATGTCGAAGGCGCGGATGACGCCGGATTGTTCCTCGGTCGAATAATTGTCGTTCACCGCCCCGCCGACGATGATCTTGCCCGCCACCGCGACCGGTGGCGAGGTGGAATAATAATAGCCGGCCGGATTGAAGCGCATGCCGGTTTCCAGATGCAGCACGCCCTGGTTGGCAAAGCTGGTGCAGACCTTCCCGTCCGCCGCATCGAGCGCGATCAGCCGGGCGTCGGAGGTCGGCAGGTAGAAACGCTCGGCGCAGGGCTGGCCGGCGGCAACGGCAGGATCGGCATAATAGGTGACGCCGCGGCAGGTCTGATGCTGACGGTCGGGGTTCATGCCGGAGTTGGAGTCGTATTTCCATTTCTCCTTGCCGGTCTTGGCGTCGAGCGCGATCGCCCAGTTATGCGGCGTGCAAAGATAAAGCGTGTCCTTCACCTTGAGCGGCGTCACCTGATAGGTCGTCTCGCTGATATCCTCCGGCCGCTTGACGTCGCCGGTCTGATATCGCCAGGCTTCCTTCAGCGTCGAGACGTTTTCGGCGGTGATCTGGTCGAGTGGCGAGTAGCGCTGGCCGAATGGCGTGCGGCCGTATTGATGCCATTCGCCATCCGGCACGCCGCCGCCGAAGGCGGGCTGGGCGGCGACCGTATCCTTCGGCAGCTCGCCGGCAAGATCATGCGGGTCTGTCGTCATCGAATAAAGGGCGACCAGGACGGCGAGAATGACGGGCACGGCAAGCGGCCAGGGGTTGGCGGCGTAGGTGATGCCGGTCGGGCTGCGCAGGCCGAGCGGCCGGCGAATCCATGGTGTCAGCAGCCAGAGCCCGAGCAGGATGATCATGCCGCCGCGCGGGCCGAGCTGCCACCAGTCGAAGCCGACCTCCCAAATCGCCCAGGCAAGTGCTGCAACGACGAGAACCGCATAGACCCAGAGCGCCACCGCCTTGCGCATCAACAGCAGCCCGGCGGTGATCAGGAACATCAGCCCGGCGAATAGATAAAAGACGCTGCCGCCGAGGGTGACGAGCCAGAGGCCGCCGCCGCCGAGTGTGAGTCCGATGATGATGAAGAAGATGGAGGTGACGATGATCGCCATAAGGCAGTCTCCCGCTGAGGTTAGCCGGGCTGAGGGATCGGCGGAAAAGTCCCGCCGATCAACCAGATAGCGCGAAGGAGATGCCTTTCAACGGCCACAATTGCCGCAGGGTGCGGATGCGTCGAACGGGGCGCTGGGCCGAATGGAAGGGGATCGCTGTGGCGCAGCTGCCACACCGAAAACGATCGAAGCGCCTGTCACGTTCCGCAGAAGGTCGCAAGCACCCGTTCGCTCGGCTTCGGCTGTTCCCTATAGGCGGCAAAGCCCGGCTGGTCCTCATAGGGTTTCGAAAGCACGCTCAGCAGCGCCTCGAACAGCGAAAAATCGCCGTTCTCGACGGCAGCCTCGATCGCCTGTTCGACCCGGTGATTGCGCGGAATGAAGGCCGGATTGACGCGGCGCATATCAACAGCACGCTCACTGGCCGTCTGTGGATCGCGTGACAGCCGCTCGCGCCACTGCGCAAGCCAGGTGCCGCAGGCATCCGGCTCGCGGAAACTCGCCGCAAATTCAGGCTCTGCGGCGTCATCGCCGGCAAGATCCGACAGCCGCCGGAAGGTCAGGGTGAAATCGGCGCCCTGCGCCTGCATCAGCGACAGCAGCGCCTGCACCAGGTCGAGATCGCCGTCCTCTTCGCCGGCAAGGCCGATCTTATCCCGCATGCCGGCCAGCCAATGCGCCTGGAACCGTTCGCCGTAGCTCTTTATCACGACATTCGCCTTGTCGACCGCGCTGTCAGGCTCGGCGTCGATCAGCGGCAGCAGTGTTTCGCCGAGCCTTGCGAGGTTCCATTGGCCGATGCCGGGCTGGTTGGCATAGGCGTAACGCCCATGCTGGTCGATCGACGAAAAGACGGTCGCCGGATCATAGGCATCCATGAAGGCGCAGGGGCCGAAATCGATCGTCTCGCCGGAGACGGTCATATTATCCGTGTTCATCACGCCATGGATGAAGCCGACATGCAGCCAGCGGGCAATCAGCGCCGCCTGGCGGTCTGAGACCGCTTCGAACAGCGCGAGATAGGGGTTCTCGGCCTCTTTCAGCGCGGGATAATGCCGGTCGATCACATAATCGGCCAGAGCCCGCACGCCGTCGGTGTCGCCCTTGGCCGCGAAGTACTGGAAGGTGCCGACGCGGATATGGCTGGCCGCGACGCGGGTGAAGACCGCGCCAGGCAGCACCTCTTCGCGATAGACCGGCTCGCCTGTCGTCACCGCCGCCAGCGCCCGTGTGGCCGGAATGCCGAGCGCAAACATCGCCTCGCTGATGATATATTCCCGCAAAACCGGCCCGACTGCCGCCCGCCCGTCGCCGCGGCGCGAAAACGGTGTCGGCCCTGCGCCCTTCAGCTGGATATCATAGCGCTTGCCGCTGCGGTCGACGACCTCGCCGAGCAGGATCGCCCGTCCATCGCCGAGCTGCGGCGAGAAGCCGCCGAACTGATGCCCGGCATAGGCCATCGCCAGCGGTTCGGCCCCTTCGGGAACGAGATTGCCGGAGAAGATCGCCGCGCCATCGCGGCGCAAGGCCTCGACGTCGAGCCCGAGTTCGGCAGCGAGCGGCTCGTTGAGCTTGATCAGCCAGGGCTCCGCCACCGCGGTCGGCGCTTGCGCCGCAAAGAAGCGTGGGGGCAAACCGACATAGCTGTTGTCGAACGGAAAGGCCGCACCGGGCCGGTTTTTCTGCAGGGCGGAGGTCATGGTTCATAGGTAGGGCCGGGATGCCTGCCGCACAAGCCGGGGTATGAAGACCTTCACGAAGAACAGACCATGCAAGGAATCGTGATCTGCCTTTACCTCTCGTCAAAGCAGCTTTGCCATAAACGACATAGCGCCGCGATGATCGCGGGCGTATAGCAAATCGTCTCCCCTTGGCTTTGCGCCATGTCATCCCCCGCGGCCTTGCTGCCTTGTGTGCTCCGCCGCGCCACCGCGAGTGATCCCGGACGATGTCGGATCAGATTTACCAGGCGCCGATGGTTCGGCGCGCCGTGCCCAATTTCCGGGTGATCGCAATGATTGTCGCGAGTGCGATGCTGATGGAAAACATCGATGCGACCGTGCTTGCGACCGCGCTGCCCACCATGGCACGCGATTTCGGCGTCGGCGCTCCGGCCATGTCGATCGCCCTGACCTCCTATCTCCTCAGCCTTGCGATTTTCATTCCCGCAAGCGGCCGGATGGCCGACAGTTTCGGCTCCCGCACCGTTTTCCGCTCGGCCATCGCTGTCTTCGTCGTCGGCTCCATCCTCTGCGCCCTGGCGCCGACGCTGTCCTTCCTGGTGCTGGCGCGCCTGCTGCAAGGCATCGGCGGCGCGATGATGATGCCGGTCGGGCGCCTGGTGCTGATGCGCAGCGTCGACCGCAAGGATATGGTCAGCGCCATGTCCTGGCTGCTCGTGCCGGCGCTGATCGGCCCGATCGTCGGCCCGCCGCTCGGCGGCTTCATCGTCACCTATCTCGACTGGCGCTGGATCTTTTATATCAACGTGCCGATCGGCATCATCGGCATGATCTTCGTCTCGATCTACATCGACGAGGTGAAGGGCAAGGCAAGCAGTCCGTTCGATACGATCGGCTTCATCCTCTCGGGCATCTCGCTCGGCTCGCTGCTCTTCGGCTTCGAAATGTCGAACCATGAGGGCGAGGGCGCGTTTTCGATCTTCCTGATCGCCATCGGCCTGCTTTTCGGCATCGGCTATCTCAGACATGCCCGCAAGCACCCGTCACCGATCATGGATTTCTCGCTGATGAAGGTGCCGAGCTTCGGCACGTCTGTTATCGCCGGATCGCTGACCCGCATCACGCAAGGGGCGCAGCCCTTCCTGCTTCCGCTGCTCTTCCAGATCGGCTTCGGCCTTTCTGCGGCGGCGGCCGGCCAGATCATCATCGCGACCGCGCTTGGCGCTCTCGCCATGAAGCCGATGGCGAAGTTTGTCTTCCGCCGGCTGGGCTTCCGCAGGAGCCTCATCCTCAACGGCATCCTCGGTACGATCGGCTATGGCCTCTGTGCCGCCTTCCGGCCGGACTGGCCGATGCCGCTGGTCTTTATCGTCCTGGTGCTCAGCGCCTTCTTCCTGTCGTTCCAGTTCACCGCCTATAACACCATCGCCTATGACGAGATCAGCAAGGAGCGGATGAGCTCAGCCACCAGCTTCTACACCACCTTCCAGCAGCTCATGCTGTCGCTCGGCATCTGCATCGGCGCCTTGGCGCTGCACGGCTCCATGGCCATGTCAGGAGCCGAAACGCCGGCCCTCGGCGATTTCTCGGCGGCCTTCGTCGTCGTCACCATCATCTCGATCACCGCCACCTTCTGGAACCTGCGCTTCTCGCCGACCGCCGGCGAGGAGATCACCGGCTACAAGGCCAAACAGAGGAAAGGCGCCGCCGAAGGCTGACGTCGGCTTTGTGCCGCGGTCGCCCCCCTCTGCCCTGCCGGGCATCTCCCCCACAGGTGGGGAGATCGCAAGTGGCTTGAACTTCCTGTCCATCTACCGTTTCGCCGTGCTGGACGCTCATTGTTTGAGGAAACTGATGCGCCCAGCCAATCTCCCCACCTGTGGGGGAGATGCCCGGCAGGGCAGAGGGGGGCACACACGGCACACCCTAGCTAGCCGGCCGGGTACGAGACGAAAGGGGCCGCCCGCCGTTCCCTTCGTCAGAAGCCGACCGGCTCCCGCAGCCGCCTGCGTCGCAGTGGTCGGCCCTCGCGCCGCTCCGCCTCGAGCCTGTAGGTCATCGGGCCGTCGAAGCCCCCCAAGACTGCAAGATCACTATCCCGCAGCGCTACCTCCACGGCCGCCTCGGGCGCGGCGCGCCTCTGCCGTCCCGTGATCGCAAGCCATAGATCGTGCCAGCCGCGCCGGCGCGGCAGTGCGCCCATTACCGTCATTGTCTTTTCCTCCCTCTCAGGTCGTCACGCCGCCTGCGGCAGGCATGCCTCGCAGATCGCCGCGACATGGCGGTGGTCGGTGCCGCAGCAGCCGCCGAGCACGCTGAGCGCGGGCATGCGGTCGATGAGCTTGCGGTAGCGGCGGCCGAGATCTTCGGGATCGCCCGCATCCAGCGTTTCGCTATTGTCGAGCTGCTCATGGCTCATGGTCGAGGCATTGGCGCGGATGCCGGATATACGTTTCACCCAGGCGCTTCCGTGATGGAGTGCCGTTTCGAAATGCGTCGGGTGGGCGCAATTGATCATGTAATAGGCCGGCGCCCCGCCGGTCATCGCATCGGTCGTCTCGATGGCCTCCTGAAGGCTGCGGCCCGTCACCAACCGGCCATCCGTCTCCAGCGTGAAGGAGATGGCCGAGGGCATGCCGAGCGACTGTGCCGCCCGCGCCACGCCGATCGCCTCGTCGATGTTGGTCAGCGTGAAGGCGCTCACCATGTCGGCTTCCGTGCCGGCGAAAGCCCCGATCTGGAAAGCGTGGTAGTCTTCCGCTTCGGCGGCATCCATGATGCCCGCCTTGTAGCCGTCGCCGCGCGGGCCGATCGCCCCGCTGATGACGATCGGCTGCTCCGGCCGCTCGTAGGCGCTGCGCAAGCCGACGAGCAGGTCGACGGCTTCCTCGTTGACTGCTTTCAGGGCTTCGGTGGTATAGCCGAGCTTCTGCCCCCAGTCCGGATTGGCCCGCCATGTGGCGGTATCGAGCACGAAGCCCGTGCCGTGCCGCCGGGCGACATCGAGATAACGGCGATAGTAATTCCGCATCCGCTGCCGCCCGTCTTCGGAAGCCAGCAATATGAAGGCAGCGAAATGCGGAAGTTCTATCCCTTCCTGGAAGATCATCGTCGTTTCCATGCCGCCATCGGTAATGAATGTGCCGCCTTTGAGCTGCGGCAACCCGTTTCTGTACTTTGCCATTGTTGAAGCCTCTCCCTCGTGACACCCGATTGGCTGCCGTCGATGAATGATGTTCTGGCGCTTAATTGGCTGCCAAACTAGTACCACGCCACAGAGATTATGACGGTTTGTCTTATCGTAGAATTGGCAGGGCTTCTGGTGGGATGAGAAGTTGGATGCTGCGTGCGGCGCCTGGCACGCGAGATATAAAACCCGCCTTCTCGAGGGTCAGCACCATCTGGTGAACAGACGGAGCCGTAACGCCGAAGTGGCGACGCATGTCGGCTTCGGCCGGAGGCTGTTTGAAGATGCGGCTGTAGGCGTAGATGAAGGCCAGGTACTGGCCTTGGATCTGCGTAAGGCCCCGTCTTGCCGTTGCGGCTTGCGGGTCAAGTGAGGGACTCATTTTGGGATTCATCTGCGTCTCCACGCTGAAGGAGGTGTCGATGAATATAAAGTTTCACATAGAGCTTAGCCAATCGGAACGTGACCAACTGGCCGCTTTGTTGAGCGGGGGTGCCACAGGTCGCGCAAGATCAAGCGCGCCCAGATCCTGGTCGCAGCGAACGAAGGCTTCAGCGACGAGGTGATCGCGGCAACCTTGAACGTCAGCGGATCGACGATTTACCGGACCAAACGCCGGTTTGTGGAAGCCAATCTGGAAGGGGCGCTCAGCGAAGAACCGCGCCCGGGTGTTGAGCGCAAGCTATCGAGCAAGGAGGAGGCGCTGTTGGTAGCGACCGCCTGCTCAAAGCCGCCGCCCGGGCGAGCCCGCTGGACCCTGGAGCTTCTGGCAGATGAGATGGTCCGGCTCACCGATCATGACCAGTTGTCCTCGGAGACCGTGCGTCGCCGGCTGGCTGAGAACCATCTCAAGCCTTGGCGCAAAGACATGTGGTGCATCCCAAAGATCGATGGGGAATACGTCGCGCGCATGGAGGATGTTCTCGACCTCTACGCAGAAACGCCTGATCCACAAAGGCCCGTGGTCTGCTTCGACGAGAGCCCGACCCAACTCATCGGCGAAGTGCGCGAGCCCATTGCGGCCAAGCCTGGCCAGCTTGAACGCTACGATTGCGAGTATCGCCGAAACGGCACGGTCAATCTGTTTGTCTTCATGGACGCCCACCGGCCCTGGCGCAGGGTGAAGGTCACCGATCGGCGAACCAACCAAGACTTCGCCGAGTGCATGCGCGAACTGGTCGACGTCGATTATCCCGACGCGCCGATCATCCGCGTGGTGATGGACAACCTCTCCACTCATTCCGCCGGGGCGCTTTACGACGCATTTCCCGCCCCGCAAGCTCGAAGGGTGCTGAAGCGACTGGAGTTCCACCACACGCCCAAGCACGCCAGTTGGCTCAACATGGTCGAGATCGAGATCGGTGTCCTGCGTAGCCAATGCCTCGACCGTCGTATCGACAACAAAGACACCATAATCGCCGAAGTCGCAGCCTGGGAGCAGCAACGCAACGCCCACGGCGCAAAGATCCAATGGATGTTCACAACCGAAAATGCCCGCAAAAAGCTCCGTAAAGCTTACCCCGTCAAAGAGTCATAATCTCTGTGGCGTGGTACTAGGCTGTAGCGGCTATTTAGTAATGCGACAGTTGGGCCAGTTAGAGATGCGACAGTCTCGCCTCTCTACGCACTGGTCAATGCCAACGTCGGGAGCAAGGATGACGATCTTCAGCCTGGTCGAGACCATGAGCGGTCGGAGTCGTCATGTCCTTTATGATCACCATGTCGCAGAAAGAATTGCATCGCCTCGAAGTTATCCAGAAGATTCGTGACGAGCGCCTGAGCGTCGTCCAGGCCGCCGAACTGCTCGACCTCAGTCGAAGTCAGGTCCATCGGCTGCTGCAGGCTTATGACCGGAATGGTCCAGCCGGCCTTGTTTCCAAGAAGCGATCACAGCCGAGCAACCGGCGCCACAGCGAGGAGTTTCGCAATGCGGCGCTGGATCTGATCCGGGAGCGCTATCTGGATTTCGGTCCGACGCTGGCGCGCGAGAAGCTGATGGAACTGCATCAGATCTCGGTCGCCAAGGAGACGCTGCGGCAATGGATGACCGAGGCCGGCATCTGGATCTCGCGGCGTGAGCGTAAGCAGCGGGTTTTCCAGCCGCGCGGCCGGCGCGACTGTTTCGGCGAACTCGTGCAGATCGATGGATCGCATCACTGGTGGTTTGAGAACCGTGGTCCCAAATGCGCCCTGCTTGTCTATATCGATGACGCCACCGGCAAGTTGCTGCATCTGCGGTTCGCTGGGTCAGAGAACACGTTCGACTACCTGCATGCGACAAAGGCTTATCTGCAGCAATGGGGTAAACCTCTGGCCTTCTACAGCGACAAGCATGGTGTCTTTCGTTCGACCCATGCGTCGGAGAAAGACCGCACGAGCGGCCTGACGCAGTTTGGTCGTGCGCTTTATGAGCTGAACATCGACATCATCTGCGCCAATACTCCGCAGGCAAAGGGCCGTGTGGAACGCGCCAACCAGACGCTGCAGGACCGGCTGGTCAAGGAGATGCGGCTTCGCGGCATCGATACGATCGAGGCGGCCAACGGCTATGCATCAGAATTCATTGCGGATTTCAATTCCCGTTTTGGCAAACCGCCACGCAATCCGAAGGACATGCACCGGCCGCTTGCCGCGCATGAGAATCTCGATGGCGCCATGTGCCGCAAGGAAGTCCGCACACTGTCGCAGTCCCTGACGCTCCGTTACGACAAGGTCTTGTTCATTCTCGATCCGACGGAGCGGGCCAGAGGGCTGGCGGGAAAGAAGGTCGTTGTCTGCGACTACCCGGACGGCCGCCTCGAGATCATGCACGAGAGCTTCACCCTGCCCTACAGAACCTTCGATACATTGCGGTCGGTCCACCGGGCAGAGGTTGTCGAGAACAAGCGTCTCGACGACATGCTTTCCGTCGTCGCCGAGCTGCAGGCTGGGCGGGAACAGCAGCGCAGTAAGAGCGGCCCTCGCCGCACCGGCCAGACGGATCATATGTTCGGTATTCCCGATGGCAGCCAGGGCAATGGTTATCAGAAGCGTGGCCGCAAGCCTGGCCGGCGGACGGACTTCATGAATGATCCGGAGGTCATCGCAAAAAGGCAGAAGGCGCTGGCGCGCATGGAGGCCGCGGAATGATCGCCTGCACTCATAGTCTCAAAGCTAAAGCCGAAGGGTGTTCCTCACCCGCCCCCGCTCCTCCCTTGCAACCCGGTCCAGCCGGTCGGATCGGCGGCTAATCCGAAGCGCAAGTGTCGCGTTTCTAACCGGCTGACAGCGTCGCGCATCTAATCAGCTTTGACATAGGCGACTTGCGGTATACTCCAAGCGGTTTTGGGTTTTGCCGATTGATTTCAATCGCTTGCTTCGACCGATCTTGCCGGGGGCGGAGGCAAGTCTGATCATGCAACACTGAAAACTGTACCGCCGGTACAGGAGGGGACATGCGAAAGGGCGAGGAAACGCGGACCCGCATCCTCGATGTGGCGGAAGCGGCAGTCTTGCAGAAGGGTTTCGGCGGCACTTCCATCGAGGAGCTGATCGCCGAGACCGGCATCACCAAGAGCGGCTTCTTCTATCACTTCAGGGACAAGAACGAGCTCGCCAAGGCGCTGCTCAACCGCTACATCGAAAATGACGAGCGCATCTACGACGAGATCTTCAGCCGCGCGCGCGAGCTGACCGGCGATCCGCTGCAATCCTTCCTGCTCGGCCTGAAGCTGCTGTCCGAATTGCTCTCCGACCTGCCGAACGGCCATCCCGGCTGCCTGGTGGCGACGGTCTGCTATTACGAGCGGCTGTTTGACCGGGAGATACAGGAGACCAACCGAAATGCGGTGCTTGCCTGGCGGAGGCGTTTCGGCCGCATGCTCCGGGAGATCATGGCCGTCTATCCGCCGCGAGAACCCGTCGACGTCGACCAACTCGCCGACATGGTATCTTCGGTCCTGGAAGGCGGCATTGTTCTGTCGAAGACGCTGAAGGAGCCGAACACGCTGGCCGAGCAGGTGCTGATGCTCCGCACCTTCGTGAAAATGCTCTTCCTGCCGGTAGCGGAGATGCCGAGGGCCTAAAGCAATTCCAGCAAAAGTGCGGAGCGGCTTTGCGTCGGGAATTGCGCTGACATCCTCAGTCCCCGTCCTCCAGCGCCGCCGCCATCTCCGCGAGCTTGCGTACGGTGTTGAGATTGCGCGACGTTCCCGGTTTCAGCGCCGGCAGCTTCAGCTTCGAGCGGCCGGAACCATTGGGATAGTGCACATAGATTTCCCGACCGGCGAGCTTGGCCTCCTCGCCGTCGGGCGCCACCATCGTCTCCAGCGCATCGCCGGCCGCCTTTTCGGGCAGGAAATAGACCAGTAGAAAATTCGGCTTGGCATCCGGGAAGGGCGCATCGGCGACAATGCCGTCGAGTTCTTTCCGGCTGCGCACCATCACTCCTGGCCGCTTGCCCATCTTCTTGCCGAGCGCGTCGTCGAGCCGCTCCTCCACCACCTTTTCCGCTTCATCCGCGCGGAAAAGCACGTTGCCGCTCTGGATGTAGGTCTTCACGTCGGAAAAGCCGAGGTCTTCGCAGATCGCCTTCAGCTCGGCCATCGGCAGCGAGCCGGTGCCGCCGACATTCACCGCGCGGAGGAGGGCGATATAGACGGGCATTTCTCTCTCCCTTGACCTCGTGCCGTGCCGGCCCCCCTCTGCCCTGCCGGGCATCTCCCCCACAGGTGGGGAGATCACAAGTGGCCTGAACTTCCCGCCGATCTACCGTTTCGCCGTGCTGGACGCCGATTGTTTGGGGAAGCCGGTGCGCCCGGCCAATCTCCCCACCTGTGGGGGAGATGCCCGGCAGGTGTCCGACCCGGATAGATAGGTAACAGAACGGACCGTTTACATAGGTGACAGTTCTCTGACAGCCGGGAGGACCCGGCGATGGTTTGGAGAGAGACTGGCATCATGGACGAGCGGCTGCGCTTTGTTGGGGAATGTCTTGCGGGCGAGGAGACGATGACGGCGCTGTGTGCTGCCTACGGGATATCGCGCAAGACGGGCTACAAATGGTTGGAGCGGTATCGGGCGCTCGGGCCTGCGGGGCTTATCGACCTGCCGCGGGCGCCGCTTGAGCACGGGCGGGCAACGGCGGCGGAGCTGGTGGCGCGGATCGTGGCGGAGAAGGAGGCGAATCCGCAGTGGGGGCCGAAGAAGGTGCTGGCGCGGCTGAAGCGGTCGGCGCCGCAGCTTTGCTGGCCGGCGGCCTCGACGATAGGCGAGATCCTGAAGCGCCACGGGCTGGTCGGGCGCCGGCGGCATCGCTGGCGGGCGGCTGGTTGCGGCCCGTTCGCACCGGCCAACGGGCCCAATGCGGTGTGGAGCGCCGATTACAAGGGCTGGTTCCGGACCCGCGATGGGCGGCGCTGCGAGCCACTGACGGTGATGGATACGGCGAGCCGCTTTCTGCTGGCGCTGCAAGCCTGCGCGACGCCGGCCGAGGCAGAGGCCTGGCCGGTGTTCGAGCGGCTGTTTGCCGAGCACGGACTGCCGGAGCGCTTTCGCAGCGACAACGGTTCGCCCTTCGCGGCGATTGGCGTCACCGGGCTGACGACGCTTGCTGTGCGGTTCATCAAGCTCGGCATCGGCCTGGAGCGCATCCAGCCGGGCAAACCGCAGCAGAACGGCCGCCACGAACGCTTCCATCTGACGATGCTGCCGCTGGCCATGGCGCCGGAGGTCGACCATGCCGCGCAGCAGGCGGTCTTTGACGCATTTCGCCAGAATTACAACGCCGAGCGTCCACACGAGGCGCTCGCTATGGACGTGCCTGCTGATCATTACCGACCGTCACTGCGGCGCCTGCCCGACCGCCTGCCTGAACCGGACTATCCGGCCGAGGCGGCGGTGCGCCGGGTGCGCTCCAATGGCGAGATCAAATGGAACGGCGACCTCGTCTATGTCGCAGCAGCGCTGGCCGGCGAGGTCGTGGCGATCGAGGAGAATGAAGCGGGCATCTGGACGCTACGCTTCCATGCCCATCCGCTCGGCATCATCGACAGGAAGACCAAGCGGCTTGTCCGCCCCAGCGCCCTGCAACCCCGACCAGCCGGCGCAGGGGCGGACACTGGTTTACAAGGGGGAGAACTGTAACCCATCTATCCGGTTCAATCTGTTACCCATCTATCGGCTGGACACAGGGCAGAGGGGGGGTACCACACAGCACACCCCATCCAGCCCTTCACATCTTCCCAGCAACCTTGATCGCAAACGCATACTCAAAGGCAATCTCTTCCAGTCGCTGGAAGCGGCCCGAGGCGCCGCCGTGGCCGGCGTCCATGTTGGTCTTGAGCAGGATCGGCGCGTCGCCCGTCGTCTTGTCGCGCAGCTTCGCCACCCATTTGGCCGGCTCCCAATAGGTAACGCGCGGGTCCGTCAGGCCGCCGAGCGCCAGGATCGGCGGGTAGGCTTTTGCGTCGACATTGTCATAGGGCGAGTAGGATGCGATCTGCTCGTATTCTTCCCTGCTGTCGATCGGGTTGCCCCATTCCGGCCATTCCGGCGGGGTGAGCGGCAGAGTGTCGTCGAGCATGGTGTTGAGCACGTCGACGAAGGGAACGGCGGCAATGAGGCCGGCGAACTTCTCCGGCGCCATGTTGGCAACCGCACCCATCAGCATGCCGCCGGCCGATCCGCCCTCGGCGATGATCTTCGCATAAGACGTGAACTTCTGTTGATTCAGATAATCGGCCGCTGCGACGAAGTCCTTGAAGGTATTCGTCTTCTTGTCCATCTTGCCGTCTTCGTACCAGGAAAATCCCTTGTCCTTGCCGCCGCGGATATGGGCGATGGCATAGACGAAGCCGCGGTCGGCGAGCGACAGGCAGTTGGTGTTGAAGCCGGCCGGAATGGTGATGCCGTAGGCACCATAGCCATAGAGCAGGCAGGGGGCGCTGCCGTCGAGTGGGGTATCCCTACGATAGAGCAGGGTGACCGGCACCTTCTCGCCGTCCCATGCCGGGGCAAAGACGCGGCGGGTGACGTAGTCGTCGGGATTGTGGCCGGACGGCACTTCCTGCGTCTTCAACAGCGTGCGCTCGCGCGTCACCATGTTGTAATCGTAGAGCTGCGACGGCGTCGTCATCGAGGAATAGGAGAAGCGGATGATATCCGTGTCGTATTCCGCAGCACCCTGCAGCCCCAGCGAATAGGCTTCCTCGGCAAAGGCGATCGCATGTTCCTCGCCGGTCGCCCGATCGCGGATCATGATCTGCGGCAGACCGTCCTTGCGCTCCAGCCACAGGAGATGGCGGGCATAGGCCATGTGGCTGATAACAAGCGTGCCGGGCTTATGCGGCACGACCTCGCGCCAGTTCTCTTTCACCGGATTGTCGACCGGCGCTTCCATGATCTTGAAATCCTTGGCGCCGTCGTCGTTGGTGAGGATGTAGAAGACGTCGCCGCCCTCGGTCAGCGAATATTCGATGCCCTCTTCGCGCGCCGCCACCAGCTTCGGCTCGGCTGTCAGGTCCGCGGTCGACAGCAGCCGGTATTCGCTGGTCTCGTGGTCGTGAATGTCGATATAGATGAAATCGTCGAGCAGCGAGCCACCGACGCCCATGAAGAAGCCGGCATCCGCTTCCTCATAGACCAGCCGGTCTTCCGACTGCGGCTGGCCAAGAATATGGTGGAACACCTTCGACGGCCGGTGGTTCTCGTCGAGTGCCGAATAGAAGAAGCTCTTGCCGTCGGGCGCCCAGACGCCGCCGCCGCCGGTATTCTCGATCCGATCGGCAAGGTCTTGTCCGGTCTGGAGGTCGCGCACCTGCAGCGTGAAGAATTCCGAACCCTTGTCGTCATAACCCCAGATGCCGCGGCTGTGGTCGCTCGAATGGTCGAGGCCGGCGAGGCGGAAATAGGCCTTGCCGGCCGCCTCCTTGTCGCCGTCGAGCAGCACCGTGCGGATCGTCTCGTCGGCGACGTTGCCGTCGCGGGCGATGCGGAAAAAGCGCGGCTGTTCGCCGCCGGTGACGTAGAAGGTGCCGTAGGCATATGCCCCGTCCTTCATCGGCACCGAACTGTCATCTTCCTTGATGCGGCCGCGCATTTCGGCAAACAACACCTTCTGAAGCGGCTTGGTGTCCTCCATCGCCGCGTTCATATAGGCGTTTTCGGCTTCGAGATGGCGGCGGATCTCAGGGTCGAGAATCGATGGATCCTTGAACATCGCCTGCCAGTTGTCGGCGCGCAGCCAGGCATAGTCGTCCGTGCGGGTGATGCCGTGGCGCGTATCGGAGATCGGCTTCTTCGGTGCGGCAGGCGGGGTCGGCAGGCTCTTGAAAACGGACAAGGAATGGCTCCGGGTCGGAATGTCGGGTTGGCAAGAGATAGAGGCGCGCCGCCGCCGGATCAAGCGGTAAGGGTGTGGCAAGAGTACAGCTGCCCTTCCACAGACAAGGAGGACACGCAAGCCACCTTGCCTTGATGTCACCACAATATTTAAGAAAGTCCGCTATCTCAGTGAATTTGCACGTGCCAGGCTCCCGGCAAGCTGTCGGGGGTAGGGCAAAAATTGCAGAACAGTAAGGGATTTGTCCGCAATGCCGAAACGTCTGGTCCTGTTTCTATCCCTCGCAAGCCTTGCTGCCCCCGCCTTTGCCGTCGATCCCGCCATCAAGAAGCAGCTGGAAAAACTCGATCCCTCGACCCGTCTGGAACAGAGCTGCGACACCGAGGCGATGAGCCGCATCAACAAGGATAGCACCGGCTTCAAGCCCGACAAGGTAATCGCCTATACCTTCAAGGACCCGATCCCCGGCGACAATTCGCTGGAGGCGCCGGGTGCCGTCTTCCGCAGCAAGGGCGACTGGTACCATCTCTCCTACAATTGCATCACCGGTCCGCAGCATATCAATGTGCGCGAGCTCAATTACGAGATCGGCGAGAAGGTGCCGCGCGAGAAGTGGAACAAGTATTATCTCTATGATTGATACGGCCTGTCCGTCCAAGCGGCTGCGGTGACATCCGGCCGCATGGCGCCGGGGGAGAGCCGCCGCTAAAATCGGCAGTTCGAGCCATAGAAACCCATTAGATGAACCGCATACTGCTCGCTTCGGCGTTCTTGCTGACCACCATCTCCGCTGCATTCGCGGACGGAATTCCGTCAGCCGTGCCGGCCGCAGTCGGTTCGGCCCCGAAGGCGCCGGCGCCAAAGCTCGTCGAGCCGCATCTGCATATCGCCCGTTCCAATATCGCCGGCCATGCCCGCATTGCGCTGACCTTCGACGCCTGCATGGGTCAGGCGGATGAGCGCATCCTTTCCACCTTGATGCGGGAGCGCATCCCGGCAACGATCTTCGTCACCGCCCGCTGGCTGAAGCGCAATCCCGCTGCGGTTGCCGTGTTCCTGCAAAACCCCGATCTCTTCGAACTCGAAAACCACGGCGAAAACCATATTCCGGCCGTCGACACGCCGACGCTAATCTATGGCATCGCGTCCGCCGGCTCGCCGCAGGCGGTACGGCAGGAGGTCGAAGGCGGCGCTGCCGCCATGGTCGCAGCCGGCATCCCGGCGCCGCACTGGTTTCGCGGCTCGACCGCCAAATATGATCTTTCCGCCATCGGTGAGATCCGTGCCATGGGCTATCGCATTGCCGGTTATTCCGTAAATGGCGACGGCGGCTCGCTGCTCGGGGCTGGCATCACCGAAAAGCACATCGCCTCGGCCAAGGACGGCGACGTCGTCATCTCCCACATCAACCAGCCGACCCATGCGGCCGGCGAGGGGGTGGCCAAGGCACTGGTCGATCTCAAGGCGAAGGGTACGCAATTCGTCCGCCTCGAGGATGTCGAGGACACCGGCGACGACAAGACGACGGAGTAGGGGTTCGGATCTCTTCGCTTGCTCACCCCAGGAAAACGAATAATGCTGTTTTTGTTTTTCGGTTGAGGGGAAGTAAGGGAGCGCATGGCTCGTGCGATTTGGAATGTCGAAGGCGAAATTCAAAATGAGCTTGATCCCTCCGAAATTGTTGTCTGGACAGGGCAACCAAGTGCGTGGGCAACGTTCATTTTTAGGCGCCCTGATTTTATTGTCGGCGTGATTTTGCTGATCTTCAGTTGCGAGTTGTTATTGAGGGTTGCTAACGCGCCTGCCATCGATAAACCGGACGGAATCATGGGCATCATTTTGCTCGGAGCCTTCCCGCTCGTCGGTGTCGCATTCGTTGCAAGCGTGGTTTTCGATATGATCGCCACGCGTCGAACTGCTTACGCCGCCACCGATCGCAGGCTTCTCATCGTTCGAAATCTGATCAGGCGACGAGCGACGACGATAGCGCCGACAGCCATCAACGTTCTGGAGATCAGGGAAAAATGGGACTACTCGGGAACCCTGACTTTTCGCCGGGAGGAAGAGGGGGATAGTGTCAAAAAATTTGCCTTCGTCGGCATCCCGAATGTTCGTGAAGTGGCCAGACACGTCAAAGAGTTGCGAATGAGTGCAAACGAACAGGCAAGCTAGACGTCTGAAGTTTCAGTGGCTTTGGCTTGCCATCTCGCGTCGATAGATTCCTGAGTGAAAACGCGCCAAACCCGGTCCGTCGCGGTCGAGCGCGAAATCCTCGAACCAGTCGCGATGCATGCCGGCGAGCATGGCGCCGATCATCTGCGCGGCGAGATAGGAAAATGTAATGCCGTTGCCGCCGTAGCCATAGGCAGCGAACACATGCGGTATCTCCGGCACCGGGCCGATCAGCGGCAGACCGTCGACCGTCTCGCCGAAGGTTCCGCACCAGGCATGGGCAACGCGCGTATCCGCTTTCGGCCACAGCCGCTTCATCTTCTCCTGGATCGCTAGGGTCTTTGCCGGCAGCTTCCGATCCCGTACCTCGGCATCCGTGGTATCGTCATCCTCGCCGCCGGCGACGATGCGATTGTCCGCCGTCGTGCGCATGTAGAGATAGGGGTGGTTGTCCTCCCAGATCAGCGCCCTGTCGCGCCAGAAATTTGCCGGGTCCTGCGGCACGGTGGCGAGCGCCCAGCTCGAACTCGACCGGTGCAGCTTCGGCATGTCGAGGCCTGGCATCGAATAGCCGGTCGCAAGCACGATGTGCCGCGCCTCGATGAGGTGACCTCCGTCCGTCTCCGCTGCCACGTGATCGCCTTCGCTGTGAAGCGCAGTCACGGAAGCGTTGACCAGCCGTGCGCCGCGCCGCACCGCCATCTCGATCAGGGCCCAGGTCAGAAGCAGCGGATCGCACTCCGCCGAACCCGGTGAATAGATCGCGCCATCCCGGTCGAGCTCGAACTGCGTGAAGAGATCGGGATGTTCGAGATAGACGCCGGGCAGGCCGGCCCGGCGGCGAAGCTGGCGCTCCTCCATGAGGTTGCGCGCGCCTTCGCGGTTGGCGGCGAGATAGAGCGTGTTGCGTGGCCGGAAGCCACAGGCGATCCCGTTGGCGGCGATCAGCTTGGAAAGGCCGGCGACCGCAGCACCACTGCGGCGGTAGATGCCGGCCGCGCGCTCGAAGCCGTAATAATCCTCGAGTTCGGTGAGCGTGCTGTCGATTTCCCATTGCAGCATCGCCGTGCTCGCCGCGGTGCTGCCGAAACCGGGCTCCTCCCGGTCGATGAGCGCCACGGAAAAACCGCGCGCCGTCAAATGTTCGGCAACCAAGGCACCGGTGATGCCGCCGCCGACTACCGCGATGTCGGTGGAAAAGCTCTGCTCGATCGGCCGCCATTCCGGCCGTATGCCGCTCTTCCCCCAGAGAGAACGGCCGCTCACCATCTGGTCGTGATCGGATTCGGTAAGATCGAGATCAGATGCCACTGACGTTCCCCCGGTTTCATTTCGGCAATTGCGGCTGCGGCTTTTCCTCGATCAGCAGTTCGTCGATGACAGTCATGACGATCAGCGAGAGCGGCAGCGCCAGCATGGCGCCGACGGCGCCCCACATCCATGTCCAGAACAGGATGGCGATGAAGACGACGAAGGGATTGATTTCCAGCCGCCGTCCCATCACTGCGGGGAAGATCAGGTTCTCCATGAGGAGATGCACGGTGAAGAAGGCTGCGGCCGGCATCAGGCCGATGAGGAGGCCATCATGGGTCAGGATGCCGGCGACCGCGACGGCAAGCGTCATCAGCGTGATGCCGAGATAGGGGATGAAGCTCGACACGAAGGCGAAGAAACCCCAGAGCACCGGGGCCGACAGCCCGCCGGCATAGGCGATGACAGTCATGAGCACGCCGAGCCCGACATAGATCAGCGAGGCTGTCGCGAAATAGAAGCCGAGCACCTGCTCGACGGCATTGATGACACGGATGGCCGCCAGACGCTGCGTGCGGGTGCGGAAGGTCATGATGATCGTCTTGCGCAGATTGACCCGACCAGCGAGGAAGAACAGCAGCGCCGCAAAGAAGATCATCCCCTGCACCAGCGCCGGCGTCAGGCTACTTGTCACCACGTGCAGCACGTTGCCAGTGTTTTCGAGCAGCGCACCGATCGACATCGAACCGCTTTCGAATGTCGCCGGCGTGATATGCAGCCATCTGATGCGCTCCAGATAAGGCATGATGCGGTTGATGGTCCGCTCGGCGAAGGCGGGGCCTTCATTGGCAAGCGTCATAAGCGGGTCGGCGAGCGAGTTGATCAGCAGGAAGATCACCAGCGCCACACTGCTTGACAGGATGAAGGCGTTGGCAAGCCGCGGCACCCCCATCCGGCTGAGCTTTTCTGCCGCCATGCCGAGGATCATGCCGACGACGACGGCAAGTGTGATCGGGATGAGGATCAGCGACATCAGGTAGACGGCGGCAAGGAAGAGAATGCCGAAGATGCCGATGATCGCCCAGGCCATGCTGACATCGAGCCCGTCTTTTTCCAGCCGGTGCAGCGGCGGCGGCGGCAGTTCTTCCGCAGCTTCCTTCAGCGATTGTGCCCATGCGCTGGTGTGGCGTTCGCCGATGGCGATCTTCTTTGCTTGTTTGCGGATGCCATTGGCGATGCCCATGCGGTGAGGTCCCCGAAGCCCCATTGCTTCCTCACGGAAACGCGCCGATACGGTTCCGGTTCCGTGAGGTGTGATGGCATCGCGGCTGCGCAACCCGTTGTTGAGCCGAGCAGACCTTCCGGCGGCTTGGTGAGCGTGACTCGCCAGCGAAAAGGCGCCGCCACCGTCATCGGCAACAGCGTAGAATTCGAGCTGTCCCGCCGGAACAACGTCACAGTCGCAGGCGTTCGGCCCGAGAAGGAGTGAAGGCCATGATTGAAGATCCCGATCAGACAAAAGCCGTCAAGACCTATACGGCCGATCCACCTTATGCAGACGAGGCGACGCTGAAAGCTGCCGAACAGCGCCGGTGGTGGAGTTGGACGGTCATCTGGGCCGGAGCGGCAGTCCTCATCATTGCTGGCGTGAGTGTTGCGATTTGGCCCAATCCCAGCAACAATGACCCGACGACGACGGCCTCGACGAAGCCGGATCCGATCAATGCGCAACCATCCGGCCCCGGCACCTTCAACAACGATCCTGCCTCCGGCCCGGCAAGGCCTCCGGAAGCTGTGGACCGTTCACCATCGCCAAGCGGAAATGGTGGTGGGCCGACGCAGGTGACGACACCATCGGGCGCCGAGAAGGTCCGATAGCGTCTTCAGATCAAGCCGACAGCGTTAGGCCAATGCCCCACGGATCTTTCAGGAAGATGCCGCCATCGCGCTTCTCGCTTTTGATCTCGAGATTATCCAGTTTGGAGACGGCCGCATCCAGCGTGGCCTTGTCGTTGAAACGAATCTTGTAGTCGGACAGCCCGGTCATATTGCCGGCGCGTGCCATGGCGCCGCGGCTGTTCCAGATATTGGCGCCGAGATGGTGGTGGTAGCCGCCGCTCGCAAAGAAGCTCGCGCCC
The DNA here is from genome assembly GCF_001679785.1 of Rhizobium leguminosarum. Classification (NCBI taxonomy): domain Bacteria; kingdom Pseudomonadati; phylum Pseudomonadota; class Alphaproteobacteria; order Hyphomicrobiales; family Rhizobiaceae; genus Rhizobium; species Rhizobium leguminosarum. The sequence continues at coordinate 478,436 of NZ_CP016286.1, forward strand.
GGATAGCGCGCCATCAGCTTGAGGCCGAGGACGTCGCGGTAAAAGGCGTCTGCCTGCGGGATGTCGCCGACCTGCAGATGCAGGTGGCCGATCGCTGTCCCCGCAGCCATGCCATCCCAGCGCTCATCAGGCGCGCTGTTGTAGAGCGCCTGAAGGTCGAGGCGCAGCGTCGCCATCTCCACCATGCCGTCCTCATGGAATTTCCATTGTTCGTGCGGCCGGTCTGCATAGATCTCGATGCCGTTGCCTTCGGGATCGGAAAGATAGATCGCCTCGCTGACGAGATGGTCCGAGGCGCCGTCGAGCGCGACGTTATTCTGTGCCGCATGGCGCAGCCAGCGTGCGAGCTCCGTCCGGTCCGGCATCAGGAAGGCGGTGTGGAAAAGGCCGGCGGCATTGCGCGGCGCGATGGTCGCATCTTTTGCGGTCGTTAGCGTCAGCAAAGGCAGGTCGCCGACACCCAGCACTACGCCGCTCGCCGTCTTCTCGATCACCTTCAGGCCGAGCATCGATTGGTAGAAGCCGGAAACCAGACCGAGGTCGGTCACGACCAGATGCGACTGGTCGATATAGGCGGGCCGCGTCAGCGCATAAGAAGTTTCGGTCGTCATGGCTTGTTCTCCCGCCTCTGAATTGGCCCGTAAGATAGAAGGCGTACCGGCGGTGGCGGCAAACATGCCGCCCGTGGCAAGCCCGAGGAAGTTTCGCCGGTTCATTCGCCTCTGATCTCCCCTCGGCTGCCGTACTTAAACTCTATATGGCGCATCCCGATTGTTCACAGAAGACCTGTTTTTGAGGATGAAGCGTTGATCAGATGTTGACGATGACTTGCGCCCACTTGATCGTGGTCAATGCGTTCATATCTTCTTTAGAGGAAGCTTATGCATCTCAGTCATGGAGGGAAGCCATGTACAGGAAGATCATCGTAGCGATCGCCCTCGGCGGCATCGAAAAGGGAGAAAAGATCCTCCGCAAGGCCGCGTCCTTGCTCGATGACGGCGGTGAGATCATCGCGCTCAATGTTGTCGAGGATGTGCCGAGTTATGTCGCAATCGAACTGCCGGCCAATATGGTCGAGGACGTCATGAAAGACAGCCGCGGGCAGCTGGAAGCGCTGGTCGCCGCAGCAGGTGTTGCGGCAACTGTCGAAATCCGCAACGGCCCGCCCGCCAAAGCGATCATCTCGGCCGCCGAAAGCCACGGCGCCGACCTGATTATCGTCGCCTCGCACGTTCCCGACTTTTCCAACTACTTCATCGGCGCCACCGCCGACCGGGTCGTGCGCCATGCCAAATGCTCGGTGCTGGTCGACCGGCAGAAGGTCTGATTCTTGCGCAACTGCATTTTCTCAGTTGCGCGCCAGCCGCGATAGGCCTTTCCGCTCGCTGTCGAAGGCAGGGCGGGGTGCCCTGCTGCCTGTCACGAAGATTTACCGCCTGTGCGCTTTGCCGCAGTTGCGCGCCCGTCCGTTCGATGCGACGATTGCAATCGGGTATGAAACGGATTGGCGTGCATGGGCGAGTTCAACGGCATTCGCTGGGCTTATGATAGATACGAACTGATCGCCGACGGTATCGTTCATGGCGTCGGTCTCGTGCTGGCCCTGATCGGGGCTACCGTGCTGATCTTCTACGCCACGGTCTGGAGCTCCTACGGCGCGCTCGCCGCCGCCTGGATCTATGGCGTCGGGCTGGTGCTGACGCTTGCCATTTCCTTTTCCTACAACGCCTGGCCGGTCTCGCGCACGAAATGGTATCTGCGCCGCTTCGATCATTCGGCGATCTTCCTCTTGATCGCCGCCACTTATACGCCCTTCCTCGAACGTGGCGCCGACGATCCGCTGCTCTTGTTCATGCTGGTCGCGATCTGGCTGTTTGCCGCCGTTGGCATTCTCCTGAAATGCGTCTTTCCCGGGCGTTTCGACCGTCTTGCCATCCTGCTTTATCTCGCCATGGGCTGGAGCGGCGTGCTGGTGGCCGAGCCCGTCGCCTCGCGCATTCCCGCCGCCTCGATGCTGCTGATCGTCATCGGCGGCGTCATCTATTCGCTCGGCGTCATCTTCCATGTCTGGGAGAAGCTGCGCTTCCAGAACGCCATCTGGCACGGTTTCGTCGTCACTGCCGCGGCGGTGCATTATTCGGCCGTCTTCACCTGTTTCAGCCTGTCGGCGCCGGGCCTCTGAACGACTGATGTGCCGGAGGTCGTCGGTCTTTCGCATCCGCCGTTTACATCTTTGCAGGCGGGGCGTATGCCCGCCTTCGCAAACAATATGAACCCGAGCATCATGACAGACGCTGTCCTCTTCCGCGACGCCACCGAAGCCGATCTTTCCGCCATCCGCGATATCTACAATCACGCCGTCGAGCACACGACGGCGATCTGGAACGACACGCTGGTCGATCTCGAAAACCGTCTGGAATGGTTCAGGGCGCGCAAGGCGCGCGGCTTTCCCGTCATCGTCGCCGAAATGTCGGGCAAGGTCGCAGGCTATGCCTCCTATGGCGACTGGCGGCCTTTCGACGGCTACCGCCACACGGTCGAGCATTCCGTCTACGTCGACAAGGATTGCCGCGGTGCGGGCATCGGCCGGCGCCTGATGCGGGAACTGATCGCGCGTGCTGCGGCCGGCAATATCCATGTGATGATTGCCGGCATCGAGGCTGAGAACGCTGCCTCGATCAGGCTGCACGAAAAACTTGGCTTCCGCATCGCCGGCAGATTTTCCGAAGTCGGCACCAAGTTCGGCCGCTGGCTGGACCTCACCTGCATGGAGCTTCGCCTGCCCGGCAAGGTGGATTGATCCGCCTGCCTGGCAAATCCGGACTGGCCCGGCCAAATTGCCCGGACTGCTCAGGCAAGCCATTGTGAACGGCGCGTGCCATCTTTTTATTGTAGTCTGAGCTGTGTAAGAAAGTGGACGGCCTGCTTCGCCAGAGGCGGCCTGAAAGCATCATGGGGGTGAACAGTTCATGGCAATGCACGGATCGTCGCTCGGTCTCCTTGCCCTCGTCCTTTTGGCATTTCCGCCGGTTGCCGCACGAGCCGCCGATTGCGGCAGCCTGGCCTCGCCGAAGCTCGACTGGCAGGAATGCACCAAGAAAAACCTGATGCTGCAGGGCAGTGATCTCGAAGGCGCCAATCTCGTCGGCACCGATTTTTCGCTGACCGATCTCGCCGGCGCCAACGTCATATCCGCCAATCTGGAGAAAGCGACGCTGGTGCGCGCCTCTCTTGAGGGCGCACACGCCGAAGGCGCCAATTTCGCCAAGATCGAGGCCTACCGATCCAGCTTCGCCAATGTCGCCGCCGAGGGCGCGTCCTTTGCTGGCGCCGAGCTGCAGCGCGCCAATTTCGCCGGCGCCCAGCTCTCCGGCGCGAGCTTCGAAAAGGCTGAACTCGGCCGCGCCGATTTCGACAAGGCGGTGCTGACGGGGGTGAAATTCTCTTTCGCCAATCTCTCCCGTGCCGATCTCTCCAAGGCCACCTTCGAAGGCCCGGCGACCTTCGAGCGCGCCTTCATGTTCCTGACCCGCATCGAAGGCCTCGACCTCTCGGGCGCCGCCGGGCTCGAACAGGCGCAGATCGACCTTGCCTGCGGCGATGCCTCGACCAAGCTGCCGGCAGGCCTTTCGGCACCCTCGACCTGGCCATGCCCTGCCGATCACGATTGATTGGGGCTTTCGCGCGATAACCGAGCGCTTGGTAAGGCCCTATGGGCAACAATGGCTGGCGGGCACGCAACGATCTGGCTGGGGACGGCCGGATTCGATTTAGTGTAATAGCAACTCGCCCGTGACGCGACGCCATTCGTTCGGTCAGATCAGCCGCTGGTGGCTATAGCGAACGGAGTGCAGCGGGCTGTTGATCGGTAATGGCTCGGCTGACGTCGCCATTCGCCGGTCGGGACGCCAGGTCGTGGTCGATGTGATGGATCGCCACGGCAATGTTCAGGTGCTCACGATAGCATGACGGATCGGTGGGGTAGGCGGGTCATCCGCCTTTCCTATTCCGGTTCCTCTTCATCCGAACTCAGCAGATCAACAAGCGCAGCAACCCTGCCTGTTGGCAGAGGCCGGCCTTCACCCATCAAGGCTTCGTCGTTGCTGGCCCACGCAAATGCCTCGGCGAGTTCAGCCTGGGTGGCGCCTGTCGCGATGACCTCGGCCACGAGCGTTTCATCGGCAGGCCCGAGGACGGCGATGACGTCCTTTGAAGTCATTGTCATAACCATTTCTCCTCTCTCAAGCTCAGCCCAGATATGGTGGTGCCTTCGAAGAAAGCAATTTTTCGCTGAGAAATTCTCTCCTCTTGAAACGGTAAACTGCTGAATTATATCAGTATTGTCGATCGCCGAGCAGGGATCGACAGGTCCAGGAGACGCCTGTCGCTCTTGGCGTCTCCTGTATCCATGTTGCTTGTAAGGAGGATATGGCTATGAGGACAAACCTCGATTTCTCTCCCCTGATCCGGTCGAGCGTCGGCTTCGAGCGGATGTTGAACGCACTCGAGGCTGCACGCCGCGCCGAGACAATCGACAACTGGCCGCCTTACGATATCGTCAAAACCGGCGAGGACGAATACCGCATCGCCATGGCAGTGGCGGGCTTCTCGCAGGACGAACTGGCGATCATCCAAGAGCAGAACATGCTCGTCGTCTCAGGGCAGAAGGCGAACGGCGAAGATGTTCAATACCTGCATCGCGGCATTGCCGGTCGAAGCTTCCAGCGTCGGTTCGAATTGGCCGACCACGTCAAGGTCGTGGATGCCGGCCTCGTCAACGGTCTGCTGACCATCGATCTCAAGCGTGAAATTCCTGAAGAGATGAAGCCGCGCCAGATCGAGATCGGAACTGGGAATGCAATGCCGAAGGCCGAGACCAAGCAGATCGAGGCCGAGACGCAGGCAGCCTGAGCCGTCAGGAATGCCTGAAAACCACCAGAAAGGAGTAAGCCATGAGTGTTCGTGATTTGATTCCTTGGGGCCGCAACAACGGCCACCAAGTTCCGAGTCTCCTCCGCGAGGACGACCATGATCCTTTCCTGTCGCTCCATCGCGAGGTCAACCGGCTGTTCGACGATGCTTTCCGCAGCTTCGGCTCTGGCCTGCCGTCACTGCGGGGCGCCAGCGGTTTCGGTGCCGGCTGGCCGAGCGTCGAGATCTCCGACACCGATAAGGATCAAGGTGACGGCCGAAGTCCCCGGCCTTGAGGAAAAGGACATCGAGGTCATTCTCGATGATGGCGTTCTGACGCTGAAGGGTGAAAGCGTTCGGAGACGGAAGACAAGGAGAAGCAGTTCTCGGAGCGCTACTATGGCCGCTTCGAGCGACGCATCCCGCTCGGCACCGAGGTCAAGGAAGATCAGGTCGACGCTACCTTCAAGAACGGCGTCCTGACCGTCACCTTGCCCAAGACCGAAAAGGCGCAGTCACAGCTCAGGCGCATCGCCATCAGAAGCTGATCGAAACGAGGGCGGCGGCCGACCACCTGGCGGCCGCCGCTATCATGTCGTCCATGGTGGCATGGAAATTTCCTTCGCGCTTAGTCTCCTCATGGTCGCGGGATCGGCAGATGCCGATCGCAGGTTCAGGCCTATTTCCCAGGCTCGAACACCATGGAGTGGCCGTTGATGCAATAGCGCAGGCCGGTCGGCGGTGGGCCGTCCGGAAAGACGTGGCCGAGATGGGCGTCGCAGCTGCCGCAGCGGATTTCGGTGCGCACCATGCCGTGGGTCGTGTCGCGATGCTCGATCACCGCTTCGGGCGACACCGCTTCGAAATAACTCGGCCAGCCGCAGCCGGCATCGAATTTCGTGTCGGAGCGGAAAAGCGGCGCGTTGCAGCCGACGCAGCGGTAAAGCCCCGTCTCGAACGAATCCCAGTAGGGGCCGGTGAAGGCGCGTTCGGTGCCGTGCTGGCGCGTGATGCGGTATTGCTCAGGGGTGAGCTGCTCTTTCCATTCGGCGTCGGTCTTGTGGATCTTGGCGGTGGTCGCAGTTTCGGACATGAGGTGCTCCTTTCGCCGAGGGGCGGGTTCCGTTTCGCGAGAAAATGTGGTGCGCCGCGTTCACTTCATCAAGTCTCCCGCGGCGCGCCATGAAATTGGCCGCATACCCAATTGGGGGAAGAGGCTTGCTTTTACATCCGTTAGGGGTTTTCTGTTAGGGTTAATGTTGCGTGCATTGGAGAATCACTGGTGTTTGAAACAGCAATCGTCCTGCTCTACGGCTTTGTGGCCGTGGCAGCCATGGCGGTCACACTGTTGGAAGGCTGGGCCAATCATGACGGCTTGACGCTCCATCGTCTCGCCGGGCTCCTCGCTTGCCTGCTCTGGCCGCTGACGCTTCTGGTCTTCATCCTGCACGGCTGCATCGCCCGGCTGCTGACGCGCCTTTCCAGATCGACAGCCTGACCGGCTTCGAAGATCGCCCGCTTCGCCGGACCGGCCGAAATCGCTTGAGACACTCCCTCGTTTCGCCTAAGTCAGAAGACAGGCCGGTTTTCGCCGGCTTTCGTCTGTTGCCTTTCCGGTGTCGCGCGTCTTTTCAGGCGCAAAGGATGCTGTACCGCTTTGAATTGCTGCATAATTTCATTCCTTGAATCGATTCCGGTTTAAGGCGTTATCCAGTAGAGGAGAAGACATGGCCGATGTCACGGCTCTGACATTTCTGGCCCTGTGTCTGCCGCTTGCCGGCGCTCTTGCTGCTCCCTTCGTCATCCGCATCTTCGGCGCAAACGGTGCCTGGCTCCTGGCGATCGCCCCCTTCCTCGCCTTCCTGCATTTCCTGCGGTTCATTCCTCAGATCGCGCGCGGCGAGGTTGTTACCGGCGGCTATTCCTGGGTGCCGAGCTATCATCTCTCTTTCTCCTGGTTCCTCGATGGCTTGTCGCTGGCTTTCGCGCTGCTGATCACCGGCATCGGCACCCTGATCGTGCTTTATGCCGGCGGGTATCTCAAAGGACACAAGGATCAGGGCCGCTTCTTCTCTTTCATCTTCCTCTTCATGGGCGCGATGCTCGGCGTCGTCGTTTCCGACAGTTTCCTGATGCTCTTCGTCTTCTGGGAGCTGACGTCGATCACGTCCTTCCTGCTGATCGGTTTCGATCACGAGCGTGAGGCGGCTCGCCGCGCCGCCCTGCAGGCGCTTGTTGTGACCGGCGGGGGAGGGCTCTGCCTGTTGGCCGGCCTGCTGCTGCTCTGGAACATCTCTGGCGTCACGGAGATGTCGCAGCTCATCGGCGCCGGCGATATCGTGCGCGAAAGCCCGCTCTATCTCGCAGCGCTCATCCTGGTCCTCGGCGGCGCCTTCACCAAGTCGGCGCAGTTTCCCTTTCATTTCTGGCTGCCGAACGCCATGGAGGCGCCGACGCCGGTTTCGGCCTATCTGCATTCGGCCACCATGGTGAAGGCAGGCGTCTATCTGCTGATGAGGCTCAACCCCGTCATGGGGGCGACGCCTGCCTGGGAAATCCTTCTGCCCTTCTTTGGCGGGCTGACGTTGGTGGTCGGCACCGCGCTTGCCATCCGCCAGACCGACCTGAAGCTCAAGCTCGCCTATACCACCGTCTCCTCGCTCGGCCTGCTTGTCATGCTGATCGGCTTCGGCTCGGAGCATGCGGTGGAGGCGGCAGCACTTTATCTGGTGGCGCATTCCCTCTTCAAAGGCGCGCTCTTCATGGTCGCCGGCATCATCGACCATGAGACCGGCACGCGCGATATCACCAGGCTCAGTGGCCTTATGCGGGCGATGCCGATCACCTGGATGATCGCGCTTGCGGCCGCTTTCTCCATGGCTGGCCTGCCGCCCTTCTTCGGCTTTCTCGCCAAGGAGGAGATCTATACTGCACTCCTCGGCGGCGGCGTCCGCGCGATAACTTTTACGTCGATCGCCGTCTTCGGCAATGCGCTGATGTTCGCCGTCGCCTTCGCGGTGGCGCTGAAACCCTTTCTCGGCCTGCCGGTGGAGACACCGAAACTTCCGCACGAAGCGCCGGTTCTGCTCTGGCTTGGTCCGGCCGTTCTTGCTGTTCTCGGCCTGCTCGCGGCGATCTTTTCGACCTTCACGCATACCGTCCTGTCCTCGCCGATTGCGTCGGCCATCCGCCAGACACCTGCCGACATCGACATTTCGCTGACGCCGCATATCGGCCTGCCCTTGGCGCTCTCCGCCCTGACCGTGCTGCTCGGCATCGGCGTCTACTGGCAGCTCGATCGCGCCCGTTTCCTGATGGCCGTCTTCCTGCGTTCGATCGGACCTGGGCCGGACCATGGCTTTGATGTCGCTATATCGGGTCTTGTCCGCTTTTCCGGCCGCCTCATGCGTGTGCTCCAGCCGGGGCGGCTGGAGATCTATGTCACCTGCACCTTCCTCTGCGTTGCCGCCATCCTCATCGTCCCGCTCGTCGTCTATGGTGAACTGCCGCGCCTTCCGGCCTGGCCGGCCGATGTCAGGCTCTATGAATGGGCAGTCTTCCTGATCGCCGCCTTCGGCCTTGCCGCCGTGCTGGTTGCCCGTGCTCGGCTGACGGCGATCGTCTCGCTCGGCATCCAGGGCTTCGCCGTCGCCATCATCTTCTTGCTGTTCGGCGCGCCGGATCTGTCCTTCACCCAGTTCATGGTCGAAACCCTTTCGGTGGTCATCCTTGCCCTGGTCATGACCAGGCTTCGTCTTTCTCCCGCCGATCGGCGGCCGCTCGGCCGCAGGCTCTTCGACGGCGCGCTGGCGCTTGCCTGCGGCCTCGGCTTCACGCTTCTGCTGATGCGGGCGACGCAGGCGCCGTTCAACGACGCGCTGACGGCCTTCTTCAACGCCTATTCCAAATCGATCGCCCACGGCGCCAATGTCGTCAACGTCATCATCGTCGATTTTCGCGGCACCGACACACTCGGCGAGATCGCCGTTGTTGCGGTCACCGGCCTTGCCATCCTGGCGCTGATCCGCATTCGCGCCGGCAGCGAGCGCAAGCTTGCCGCTAATGATCCCGCGACGGAGGGCTAATCGCGTGAACACCCTCATCTTCCGCACCGTTGCCCCGTTCCTCACCGCACTGATGCTGCTCTTTTCCGTCTTCGTGCTGCTGCGCGGCCATAACGAGCCGGGCGGCGGCTTCATCGGCGGGCTGATCGCCGCCTCGGGACTGGCGATCTACGGCATTGCCCGCGGCGTTGGCGCCGTTCGCCGGGCACTGTTTTTCCATCCGCTGTCGATTGCCGGCTTCGGCCTGCTCCTGTCGACGGCAGCCGGTCTTCTCTCCATCCTGTTTGCCGTTCCCTTCATGACCGGCCTCTGGATCTATCCGACGCTTTTCGGCGCCGAGGTGCCGCTGTCCAGCGTCCTGCTTTTCGATGTCGGCGTCTATCTCGTCGTGCTCGGCGCCATCACCTCGATCGCACTGGCGCTCGAGGAAAAGGAGGTGGAATGATGGAGCCGCTTCTCGCGATCCTCGTCGGCCTGTTCTTTGCCGCCGCCATCTATCTGATGCTGTCGAAATTCTCGATCCGTATCATGCTCGGCATCGCCATCCTCGGCAACGCCGTCAATCTGCTGCTCTTTACCGGCGGCCGGCTGACGCGCGAAGTGCCGCCGATCATCCCGGTGGGTCTCGACAGCTTGCCCGCAGACACGGCCAACCCGCTGCCGCAGGCGCTCATCCTGACGGCGATCGTCATCTCCTTCTCCTTTCTCGCCTTCCTGCTGGTGCTGACCTACCGCGCCTATCAGGACCTCGGCACCGACGACACCAGCGACATGCGCGCCGCCGAGCCCGACGACCGGCCGCTGCCACCATTGGGGTATTGAGGATGTTGGTGCGGATTCTCACCCCACGGCAAGCCCTCTCTCGCGATAGCGGAGGTACCATCTGATGGCTGCCCCCACCTCTTCCATCGATCTCTCCGCTGCCCGGACCACCACCGCTGTGCGGATGCACACCCCCCTCTGCCCTGCCGGGCATCTCCCCCACAAGGGGAGAGATCGGCAAGTTGCTAAGCTCCGTCGACACCGATTGGCCTTGATCAGTTGGCAGGGTAATGACAGGCGCCACAGAGCTACGGGCGTCGATGCCGATGTTGGGGAAGGCCCTCGCGGCATATCGATCTCCCCCTTGTGGGGGAGATGCCCGGCAGGGCAGAGGGGGGTATCACACGGCAAACCCTCTCTCGCGATAGCGGAGGCGCCATCTGATGGCCGCCCCCACCGCCACCGTCGATCTCTCCGCCGCCCTGATCACCGCTCCGGTGCCGATCGGTCATTGGCTTGCCATCCTGCCGGTCGCCCATTGCATCACGCTCGGCGCCGTCCTGCTGATGCTGCGCGCCTATCCCCGCCTGCAGGCCTGGCTTGCTATTCCGGGTCTTGCGGCGCTGGCGCTGATCGATGCCGCCCTGCTTGCCAAGGTCGCGGCCGACGGGCCGCTGACCATGGTCATGGGCCGCTGGCTGCCGCCTTTCGGCATCGCCTTCACCGTCGATCTCCTCGGTGCGCTGATGGCCTTCACCGCAGCCCTTGCCGCGCTCGCCGGCGGCATCTATGCGCTGGCCGATATCGGCGAAAGCGGCCGGCGATACGGTTTCTTTCCGCTGCTCATGCTGCTGATGGCCGGCGTCACCGGCGCCTTTCTCACCGGCGATATCTTCAATCTTTATGTCTGGTTCGAGGTGCTGCTGATCTCCTCTTTCGGGCTGATCATCCTTGGTTCCGAACGTGAGCAGATCGACGGCGCACTGAAATATGCGGTGCTCAATCTCATCGCCACAACCCTGTTCCTGGTCGGCGTCGGCATCCTCTACGCCGCCTTCGGCACGCTCAATATGGCCGATATCGCTGCCAAAGCTGGGGATTTGCGCGGCACGGCGCCGCTGATGACGCTGGCAAGTCTCTTCCTGCTTGCCTTCGGCATGAAGGCGGCAGCCTTCCCCGTCAATTTCTGGTTGCCCGCCGCCTACCATACGCCGCGCATCGTGGTCTCCGCGCTATTTGCCGGCCTGCTCACCAAGGTCGGCATCTACGCGCTGATCCGGGTGATGGTCATGCTGTTGCCGATGGAGCGCCAGGAATTGAGCCTGGTGATCGCGCTCGCCGCCGCCGCGACCATTGTCGTCGGCGCTCTCGGCGCGCTTGCCGAAAACGATATCCGCAGGCTGTTCGGCTATGTCGTCATATCGGGCATCGGCAACATGCTGGCGGGCGTCGCACTCGGCGGCCTTGGCGGCATCAGCGGTGCGGTCTTCTATGCGCTCCATTCCATGGTGCTGATGACGGCGCTTTATCTTGCCGCCGGCGAGATCGCCCGGCGCGGCGGCGGCTTTTCGCTGTCGGCCCTCGGCGGGCTCTACAGGCAGAGCGGCGGCTTCACCGCGCTCTCCCTCGCGCTCTTCCTTGCCGCCTGCGGCCTGCCGCCCTTTTCCGGCTTCTGGCCGAAGGTCATTCTCGTCAAGGCCTCGCTCGATCTCGGTGTCTGGTGGCTGGCGGCCTCGATCCTCCTCGGCGGTTTTCTGACGACGATCGCCTTCGGCCGTCTCTTCCTGCTCGCCTATTGGCGCCCGGCGCCGATAGCCCCGACGCCGATAGCCCTGAGACCGCCCGGGGCCAGGTGGCGCACTGACCTGCCGCTCGCGGCACTGACAGCGCTGGTCGTCGGTTTTGGCATCCTGCCGGAACAGTTGCTGGCGCTGTCGCAATCGGCCGCTGCCGGCCTGGCCGATCCCCGGGCCTATCTTCATTCGGTCTTCCCGGAAGGGCGCGCGCCGTGATCTTCTTCCTCTTCAACCTGTTGCTTGCCATTGCCTGGGTCGCTGTTACCGGCAGCGCCTCGCTGCACAATCTCGTCCTCGGCTTGCTGCTCGGGGCCTTGGCGCTGGTCATCATCCGCGAGTCATTCGGCGGCAAGGGGCATATCCCCCGCGTCCTCCCGGTGCTCTCGCTCGCCGCTCTGTTCCTGAAGGAATTGTCGCTGTCGGCCTGGAAGGTCACGGTCACCGTCCTCTCGCCCGATATGAAGCTGAAGCCCGGCATCTTCGCCTTCCCGCTGACGGTGACAAGCGATTTCGAGATCACTTTGCTCGCAAACCTCATCACGCTGACACCCGGCACGCTTTCGGTCGACGTCTCGCCCGATCGCCGCACGCTCTATGTGCACGCGCTCGATTGTTCCGATCCCGAGACGACCAAGCGTGATATCGCCAACGGTTTCGAACGCAAGATCATGGAGGCCTTCCGGTGATTACGCCTGCTGCCATCGTCGCGGTCGCATCCTCGGCCGCACTCGTCATCCTCGGCCTGGCGCTGATTCTGACCGTCTGGCGCGTCGTTGCCGGCCCGACATTGCCGGACCGCATCCTCGCCCTCGACATGCTGACCGGCATCGCCATCGGCTTCATCGCCGTCATCGCGGTCAAGACCGGTTTTTCGCTTTATATCGATATCGCCATTTCGCTCGGCCTCGTCGGTTTCCTGGCGACCGTCGCCTTCGCCCGATTCGTGCTGTCGCGCGGCAACATCAAATCGAAGCCGCCCGCCACTGCGGCAAACGGCAATACGCAGAAGCGCCGGGCAGGGGGGAAGAAGCGATGATCGATTATATCGTGGCTGCCGTCACCGCCCTGCTGCTGATTGCCGGTGCTTTCTTTGCGCTTGCGGCGGCGATCGGCCTGGTCAGGCTGCCCGATCTCTATACGCGCATGCATTCGGCCTCGAAGGCGGGGACTGTCGGCTCCGGGCTGCTGCTCCTTGCCGCCGGCCTCTATTCAGAGGACCCGGCGATTCTCGCCCGCGCCATTGCCGGTTTCGTCTTCTTCCTGCTGACGGCGCCGGTGTCTGCCCATCTGCTTGCCAGAGCTGCCCATCGTTCGGGATATGATCTCGGTGCACTCTCGGTCCGTGACGATATCAGGGATCGTTGAGCCTATGCTGTTCGGCGACTTTACCAGATTTATGCAAAACTTATGCACAGGAAGCTGTGAGTAAAGCTTGCCGAAGAGCCCCTCAATTCTTCATCTGTCATTTTTTCTCAAGAAAAACGACAAATAATAATTGGCCTTTCGACCAAACGATGGTATTTGAAAATGCAAGTAGAGTTCTGATTGTGGATTGCAATCGTACTGCTCCCAAGTCCCTCAGTTTTGATTTTTAATGTCTAAACTGAGGCCATCGCCTGGGGCATGACGTAGTGGTTTCCAGTCAGGCAGTATAAGAACAGGTCACGCTCTTCGGAATCTAGGGGTGGATTTCGCGTTTTTCGAAACAGAAGGTCGCTTCCTGTGCTTTTGCTGTTCGCTTCTACGAGGCGGGTCTTTGGCGTGTCAGTCAAAGACCGTTTGAGCATGCTAACAGGAGAAAGAATATGACGGATATAGCGACCGGCAATGCGCCGGAGCTGCTTGTGGAACTGACGGCCGACATCGTCGCGGCCTATGTCAGCAACCATGTTGTACCGGTCAGCGACCTGGCCAATCTGATTTCCGACGTGCATTCGGCACTGAGCAACACGTCCGTACCGCAGCCTGCTGCGGCGATCGTCGAAAAGCAGAAGCCTGCAGTTTCTGTCCGCAAGTCCGTACAGGACGAGCAGATCACGTGTTTGGAATGCGGCGGCAACTTCAAGTCCCTCAAGCGTCACCTGATGACGCATCACAGCCTCTCGCCGGAAGAATACCGCGAGAAGTGGGACCTGCCGACCGATTACCCGATGGTAGCGCCCGCTTATGCCGAAGCGCGTTCGCGCCTGGCAAAGGAAATGGGTCTCGGGCAGCGCCGCAAGCGCGGCCGCGGCTGAGCTTTTTCGAAAGCACCGACGACAAAAGCCGGGTCTTGTGCCCGGCTTTTTTGTGTGCCTTTTCAAGACGAAGAAATACTCTTTCCGGTATTTAGAGCCTTTCCGGGTTAGATTGCAGCATTCTGTTGGCTCAAACGGAGTCGGATGGTCGACCGGCCGGCCCGTTTCGGCCGGATGCCACGCCAGCGTAAGCGGTCCCATCTTATGCTTTGCCGACAGGCTTAGAATGTATTCCTATACTATGAGCAAGTGTTAATATACTCGATTGCAGAGCCGGCACCGACCCGCTCGCCCGTCCTGTGGCCCTCAAAGCAGGCCAGCCACGAGCACGGTCAAGCCGCAGCGCGGACCCTTGCCTCTTCGCGGATCCTGTTCACCATCGACCGCAGTCCGTTCGAACGCTGCGATGACAGGTTCTCCACCAGGCCGATCTTCGAGAATATCTCGAAGGCATCGAGCCCGGCGATCTCGGAGGCCGTCTTGCCGGAATAGGTGGCAAGCACGATGGCGACGAGGCCGCGCACGATATGGGCGTCGGAATCACCCTCGAAGCTCATGACGGGATTGTCGGGATCGCCTGCCGTATGGCTCACCAGCCACACCTGGCTGGCGCAACCCATCACCTTATTCTCGGAGGTACGCTTCTCCTCCGCCAAGTCGGGCAGCGCCTTGCCGAGTTCGATGACATAGCGGTAGCGGTCTTCCCAATCGTCGAGGAAAGCGAAGTCGTCGATGATCTGGTCGAGGGATGCCATGCGGAAGCCTTTCACTATTAAAGCAGTTCCAGCAAAAGTGCGCAGCGGTTTTGCGTCCGGAATGCGTCAGGAAGTGCTCTAAGACTGCATATAGGTGAAAGACCGGCAGATTTGAACCGTTAAAAAGAAACGCCGTGAGGGATGGGCATCCTCACGGCGCAGCAACATGCTGAATTAAACAGGGCAGGCACGTCAGGCATGGGGCATCTCCGCGTCACGCGGACCACCGATGCAAGCTGGTTAAGGGTCAGGTCGCCGGCTTCGGCGTCGGCAGCGGAATGGCGCCGGTCACCACCGCCTCAGGCGAGGCATCATCCTCGACCGGCGGACGGTAAGGCATCGGCTGGTTGAGCGCGGCCTTGGCCTCGCGCACCTTTTCCTGGATGGCAGGCGTGGTCAGGGAAGGCATGTTGAGCGCCACCGGCATCTGCGGTTCGGCAAGCCTTGCGGTTGCCGGCGCCTCATCCTTGAACTGGCTGTCGAGAAGTTCGTAGGCGACGTGGGCGCCCTCGCGGGCCCGGTAACCGAGTGCCGTCAAGGTCTCGGCGCCCTTGGCGCAGACCTCGGGCTTTTCCGAGCACATTCCTGTCAGATAGTCATAGGCGCCGCTTGCCGCCGTGAATGCGTCGGAAAGCTGCAATTGCGGACCGCCGGCGAGCTTGTCGGAACTTTCCGTGCTGAAGACGGAAAGAAGCACGAGCACGAGGCCAAACCAGAAGGATCCTTTGATCAGAAACCACATTGTCGTTGCCCATCCTGTTTTCCCTGTCCGGTTCTTGTCGCCGAATCAGGCCGGTTGTCCGGTGTGTTTTCACCCTACCGCCAAGTTGCGAATGCCGCTTTTCGAAACTCACGCGCATTTGCGGCAAATTTAGTTCAAATTTTAGCGAACGGCATTTGAGCCGTATTTTAGTCGAATGCGACCGATCCCCGTTAAGCATCAGGGCAGCACCTGCTTGCAATTGCAGGACTTTTGCCGGCTCGCCTTGCCACAGGAGTTAACGCAATGCTGAAATATGAAGAAAATCCGTCGCTTACCCCCTATTAACCACAAAAGGCAAAGAGCCTTCCAGATGCTTCAAAACGAGAATTTCGGCCGTTTCAGGCTGTGAACAGCGCTTTTGCCTTATCCTTTCTTTAAGTCGCCAAGGCCTATTGTCCGGATCGATAGACAGCCTTTCGGGCGGGTATTGCGTGCGTGTATTGAGTAACATTGGCGGCTGGATGACGGCCCTCGTAGACCGGGCAGCGACAAGCTGGCTCTCCCGGACGGGCGGCGGTGAGGCCGTGCGCCAACGCGAGCTCGCGATCCTGCGCCGCCTCGTGCTGTTCTCGTCGGCCGCTCTCGTTGCCGCTCCTATCGGCCTTTCGGCGGTCACCAGTCCGGCCGTGGCGCTGCCGGCAGGTGTCGCCATGGTCTGCGCCGCCTTTCTCTTTTCCGCCGTCGGCAGCATCGCGCTCGCCCGTCAGGGTTCGTCCGCCGGTATCGCCACGCAGGCGGCCGAGGATTTCTTCCTTGCCGCCACCCCGGGCATCGTCTTCTTCCTCGACCCGCATGGCAGTGTGGCGACCGTTGGTGGTCGCGACCGGCGCGATTTCCTTGCCTGGATGCGCGATCCGAAGGGCAGGGGCTTCCTCGAGCAGGTGCATGTCTCCGACCGCATTCTTTTCCTGCAGGCGCTCGATGGCCTGCGCCGGGGCGAGGATGCTCAGAGCGTCGACCTGCGCCTCGACCGGCCTTCGGTCTCGCGCGATCAGCGCCAGTTCGCTTATCTGAGAATGGACATGACGGCCCGGCGCGATGCCGACGGCGAGCTTGCCGCCATCATTGCCCAGCTGCGCGATGTCTCCGTCGAGCAGCAGCTGCGTGACGAAGCCCAGAACCGCGCGGCCGATGCCGAATCCGCAAATGATGCCAAATCGCGCTTCCTCGCCGCCGTCAGCCATGAGCTGCGCACGCCGCTGAACGCCATTCTCGGTTTTTCCGACATCCTGATCGGCGAATATTTCGGCAAGTTTGAAAACGACCGCCAGCGCGAATATGTCGGCCTGGTCCGCGAATCCGGGGCGCATCTGCTGTCCGTCGTCAACACCATGCTCGACATGAGCAAGATCGAAGCCGGCCGTTACGAGCTGATCCTCGAAGCCTTCGACATATCGAGCTCCGTCAAATCCTGCGAATCGATGCTGGCATTGCAGGCGAAGACCAAGGGCCTCACCCTGACCAGCCGTATCCAGCGCGGCCTCGGCGAGGTCGTCGCCGATCAGCGCGCCATCCAGCAGATCCTCATCAACCTCGTCGGCAATGCCATAAAGTTCACCGAGGCCGGCGGCGTCGTCTCGGTCGATGCGGCAGCGCGTGACGGCATCCTCAAGCTGACGGTCAGCGACACCGGCATCGGCATCCCGGCCGACAAGCTGGCATTGCTCGGCCAGCCCTTCGTCCAGATCCAGAACGATTACACCCGCCGGTTCGAAGGCTCCGGCCTCGGTCTCTCCCTGGTCAAGGGGCTAGTGGCGCTGCATGGCGGGTATTTCGCCATCGCCAGCCAGCCGGGCGAAGGCACGATTATCACCATCGAGATTGCGACGGACGGCTCGGGTGCACAGCACGCCGAAGACGCCGGTCATGGCGCGACTGTCGAGTTTCCGCCGCGGCTGAAGGGCGCGGTCAGTAGTGGTGCAGTATTGGAAGAGGGGCGTTTCGATGGCCGCGCGCAAGCGAAAATCGCCTAAGGGAAAAAGAGGACGGCAGCAGCCGGGCCTTCTGATGTCAGGCGCTGCCGCCCTCGGCGGTCTCGGCCTGCAAGGCGCATCAGTGCTCGGCGGCGTCATCGGCCGCAATCCGTCGGTCGCCGGCGGCACGATCACCTTCGCCGTCATCTTCTCCTTCGTCGCCGCCAATGCGCTCTGGTATCAGCCGGGCCTGCATCCGCATCCGATTTTCCGCACCCGCGATCCGCAGTCTCCGACCGTGATCGGCGCCCGCCGCCCGGCCGAGGAGCAACAGGGCGACGTCACCACCTTCCGGATCGAACGGCCGGAGGATACCGCCACCACGAACGCGACACCGGCGCCTGCCGCACCCGGCCAGCAGCCGAGCCAGCTCGTCATGGACATCCAGCAGCAGCTGGTGCGCCGCGGCCTCTATAACGGCATACCCGACGGCATCATCGGCCCCCGAACCAGTGCGGCCATTCTTTTCTTCGAGGAGACCGTCGGTATGACCCAGACCGGCGATCCGACGCCGGAGGTGCTGGTGGCGCTGAAGACCGATGCCGCCGGCCCCTCGACCGTGCCCGCCGAAAAGCCGCCCGAGGATGTCAGCTCGAAGGCGGCGGCGGAAGACCCGGTGGCAGCGGCGATCCGCAGCGCCGAGAAGACCGTCAAAACGGTTCCATCGGCGGCAAAGCAGGTTCCATCAAGCCAAATCACCAATGTCGACCTGGTGTTGAAGATCCAGAAGGGTCTTTCCAACATGGCCTATGCCAATGTCGGCGTCGACGGCGTCGCCGGCGAGCAGACCCGCGCGGCCATCCGCCATTTTCAGAAGCACTACAACCTGCCCGAAGACGGCGAGCCGAACCAGGCGGTGCTGAAGAAACTCAAGGAAATCGGCGCGATCTAGCCGCCATGATGCCGCACGGTTGGCTTCGCCCTACAACCTAAGTCTAAGGCGCGGCTGTTGTTTGCAACTTATTAACCATGTTGACGGAAGCTTTTCTGATTGGGCGGAGGAGCGTCGGACATGCATGCGCTGAAGGCGATAGACGATCTGGCCGGAGAACCGGCGGTCGAAGCGGGAGGGCCTGATCGCGAGGCGCTGCGCCACATCCTGCTGCGTCTTGCCGAAGAAGCCTCCACCCTTGGCATCGATCTCGTCGATATCGCCGGCGCCATCCAGGACATGGCGGGAATGTCGGCCCGGCATGCCTCCGCCTTCGATCATGTTACCCGCACCGCGCTTTCGATTGCCGAGACCAACCGCTCGGTCGCCATGTCGCTGCGCGAGACCGACCGCACGGCGGCCGAGGCCCGCCACATGCTGAAAGAATCGGCCGACCGTCTGACGGGCTCCGTCGCCGAGATCGGCCACATGGTCCAGTCCTCCAACGAAATCGGCGCTGAGATCGCCGGCTTCTCGAAGTCGCTTGCCGACGTCGATAATATCGCCGAGGAGATCAGCACCATCGCCCGCCAGACCAACCTGCTGGCGCTGAACGCCGCGATCGAGGCGGCGCGCGCCGGCGATGCGGGCAAGGGTTTTGCGGTCGTCGCCACCGAGGTCCGGGCGCTTTCGCTGCAGACCTCGAAGGCGACCGGCTCCATCCAGCAGACGCTGGACGAACTGCGCGTGAAGATCGACCGTCTGTCGGCCGTCGGCAGCGATGCGCGCGAAAGCGCCGCCGGCGTGCGTGACAAGTCGGAGGCGATGCGCGGCGCCTTCGAAAGCATGGAACATGTCATCACCCGCATCCTCGACAGTTCGACTGTCATGGCCAACACCACCGAGGCGGTCGACCAGCAATGCGCCGGCTTCGTCGAGAAACTCGGCGAGATGTCGGCCGAGGTCGCCGGCTCGAATGTCAGGCTGCAGCAGGCGGCAAAACGCGTCGACAGCGTCGTCGGCCTCTCGGAAACCCTGATCCAGCTGACGGCGAGCGCCGGCGTCAAGACCGCCGACAGCCGTTGGATCGAGGAAGCGCAGTCGGTGGCAAGACAGATTTCCGGCGCCTTCGAACGCGCCGTCGCGGAAGGCCAGATCGGGCTCGACGCTCTTTTCGACCGACGGTATAGGCCGATACCGGGCTCTGATCCGGCACAGATGATGGCGGCCTTCACCGAACTCACCGACCGCCTGCTGCCGCCCATCCAGGAACCCGTCACAACCTTGGACGAGCGCATCGCCTTCTGCGCGGCGATCGACGAGAATGGCTATCTGCCAACCCACAACCGAAAATTCTCGCAAGCCCAGCGGCCTGGCGACAGCGTCTGGAACACTGCCAATTGCCGCAACCGCCGCATCTTCGCCGATCGCGTTGGCCTTGCGGCCGGTCGCAGCACCGCGCCCTTCCTCGTCCAGACCTACAGGCGCGACATGGGCGGCGGCAATTTCGTGATGATGAAGGATATCTCCGCTCCGATCACAGTGCGCGGACGGCATTGGGGCGGATTGCGGCTGGCAATCAAGGTCTGACTTGGGGATCAAGATTTGACCCCCGGGGTCAAATTTTGACCGCGGATTGCCGCCGCCTGTATGCCGGTCTATACCGCACCGATGAGATTACGCGCCGACATCTTCGTTTCCGCCCTCCTGCGCCGCGTCTTCGCCAGCGGCGACTTTGCCGCCGTCGAGAAGAAGGGTGCGGAGGAAGCGGGTGCGATCTTCATCCGCCAGCATTTCCGCAACGGCCTGGAAACGCTCTATGCGCCGGCGCCGCAGACCGCCTTCGGCGAAGGCCAGGCCGGCGACCGGCTGTTCGAGATCCGCCTGTCGCGCGGCGAACCGGAAGCGGTGCGCGCGATGCTGGAGCGCGAACGCAAATTCGATCCCGATCTCTGGATCGTTGAGCTGGAGGCGGAGGAACTGGGGGACATGATCCCGATTGCCAAGGACGGCTGATAGCCAAAGACGCTCGTCAGCTCAGCGCCATTTCGGACCGCTGATATCTGGCGAGGTCATCAACCCGCAGCTCAGCGAGACCGCCGTCCCATGACGCGCATGTCGCGCTGCGGCGGCGCCTGACGGATGAAGCGATAGTCGGGCGTTGCCGCCGGCGCGGGCATATCTACGGTTTCCGGCTTGTAGGTGTAGCGGTCGGCGCGCCGCCAGGCTTCGACGCGTTCGTGGCATTCTTCCGGGTCGAGCGCATCGAGCACCATCCAGCCGCGAGTGACGTTGTGCTGCTGTTCGGCAAGGTGCGGATAGAGCCTTTCGAGCACGAAGACAGCATCGAGAAAGCCCATGCCGAGGCTCGTCAGCGTCGTGGCGAGCTGCTGGCCGGAAAGATCGAGCATGATGCGCTCGGCAAGCCAGCGGCTGGCGGAAAGCGTATCGGCAAGTGCGGTCGCGAAATGCGTGGCCTCACGCGAGCGGGCGAAGCGCACCAGCAGCGCCTCCTGAATGTCGGTGAGCGTGCGCAGACCGAGCCTGTCCTCGTCGGCACGGCCGAGATGGCCGGCAAGGCCGAGGATACGCTCGCGCAATGCCTCTTCATTGGCAACCCGCTGTTCCTCCAGCGCATCTGCCTCGTTGGTCTCGGCCGGCGCCGGCGAAAGTGGAACCGCCGGCGATTCCATGACCGGCGCCGATGCGGCCGCCGACCGCGGCTGGCTCTGGCGCAGCGCCACCAAAGCATCGATGACCTTCGGCGAGAGTGAATCGCGGCTGACGATCGCCTTGACATGCGTTGCACCCTGCATGCGCGCGATGGTGATCAGCGTATCGTCGGCGATTGCCTTTGAGGCGGCAAGAAAAGGGGCTGCGATCTCGATCGGCTGGTTGCCGATGAACAGCGCCACGGCGGCCGGCATGTTCTCGCATTGGGATAACGCCGCGACCGCCTGGCGCTTGGCCTCGTCGGAGGAGGCCTGGAACAGCGGCATGAAAAGTTCGGCGAATTGGCGCAGTTCGGACCGTGTCGGATGAGACAGGTTCTCGAAACTGCTGACAGTCGCCATCAATACCACGTCCTTTTTCCTGACGGCCAAGGGGCCTTCTAGGTCTCGAAACCGGTCACGCACAAAAACACCCCGAAAACGCAGAATAAGGGGACCAAGGCCGATATGCGCTGGCGGAACGCATGTCAGGCCATACGGTTATGAACAAATCCTACACCGGTACGGTTAATGCATGCTGAAGATTTTATTAAAATGCAACAGAAATATACACGCGAAACGTGTTGCGACATGGTTGGCCGGCAATATAAAAATGCGCGGTTTGGAAGGAGTGCTGCGACGATTGCGCATCGCTGCCGTGATGGTGGAAAAACTCAGGCGGCCCTGTGATCGCGTAGCGCGTGCAGCAGTTTTTCGCGGCTGTCGTAACCGGCCTGATAAAGGTCGAGTGCTGCGGATGCCGCGAATTGCGCGTCGACGCTTTTGATGTCGATGCGCCGTTCTGTGCACCAGGCATCAAGCGCACTGCGCAGCACGTCGAGATCTTCAGGCGAGAAAGATGAATTCACCAGCAAAGACACCGCTTGCCCTCCGCATCCCGGGAAGAACGTGGAAAATCCCGATCGACCGGAGCCCGGAAACGTGTGATCGACATGAGCGAACATACGCGCATCCGCGCGCCTCGCAATTAAATATTTTCATGATGTATTTTTGCAACGTCCCCTTTTCCCCGGTCGGCGGATTCCTGCGCTGCTGTCAACTATATGAATTGTTTCTAATTTTATCCGTTAATCTGCAGCCGGTCGTTTGCGCAGGCGGATGAAACCAAATCAACTGTTCGAGCGTTAAAGGGAAGTAACGTGAACTGTGTATGGCATCGGCAGAATATTAGTAAACTGTTAACTGTCATCTGTCTCAATTCGGATAGGAACGACGCGATTTGAGTATTTGGATCGTTGAAACTCCGCATCACGGTATTTCAATCAGGTGCCGTGGGAAAGGCGCGAATGCCCTCGGTCCGGTCATCCCGGCACTGCAGGACGCGCCGGCCCGCACATTGGCGGGCAGGGTGAAATCCATCGCAACTTCATCCGTCTCGGGCAGTGCATGGAGACGAGAATGGCAATAGTAGTCGCATTGGCGGATCGGCGGCCGCGGGTGCCGCGTCGCCCGGACAAAGAGCCCCGCGAAGCCAAGATCCTTTGGTTCACCGGCGTCCGCTACGAGCGGTTGGCCGAGAGCCCGAAACATCGTCCGGCGCCCGCGCCGCGCGTCAACAAGAAGTAACCGCTTGTTCAACCTTAGCGAGCGGCGAATTGCTCGCAGCCGGCTTCCGTCAGGAAGTTGCGCGCAGCCTCATCGAAGCTCGCCTGCGGCGCCAGCGTCCGCAGCACGGCATAGCCGTCCGGCCGTGCCATTTCCACCAGGATTGCCTGCTGCAGCTCCTGCGGCAAGTTCTTGCGCAGGTCCGTCAGTTGGATGGGACTGCCGGCCAGCACATCGAGCGCGCCGCCGACCGATGTCCTGTCGTTCATGCTGAAGACCTCGTTGGAGGCGCTGTCATAGATCGCGATCGACCAGAAAGGCACATTGCCCTTGGCGGTGAAATGTACCGGCGCATCCTCGACGTCGAAGGAGCAGACGGCGGTGCGCAGGAAGGGGTCGCCATTGGCAAGGCCTGCCTCGTCATATTGGTCGCCGAGCAGGTAGAAATTGTTGAGGTCGCCCTCTGCCTCCACGCGGGTCGCCGCATCCCTGCCGGTGAAATGCGGCAGCGACAGGATGATGACGAGATGCAGCAGGGCTGCGCCGAAAAGGCCGGTCAGGATGGCGAAGAATATCCTAAGCATTGCCGCATCCGGTCTTGGTGAGCTTCGGCATGGCGAGGTCGATCACGCCGGAACTGCCGGCTGTCGGTGTGTCGAACAGCGTCAGCACCAGCCGGAAGGTGCCGGCCTCTGGCAAGGCCAGCCAGTTGCCCGGCTGCGCGACGGCGGAGATCTCAACCGAGAAACTGCTGTCTTGATTGCGCAGCACCGTCCAGGAATTGAGCGCTGAGGGATGCCCGGTCTTCACCGCTGCCGGATTGCCGCCATTGTCGGCGGTAAAGAGGGTCCAGAGCCGGGCAGGCGGTGTCTGCCCGCTGATGCGGTAGCGGCAGCCGGCATTCAGCCGCGCGCCCTCGTCATCGACACTCGCCGTAAACGTCAGGCCCTCGGCGCTGCCATAGAGCAGCTTGCCGGCGCGCGCCCGGTGCGACTTGGCATAAGGATCGGCCTCGACCGTCTGCAACGCCGGAAAGGCCTCCCAGGCGCCGAGCTTGATCGCCCCGAAACCCTGTGTCGCGTCCAGAGCATACAGCGAAATCATGATCCCGCCGCCGAAGGCGACGATCAGCGTGATCGCGATAAAGAGGGGGAATCGAAACACGTCATGACCTTGGAAACCATATCGGATGAAAGGGTTACCACTGATTCTGGCAGGGTGGAATGCCGGGCAGTGACATTGGGCGTCGATTGATCCCCGGTTATGTCCATGCGGCAAAGCCGTCATGTCACGTGCGGCAAAGCCGTCATGTCCATGCGGCAAAGCCGTCTGCCAACTGCAGCAACACGGCCTTTCACCCAGAGCTGCCGGCAGGCGGATGAGGGGCAGCTACCGGCAATCTCCTGGGTCGGCTACTCCGCGCTCGCGACCTTCGCCGGCGCGAGCGGGGCGGCATCCTTGAGTTTTTCGCCGAGCTTCTTGAGGATGCCGGTCGATTGAACCGAGAGCATGCGCGGCCGGATGAGCTGCGGCAATCCGTCCTGCGGCTTGGCGGCGGCGGTCTTGGCGAGGTCCTTTTCCGAGGGCAGGGGGTTTTCGACGCCGGGGATGGCGCGCAGCGTGACACCCTGATGGGCGTAATCCATGGCGCGCTTGAAGGTCATCGCAGGCAGCGAACCGCCGGTCATCTCGTTGGTCGAGGTGTAGTCGTCATTGCCGAACCACACGGCGCAGGTGTAATTGCCGGTGAAGCCGACGAACCAGGCGTCGCGATAGGCCTGGGTCGTGCCGGTCTTGCCGGCCGTCAGGATGCCATTGTCGAGGGCCGCCTTGCGCGCCGTGCCGACATAGGGAACGCGCGACAGCATCTGGTTCATATAGGCGTCGGCCTGTTCGGACAGCACACGCTTCGGCGCCGGTTCGTCGCGGTCGAAATCATAGAGAACGTCGCCGTCGTAATCGAGGATCTGGGTGATGCCGTGGCGGCGCGACTGGTAGCCGCCGGCCGGGAAGGTGGCGTAGGCCGTCGCCTGGTCGAGGACCGTCACCTCGGAGGTGCCAATCGGGATGGTGACGTCGTCGCGGATCGGCGTTTCGACGCCGAGGTTCTTCGCCATCGCCCGGATCGGCTGAATACCGAGCTTCTCCTTGGCGAGCCGCACCGGCACGGTGTTGATCGACTGGGCGATCGCGGTCTCAAGCGTGATGCGGCCGGCATAGCGGTTTGCGTAATTGTGCGGGCTCCAGTTGCCCCAGTAGATCGGCGCATCGACGATCGTCGTCTGCGGCGTCATGCCGCTCTCCATCGCCACCGCATAGGTGTAAACTTTGAAGGACGAGCCTGGCTGGCGCAGCGCCCTGCTGGCGCGGTTGAACTGGCTCTCGCCGTAATCCCGGCCGCCGACCATGGCGCGGACGGCGCCGCCGTTTTCGATCATCACCATCGCGCCCTGCTTGGCGTGATAGGCCTCGCCATATTCTCGCAACGACGTTTCGACCGAATCCTCCGCCGCCTGCTGGATGCCCATGTCGATCGTCGTGCGCACGATCAGCGAATGCTGGTGGAAGCGCGACGAAAGCCGCTGGACCTCGTCGAAAGCCCAATCGAGGAAGAAATCGGGCGATTCCACCTCGTTGCGGTCGACGACGGTGGCCGGATTGCGCCTTGCGGCGATCACCTGGCCCTCGGTCATCAGCCCGCTTTGCACCAGATTGGTCAGCACTTCGTTGGCGCGGGCACGCGCCGCCGGCAGGTTGACATGCGGCGCGTATTTCGCCGGCGCCTTGAACAGCCCGGCAAGCATGGCGGATTCGGCGAGGTTCACATCGGTGATGTTCTTGCCGAAATAGAACTGCGCCGCCGCCGCTGCGCCAAAAGTGCCGCCGCCCATATAGGCGCGGTCGAGATAGGTGGAGAGGATTTCCTTCTTGGAAAGGTTCGCCTCGAGCCAAAGCGCCAGGAACGCCTCGGTGACCTTGCGGTCGATCGAGCGTTCGTTCGACAGGAACAGGTTCTTGGCGAGCTGCTGCGTCAGCGTCGAGCCGCCCTGCACGACTTCGCCGGCGCGCGCATTCTCGCTCATAGCGCGGAAGAGGCCGATGAAATCGATGCCGAAATGGTCGAAGAAGCGCCGGTCCTCGGTGGCGAGCACCGATTTGATCAGCGAATCCGGCAGCTCGTCGATCGGTACGGAATTCTGGTGGATGACGCCGCGATGGCCGATGACATTGCCGTAGCGGTCGGTGAAGGTGACGGCGAAATCGCCGCGGTTGCGCCAGTCTTCCTTGGTCGCCTCGAAGGCAGGCTGGGCAAGCAGCAGCATCAGCACCGAGCCGGCCGCCCCGAGCGTTAGCCCTTCGCCGGCAAGTTCGAAGACCATGCGCTTCCAGCCGCGCACGCGGAAGCGGCGGAAGAAAATGGTGATGTCTTCCCAGATCTCGGCGGCGCGGAAGCCGGCGTTCCAGACGGTCGAATCGATCCAGGAATCGATGCGCAGCAGAATGTGACGGCTCTTCGCCGGCCGCTTTTCCGCCGCCTCGTTCGCCGCTTTTCCGGGCCTTTTTTCTGGCCCGTTTTCTGGCCCATTTCCTGGGTTGTCCGGATCTTGCACGTCCTGTATTCCCGCCTGATCTCGCTTCGGTCATATCCGACGAAAGCGCGAGGCCCGCATATGGCCGCAAAGCTCTCCGATACGAGGAGAGAATTCTCCGAGTACCAGGAGTATACTGAAGGATTGATTGATTTTGCGGCTGATAACAAGAGAGATGCATCAGGGTCACGCGAATTTGCGGGTTGCTGTTGCAAGAAACGAACGATGAACGATCTGCCCTTCTGGAAGAGTAAGACGCTTGCCGAAATGACCATCGCTGAGTGGGAAAGCCTCTGCGACGGCTGCGGCCTCTGTTGTCTCAACAAGATCGAGGAATGGGATAGCGGCGATATCTATTTCACCTCGGTCAGCTGCAAGCTTCTCGACGGCGAAAGCTGCCGCTGCTCCAGCTATGAGAACCGCTGGGATTTCGTGCCGGACTGCGTGCAGCTGACCAAGGAGAATGTGCCCGATATCGCCTGGCTGCCGCCCACCTGCGGCTACCGGCTGGTCAATGAAGGCCGCGACCTCTACTGGTGGCACCCGCTCGTCTCCGGCGACCCGGAGACCGTCCATGCCGCCGGCATTTCCGCGCGAGGCCGCGCGATCAACGAAAATGAGATCGATCTCGACGATCTCGAAGACTACGTCGTCGACTGGCCGCTGACCGTGGGCGAGGAGAAGGACGACGAGGACGCCTGATACGGCTGGCGAAGGCTTTCTCTTGCGGGGCGAATGACGCATTCGCACAGCGCACGCCTTACCTCCGCGCGATGCGTAAAATCGGCACTGGCCGCTGCTTGATTATTGAAGAGTGAGACCCTACTTGCAGTGCGACCCGCTGGTCCGGGCCCCTCTGGCGAGAGCTTCGGCACTCTTGCGATGTCGGACCCTTCTCCGACAACCAGTGCCGACAGGGGACTATCCTTGAATCTCTCTTTTTTGTTCGTCGAGTGGCTGGGAACGCCGCTCTGGATGTGGTCGAGCTTTTTCGCCCTCGTCATCGCCATTCTGTCGTTCGACCTCGGTATTCTTCATAAGCAGAACAAGGAAATCGGCGTCGGCGAAAGCGTCAGGCTTTCCGCTCTCTATATCGCGCTCGGCCTTACCTTCGGTGGTTGGGTATGGTGGTACCTCGGCTCCGAGGCCGGCCTTGCCTATATGACGGGCTTCGTCGTCGAAAAGACGCTGGCTCTCGACAACGTCTTCGTCATCGCCCTGATCTTCTCCTTCTTTGCCGTGCCGCGCATCTACCAGCACCGGGTGCTCTTCTGGGGCATTCTCGGCGTCATCGTACTGCGCGCCATCATGATCGGCGTCGGCGCGACTCTGGTCGCCGAATTCGCCTGGCTACTCTATATCTTCGCCGCCTTCCTGGTCGTCACAGGCATCAAGATGCTGGTCATCAAGGAGGCAGAACCTGATGTCTCGAAGAACATCCTCGTGCGCTTCATGCGCAGCCGCTTCAACGTCACCGAGGAACATCACGGCGAGCGGTTCTTCGTCAGAAAGGCAAATCCCAGGACGGGGAGGATGACCTGGTTCATCACGCCGCTCTTCATGGCGCTGGTGATGGTCGAAGTGGCCGACGTCATCTTCGCCGTGGATTCGGTCCCCGCGATCTTCGCGATCACCACCGATCCGTTCATCGTCTACACCTCGAACATCTTCGCGATCCTCGGCCTTCGCGCCCTTTACTTCGCGCTTGCGGCGATGATTCATCGCTTCCGTTACCTGAAGCCGGCGCTTGCCATCGTGCTGATCTTCATCGGCTCGAAGATCTTCCTCGCCGATCTGCTGGGCCTTGAAAAATTCCCGGCCGCGCTCTCGCTCAGCATCACCTTCGCGATCATCGCTGCCGGCGTGGTCTGGAGCCTCCTCAAGACGCGGGATCCGCAGCAGCCCGCCTGAGCGGGCTCTGCACACAGAACACGTTAACAAACGAAGGAAACAGATATGATTTCGAATTTCATCGGCTGGATTTTTGCCCTGCTCGTCGTCGATCCGTTGCAGGCTGAGATACAGCAACAGGCTGAGCGCGCCCGGCTTCCCGTGGAGATCGTCCGCCAATCCCAGGCCTGCCTGACATCCCAGGGGCCGAAGCTCATAGAGCGCGCCGCCGGCGACTACGGCTGGGCGGCGGCCACAGTCGTCAGCATAGCGATCGGCCATACCGCGCCGGCCGAACTTCTCGACGGCAGCGACCCGCAATGCGCAGCCCTCGTCGGCGCCCTGAAGGGAGCCGACGAGGGTGCGTGACGGCGACCAGCTGAAAATGGACTGCGTGATGTCTGATCAAGACGGAAATAGGCGGCAGCCGCGCGGTGTGGCCACCGCGCGGCTCCGGGAGATGCTGGAACTCGCCCGGGTGAAGGACGGCCTCTCCATCGGCGAGGTTCTGGAGGCGATGGGCCCGACCAGCATCGCCTTCACCATCCTGTTCCTGGCAATCCCGGCGCTGACCCCGATTCCCGGGCCGTTCGGAATGGTTTTCGGCACCGCGCTTGCGCTGGTCTCCCTCCAGATCGTTGCGGGCGGCCGGAAGGTCTGGCTGCCCGCCATCGTCAGGGATCGCCGGGTTTCGTCCGCGGCGCTCGATCTCGTCGTCGGTCACGCGGTCCCGTTGATCGCCCGGGTGGAGAAGGTCGTGCACGCCGGCCGGCTGGAGGCTCTCACCGGCCCGACGGTGCAGGCGCTGCTCGGCATTCCTGTCTTCCTGCTCGCCGTGGTGATCGCGCTGCCGATCCCCTTCGGCAATATTCTGCCGGTGTTCTCGCTGGTGGTGCTCGCCGTCGCCCTGATGGAGCGGGATGGTCTCGTCACCCTGATCGGACTGCTGCTCACCTTGGCGACCATCGTCGCGACCGCCGCTTTGCTTTATTTTATCAAGGCGATGATCTTCACGGTCTCCTAAGCTGAATGGACAGATACCGCGGCGAGGAAGCGCCGAAGCTCCGTCTCCACATAGGCGGCCACCGGCCCCTCGGCGCCAAAACCCCACCAGATGAGCGAACCCTGCCATTGCGACAGCATCAGCCGAGCGATCGTCTCCGGCGCCTTCGCCGAGCCGAAACATCGAGCGATTGCCGCCATCAGCGCCGTTCCCCAGGCCGCCCCTCGGGCGCGCAGCACCGGATCGCGAAAATCCTCGCGAAGCACCAGCAGTCCCTCGCCATAGGCGGCCGCATTATCGCCGTAATCCTGGGACAGGCCGACGAGCAGCGTGATGGCGCCTTCCGGCGTTTTCGGCACGGTCTCGGCAAGCCGCGCCGTTTCCGCATCCAGCCGGTCCCAAGCATAAAGCAGCGCGGCGCGCAGCATCGCCGCTTTCGTGGCAAAACGCTGCACCAGCGTCGAGCCGGAAAGTCCGCTTGCTTTCGCTACTGCCGCAAAGGTCGCCGCATCCGGCCCCTCGGCGTGGATCAGCGCCAACACCATGGCGAGAAGCTGTTCATCGGACAGTGTGCGGCGACGCGGCATGAAATTCCTCTTGCATCCGCCTCGAATGTAAACGATCATTCGTTTATAAACAAGGAGCGCCGGGCGATTCCTGGCGCTTCCATTACGGCATGAGGCGTTCTAGCGTGGAGGATGGAGAAGTGACAGCGAACTTGCGGGAGAAAGTGGCCTTAGTGGCCGGTGCTACGCGCGGAGCCGGCCGAGGCATCGCGGTGGAACTTGGCGCTGCCGGCGCCACCGTCTACGTGACCGGGCGCACGACGCGCGCCCAGCAATCCGAATATGCCCGACCGGAGACGATCGAGGAGACGGCCGAGCTGGTGACATCAGCCGGTGGCAAGGGCATTGCCGTGCAGGTGGACCATCTCGTCCAGCAACAGGTCGAGGCGCTGGTCGCACGCATCCGCGAGGAGGCCGGACGACTCGATATTCTCGTCAACGACATCTGGGGCTGCGAGAAACTGTTCGAATGGGACAAGGCCGTCTGGGAGCATTCGCTGGACAAGGGCCTGCGCATGCTGCAGCTCGGCATCGAGACGCATCTGATCACCGCCCATTACGCCCTGCCGCTGATGATCGAGCGGCCCGGCGGGCTGCTGGTGGAGATGACCGACGGCACGGCCGAATACAATGCCACCCATTACCGGCTGTCGCCCTTTTACGACCTCGTCAAGACAGGCGTCACCCGCATGGCCTGGGCGCATGCGCAAGATCTGGCGAAACACGGCGCCACCGCCGTTTCGATCACGCCCGGCTGGCTGCGTTCCGAAATGATGCTGGATGCTTATGGTGTTCGCGAGGAGAACTGGCGCGAGGCGACGAAAGTACAGCCGCATTTCGCCATTTCCGAAACCCCGCGCTTCGTCGGCCGGGCCGTTGCGGCCATCGCCGCCGATCCCGACCGCGCCCGCTGGAACGGCCAGTCGCTGTCGAGCGGCGGAGTGGCCAAGACCTATGGCTTCGACGATCTCGACGGTTCGCGGCCGGATTGCTGGCGCTACATGGTGGAAGTGCAGGAGCCGGGCAGACCGGCTGACGTGACAGGTTATCGCTAAACAATTCTAGGGAAACGGCTTTCCCTGGAAGCGGGCAAAAGGTTAGAGCGGCTCTGCGCTTCCGGAAAGCTAAACCGCTCTAACGCCCCGTTATCATGCTGTTGCAAGCCGCGCCGCCTCGCGAAACGAGACCAGTCGCTTCGTCTGTTCGTCCCACAGCACCAGCTTGACGCAACGCAGGCTTTCCATGAGCGTGATGCGGCCCAGATCGGCAAGCTCAGGATGATCTCGCAGCACCTCCGGCAGCCGGTAGTAAGGTACCCGGCTCGACAGATGATGCACGTGGTGGATGCCGATATTGCCGGTGATCCACCGCAGCACTGGCGGCAGGTCGTAATGCGAGGCGCCGTGCAGGGCCGCATGCTGGAACTGCCAGTCCGGCTCCTTCGACCAATGTGTTTCCTCGAATTGGTGCTGCACGTAGAACAACCAGACGCCGGCAGCACCTGCCAGAAGCACGGTCGGCAGATGCACCAGGAGAAAGGGGACGATCCCGACCGCCCAGATCAGCAGCGCGGCGACCACCGCGATGGCAAGATTGGTCGCCATGGTCGAGATCCAGGGCAGGGCGCCGGAGCGCATCATGCCGAAAGGCAGGCGCTGCTTGAAGAGGAACAGCCATGCCGGTCCGATCCCGAACATCACGATCGGGTGCCGATAGAGCCGGTAGCCAAGGCGGCCCCAGCGCGACAGCGCGTTATACTCGGCGATTGTCAGCGTTTCGATGTCGCCTACGCCGCGTTCGTCCAGGTTTCCGGCTGAGGCGTGGTGTTCCGCATGCGCCCGGCGCCAATAGTCGTAAGGCGTCAGCGTCAGGATGCCGATCGTGCGTCCAACCCAGTCGTCGACGCGGCGACGGGCGAAAAACGAGCCGTGGCCGCAATCATGCTGGATCATGAACAGCCGGAGCAGGAAGGCGGCGGCGGGAAGGACGAGGATCAGGCCGGGCCAGAAACTGTAGTGAACCGCTGCCCAGGCGGCAGCCCAGAACAGCGCGAAGGGGACGACTGTGACGGCAAGCTCGAAGGCGCTGCGTCCGGCCCGCGGCTGGCGATATCCGGCAAGGATCTTCAACCAGCGCTTTTCAGCGAAAAGCTCGGCATTCCCCCGGGATCGCTCCGGGTTTTCGTCGGGCTCGCCCAAAGGGGCCACTTGGATTTCCTCGCACTCGCTGCGGCGCGCAGATTCAATCACAGAGTGACGCCGTGAAAGGCGGCGATCGCCGAAAAGCCGAGTGCAATCACCACGGCCGAGCGAATGAGGAAGAGCGGATAGTCGAAGTGGTACATCGTATTAAGAGTGGTCATGGTTACAGCAATTCCTGTTTTTCTGAAAACATGTCAATGGGTGATGGTGTCACGCCGGAGCGCGGCGCGTCCGACAAGACGCGCTATCACTGGCGCCGTTATGCGCACGGGGGCGAAGCGGGGGCTCGATAAGAGGTTCTATTTCTTTGGAGCACTGCCCTGCGGGGCGGTTTTGGTCGCCGTCTTCATCTGATTGGCGAATGTACTTTCCACCTTCGCTGCCTGCTTGTCCTTCTTCGGCTTCCGGACCTCGCGATTGCTTCTTACTTGTCCTTTTGCCATCGATAAAATCTCCCTTTAGATCGAAATTGAAAGCCGCAGCCTGCGTGGTATTCGCCCCACTTGTCGGTCGCGATCGGAGATCGCGGGATCGTCATGAGGGCAACCCGACAACACCGGGCCGCAGGGATGGAATGAAAATGATGCCTGCTGAAACCGCATCGCAGTCTGGAGGCGGATGACCGGAGAGGTCACCGAAAGCCAAACCCGACGTTGAGACGGGACGTCACCATGCTTTCGCGATCGGGAAAATGGCGGGGCCGGAAATCCGGTCACCGCAAATGCCGCATCGGCCAAATCAGCGAGCCCTCCTTATAGAGTAAAATTGAGGTGCCATTAAGGCCGCCGCCGCAGGAAAGCCATATTTCCACAGGGGATAAAGCGTGCAGCACAAAGGGGGCGGCGGTTTTGCGATAACGGCATTCGAAACAAGCGCGAGGGATGAATCTTCCGACACGCTTAGTCATTCACGGGAAACAGGCGGATCAGCTTCGTTCTTTCCATCTCCGCACGGCCTGATGCAGACATGATGCCGCGGGCCAAACAGAGTTCTATGTCCCGTCCGATATCGAGCGGCACCAGCATGCCGCCGGCCTTGAGCAGGCGGTCTGTCATCAATAGAAGCAGATTCACTTTCGCCTGGCAGCCGTCGATTTCCAGGAGCGCCACACGGCGCTCCCTGTCGGTGACAGCAAGAACTCTAGCCTGCTCGCGTTGTTGGTAAGCCCCGAATTGCACCCATCCGAAATAACCGGCCGCTGCGACGCAGATACAAAGCAAGAGGGTTTTTCGCACAATATTCCTTCGGAGCCGGGCGGCTCGTTTGCCGCTAAAGCATGTCGCGCAAAAGTGTGAAGCGGTTTTGCGCTAACGGCATGCGTAAAACAAAGACCTAAAGCGCGAGGAGTGAATCTGAAAGATCGCGACGCGCTTTAGAACATCAGTGAGAGCATGATGTCGTCCGAAAACCGCTCACACTTTTCGGCATCATGCTCTAGCCGGCGACGCGTCTTTCGCGGGGCAATCCCTGTATCGCATATCGATTAAAGACGGGGGTTATCGGTTTCGGCGGAGTCTTCAGCTTGCCGAAATGGTGTTCGAGCGCTTGTGAGAGCATGGCCGGCGAGGTGACGCCCTCTTCGAACAGCCTGATCAACAGTATGGCCGCGACGTTGAAGACGCGTTCGTTGCCGATCAGAATTTTGGCGTCGTAGCCGGCGTCGTCGAGCACGCCTTGCAGCATGTCGAGATCGGACGAAGTCAGATGCGACTTTTCGAAAGTGGAAGACATCGGTCCTCCTTTCATCGGGGCAAGGGTATAAAAACCCTCAGTCGGCAGCGCCCGTACACTGGCTGCCGAAGTTGCGACCATGCGCCTTTCACCCAGGCAACGCAACGGGATTCTTGCTGCAGATATCGCTCCGGTTCATGAGTAGCCCGCACCGGTCAGGGTGCGGGCTGATGACGGTCATTCCGCCGCCTGATAGGTGGGTCTCCGGGCGGCCGATGTCCGCGGACCGGCGGCTGCAAGTAAGGTAATCGCCACCGCAAGCAGCGCCACGAATGCGATGCCGGCGACATAGGGGTCCCAGCCGAAATGCGGCGCGGCGCCGAAGACTGCCGAGGCCGCCGCAAGCACGATGCCGCCGCCGATCTGGAAGGAGGCGAAGAGCAGTCCGGAGGCGAGCCCCGACTTATCGTCCTCCACGTCGGAAAGGGCCGCGACCTGCACTGAGGGGTAGGTCATGGCGTAACCGAGGCCGAGCGGGATCTGCGAAAACAGCACGAGCAGGATCGGGTCGACATGTCCGAGTGCTGTCACCCAGAAGATATAGCTGAACGCTTGCAGGCCGACACCTGCCGCCATCAGCCCGGTGGCGCCGCGATTTTGCGCGAGCGTCGCAAAACGTGGCGCCAGGAACATTACGAAGACGCCGCCAAGCGCAAAACAGAAGCCGGTGGTGAAGGCCGACCAGCCGATGACGTTTTGATAATAGAGCGTCGCCAGGAACTGGAAGCCGACATAGGCGCCCTGGAAGAGGGCGGCGATGGCATTGGCATGCCGGAGCTTGGCTCGGCGGAACATGCCGAGCGGCACCATCGGATCGGCATGCCGTGCTTCGACAACGAGGAAGAGCAGGATCAGCACCAGCGACGCGGCGAGCGAACCCCAGGTTAGGAAGGCCTGCCAGCCGGCGGCCGCGGCATTGGTGATACCGAAGACGAAGAGCAGCAGTCCGGGCGTGATCGTCAGCGCGCCGGCCCAGTCGAAGATCGGCCGCGGTCCTGTCCTTTTCGGGTCGGCCGGCAGCGCCAGCGGCGCAAGAAGGAGTGTCAGGATCGCCACGGGCGCGCCCATGACAAGGGTCGCCCGCCAGCTGAAGATCGTCGCGGCACCGCCGAGCACCATGCCGAGCACGAAGCCGGTGGCGCCGGTCGAGGCGAAGACCCCGAGCGCCTTTGCCCGTGCGGTTCCCTCGCCGAAGACGGAGAGCAGCAGCGCAAGGGCGGCAGGCGCGGTGAAGGCGGCGGCAATGCCCTTGATCAAGCGGGCCGCAATCAGCGTCGGCCCGCTATCGACGAAGCCGCCGGCGATGCTGGCGGCGGCAAAAATCGCCAGCGACCAAAGGAAAACGCGGCGATGGCCGAAGACGTCGGCGACCCGGCCGCCGAGCAGCAGGAAGCCGCCATAGCCGAGCACATAGGCGCTGACGGCCCATTGCAGCGATGTCGCCTCCATGCCGAGTTCGGCCTGGATGGCAGGAAGCGCGACACCAATGGTGGAGACGTCCATGGCGTCGAGGAAGTTGGCGGTGCAGAGCAGCAGCAATGCCAGCCCCGCCCCGCTTCGCGATTTGGAAAGAGTCATCGAAATCGTTCCTTCTTTGCTGCCGCCTCATCGGGGGAGGTTGCCGGGCGGCAGGGAACGAGAAAATGTACAGCTTCCTTTCCTATTGCAAATTGATAGTAGCCATGCCAGGTATTACTGACGATGATGAATGATGTCACCCTTCGCAAGATCGACCTCAATCTCCTGCTGGCCTTTTCGGTGCTGATGCAGGAGCGCAATGTCAGTCGCGCCGCCGAGCGCCTGCTGCTCGGCCAGCCGGGCCTGTCGGCCGCTTTGCGGCGCTTGCGCGAGGCGCTGGACGATGAACTGTTCGTGCGTGTCGGCCGCGGCCTGCAGCCGACGCCGCGCGCGCTTTCCATCGCCCCGGCGATCGAGGATGCGCTGTCGGGCATCGAGCGCGCCATCCGCCCGCAGGCCGAGTTCGATCCGGCAAGCTGGCAGGGCGAGTTCCGCATCGGCATGTGCGACAATCTCGAATCGGCCTTCTTCGGCCCGCTTGCCGCCCGTCTTCTAAAGTTTTCACCCGGCGCCCGGCTGATCGGTATCGCTTCCGAAAAGCGCGATGCCGCACGCCGGCTGGATGAAGGCGTCTTCGATTTCAGCGTCGCGATGCACGACGAGCCCGCCTCATGGCACATTCGCGCGCCACTGTTCGACCAAGTCTCGATCTGCATCTACGATGCAGCTCAACTCGGGCTGAAGGCGCCGTTGAGCCTCAAGGATTTCGCCAATGTCGCCCATGTCACCGTCTCGTTCGAAGGCAACACCTCGACCGGTATCGACATGGCGCTGAACCGCACCGGCGATGTCAGACAGGTGGTGGCGACCGTCCCGCGCT
The DNA here is from genome assembly GCF_001679785.1 of Rhizobium leguminosarum. NCBI lineage: Bacteria > Pseudomonadati > Pseudomonadota > Alphaproteobacteria > Hyphomicrobiales > Rhizobiaceae > Rhizobium > Rhizobium leguminosarum. The sequence goes on from NZ_CP016286.1 coordinate 514,224, forward strand.
TTTCCGCTCTGCCGATGGTGCTGAAGGCGATGCCCGCCATTGCCACCGTGCCGGAATCGATCGGTCGCTGCATGGCGCAGTTACATGGGCTGATGCTTTGCGAGCCGCCGCTTTCGCTGCCGGCCGATCCCGTCACGATGCTTTATCGCCGAGTCGACCAGACGGACGGCCGGGCGCGCTGGTTCCGTCGCCTGTTCATCGATGTAGCCAATAAAGCGCTCGAAGCCTCCGGCTGCCGCGTATCCATATCCAGAGCGGCGGCCTGAACTTTTAGAGCTCGCCCTTGTGGAAATAGGCTTCGAGGCGATAGCCGTCCGGGTCGATGATGAAGGCGGCGTAATAGAATTGCCCATAATCCGGCCGCACACCTGGTTCGCCATTATCCGTGCCGCCGGATGCAACGGCGGCCGCGTGAAAGGCATCGACCGCGGCCTCGTCAGGCGCAACGAAGCAGAAGTGCAGCCCGGATCGCATGTCGGCAACAACAGGCTGTTCGACCTGCATCACCCAGAGCCCGACCCTTTCCGGGCCGTAGCCGATCATGGTGTCGGAATTGGAAAGGCGCTCATATCCGAGCGGCGCCAGCGCCGCGTCGTAGAAATGGCGGGCTCTTTCCAGGTCTTTTACGCCGATGGAAATATGATCGAACATGGACTGCGAAACTCCCTATCTTCCGCTAATGACTGCTCACACCCCAAGATGGCTCGACGCCGAGATCTTTCAACCGCCGTTCTAAAGCACGTCGCGCCAAAGTGTGTGGGAGAGGCAATCCTGCGACAGCTGGCGCCTGCGGCAAAGCCTGAGGCCGGACATTGCCGCATCCGTCCAGGTCTCGTTCTAAACAGCACCCTCGGCGACGCTTTGCATCTGCTGCAGGTTCGTCACCTCATAGGTCCAGACTCGAAACGCCTTCAGCACATGCGGACCGAAGGAATTGATGAGCGGTATGTCGGCGGCATCGCGCCCGCGTGCGACGATGATACGACCGATCCGCGGCGTGTTGTTGCGCGGATCGAATGTATGCCATGCACCGTCGAGGAAGACCTCGATCCAGGCGCTGAAGTCCATCGGATCGACGACCGGAATACCGATGTCGCCGAGATGGCCATTGATATATCGGGCAGGAATGTTGAGGCACCGGCACAACGCCACCGCGAGATGCGCAAAGTCGCGACAGACGCCGACACGTTCGTGAAAGGCCTCGAAGGCTGTCCGCGTCGATCGCGCCTGCATGTAGTCGAATTGGATATGGCCGTGAACGAAGTCGCAGATCGCCTGAACACGGCCCCAGCCGGGTGAGACGATGCCGAACATATCCCACGCAATTTGACTGAGGCGATCCGTCTCGCAATAGCGGCTGCCCATCAGGTAGACGAGGCAATCATCCGGCAACTCCGAAACCGGGACTTCCCTGGCGCCAGGCAGCGACCTGTCCGGTTTGCCGTCGTCTTCGATCGTCGCATCGCCCCATATGGTCAGGTCGCCCGGCGGGGCAACCAGCCGAAGACAGCGGTTGCCGAAAAGGTCGCGATAAGTCGATGTGGGAACATCGGGCGTGGTGAAGACCGTTTCCGGAATTCTGATGTCGGCTGCGCGATCATCATGAACCGACAACAGGCATACCAATGCGGTCGGCTGCGGGCAGGTCAGCGTGATTTCATAGCCGTAACGGATCAACATGGAGCGTTCCCGCGCGTCCGGATCCGCCTAGCGGAAATCCGCCGCAGTTAGAGTATAGAAGGCGCGGCGGCGGTAGGAATAGGCTTTGTGTGCCACGTCCTGAATGGAGTTGCGCAGGGCGTCGAACGCCGAAAGCCACCTCGTTTCCGAAGGCTCGGTTCTTTGCAATGTCATGTCGGATTTCGCCAGCGCGCCAACCTCGATGAAGAACAACACCTGGAACATGCCGTCATGGCCGACGAAGCGCACTGCATTTCTCGCCGCATCGAAGCTGCGGCTTTGGTTCAGGAAGGCTAGCGCCATGGTTGAACCGGCGGGGTCTGACGAGCACTCCGGGCGGCGTCCGACAGCCTGAGCCATTCCTTCCGGTATCCTATGTTGAGAAGATTGAAGGACATCATGTCTTTCCCGGCCTGCGAACGGCTCTTGCCGATCACGGCATGATCGGCGTGCACTGGAACGTTTGCTGGGACACGATAGACGGTCGACGAACGGGCGGATTCGATCCGGCGCTCGTGTTCGATCTCCATGGAGTAGCGGCCGGAAGCGCCACATTTGTTTTCCCATGTGCCGACGGCAAAGGCATTCCGTCTTCGTTCGGCTTCGTCTTCATGGCTGTTCACGATGTCAACCTTTCGTCATTCGGGCCGTGGCCATGGCCAAACGTCCTCTCGATCAGTGTTGCGCCGCTGCCGGCGGGCGATAGGGTTACCAGTTCCAGGCTGTCTTCCGTCGCGACCCGCTCATGACGTTCATCGTCGCTGCGGATGCGGTATTGCAGCACATTTCCTCTCAGAGGCAGCGTGGCGGTAATGCGGTATGTCTCGGGAAGCTTGGAGGGAACGACCAAGAACCCGTCCTTCACTCGGACAGTCTGCCCCACCTTGAAGAGATGTGTTGCTGCCTCGCGCCGGGTCGAGCGTCCATTGCGTTGCGGGATGCGCGTAGCGGTCATGACGGTTTGTGGTCCTTTTCGAGCGCGGTTTCGAGATCTGACAGGTGGATAGGCATCATCTGCTGCGTCGGACTCTGCGCGGCGATCGCGGGCAGGTGGATGAAGGCGCCGACCCTTAGCCAGGCAAGCCTGGAAACGCTATCAATCAATTCCTCGTCATAATCGACGCGGTATTCTCCGGCTGGCTGCGCCCCATCGAAACCGGGCAGGCGGAATGGGGATGAAAAGCGGACGACGGTTTGTGTGGTGCGACTGGTCACGGCTGAGACCTCCGCAGGAATACACCGATGTGTTTCCTGTATCGTTGAGATCCGAACCGGACGAACTCGAGGCTGCCGGTACATCCGCGGTCAGCGCCAAGCTCATTCCGGATCGGAATAGGCGAAATCAACGCCGGAACGACGTCATGGATTGCTATCGAAAATTCAGTGGTGATGGCGGGTCGTAGGTCTCTGACACCGCGAAGCCAAGTCGGCCAAATCGACGAGGCCTATCATTGCGCCTCGATTGAGTTTAAATCAAGATAAATTCGGAATTATCTATGAAAAACGCCAAATTAACTCGACGACCATTTAGATAAAATTGGGTGCGATGGCGTAAAAATTCTATTCATTTCCTGATTATTACAAAATATCCGTTCAAATTGATTTCCTGAATTTTTCCAGAAGTGCCCCGTGCGAACAATATTTCTTGGCACTCCTATCAATCGAGTGCCACGAGTGCTATTTATGAATTGCAGCCGCCCTACGCGCCGGCAGCAGAAAGACCTCTATGAAATTCCGTTCACTTCACGACCGCGTCGTCATTCGACGTGCGGAAGGCGATGTCAAATCCAAGGGCGGGATCATCATTCCAGACACCGCCAAGGAGAAGCCGCAGCAAGGCGAAGTGGTCGCAGTCGGCCCGGGCCTGCGCGACAAAAGCGGCAGTCTGGTCCCGCTCGATGTCGAGGTCGGCGATCTCATTCTGTTTGGAAAATGGTCGGGGACCGAGGTCACGATCGATGGCGAAACCCTTCTGATCATGAAGGAGACCGACATCATGGGCATCGTTGAAAAGACCGAAGCGGCTGCCGGCAAAGCCGCCTGAGGGTCGAATTTGTGACCCGCAACTCAAGACCGAACTGGGAAGAAATATCATGTCTGCCAAGGAAATCAGGTTCTCCACCGACGCGCGCGACCGCCTGCTGCGCGGCGTCGAATTGCTCAACAACGCCGTCAAGGTGACGCTTGGCCCGAAGGGTCGCAACGTCGTCATCGACAAGGCCTATGGCGCACCGCGCATTACCAAGGACGGCGTCAGCGTCGCCAAGGAGATCGAGCTCGAAGACAAGTTCGAGAACATGGGCGCGCAAATGGTGCGCGAGGTGGCTTCGAAGACCAATGATCTTGCCGGCGACGGCACGACGACGGCAACGGTGCTCGCCGCCTCCATCTTCCGCGAAGGCGCAAAGCTCGTCGCTGCCGGCATGAACCCTATGGATCTGAGGCGCGGCATCGATCTCGGCGTTACCGCGGTCGTCAAGGAAATCAAGGCGCGGGCGATGAAGGTCAAATCGTCAGGCGAGATCGCCCAGGTCGGCACCATTGCCGCCAATGGCGACGCCGCCATCGGTGAGATGATCGCCAAGGCGATGGACAAGGTCGGCAATGAGGGCGTCATAACCGTCGAAGAGGCGCGAACCGCCGAAACCGAACTCGATGTCGTCGAGGGCATGCAGTTCGATCGTGGCTATCTCTCGCCCTATTTCGTCACCAATGCCGAGAAGATGCGCGTGGAACTGGAGGAGCCCTATATCCTCGTTCACGAGAAGAAACTCGGCAGCCTGCAGGCGATGCTGCCGATCCTGGAAGCCGTCGTACAGACCGGCAAACCGTTGCTCCTCATCTCGGAGGATGTCGAAGGCGAGGCGTTGGCGACACTTGTCGTCAATAAGCTGCGCGGCGGCCTGAAGGTCGCAGCCGTCAAGGCGCCGGGTTTCGGTGATCGCCGTAAAGCCATGCTGGAAGACATTGCCGTGCTGACCGCCGGCCAGATGATTTCCGAGGATCTCGGCATCAAGCTCGAAAACGTCACGCTCGATATGCTCGGCCACGCCAAACGCGTGCTGATCGACAAGGAAAGCACCACGATCATCGACGGCTCCGGCGAGAAAGCGGCCATCCAGGCGCGCATCCAACAGATCAAGGCGCAGATCGAAGACACCACCTCCGACTATGACAAGGAAAAACTGCAGGAACGCCTGGCGAAACTCGCCGGCGGCGTCGCGGTCATCCGCGTCGGCGGCGCCACCGAGACGGAGGTCAAGGAAAAGAAGGACCGCATCGACGATGCACTGAACGCCACCCGTGCGGCGGTCGAAGAGGGCATCGTGCCCGGCGGCGGCGTGGCATTGTTGCGCGCGAAGTCGGCGCTCATGGGCCTGACCGGGGAGAACGCCGACGTGACGGCGGGCATCTCGATCGTGCTCAGGGCGCTCGAAGCCCCGATTCGGCAGATCGCCGACAATGCCGGGTTCGAAGGCTCCATCGTCGTCGGCAAACTCGCCGACAGCAATGATCACAATCAGGGCTTCGACGCACAGACGGAGACCTATGTCGATATGATCGAGGCCGGCATCGTCGATCCTGCCAAGGTCGTGCGCACCGCTCTGCAGGACGCCGGTTCGATCGCGGCGCTGCTGATCACCGCCGAGGTGATGATCGCCGATATTCCCGCAAGAGACTCTGCGCCTGCTGCCGGAAATGGCGGCATGGGCGCTATGGGATACTAGAGCATGATGCCGAAAAGTGTCAGCGGTTTTCGGACGACATCATGCTCTAACTATCTAATGTAGAACAGGATTCAGATTTTAGGCCGACCTCGCCTAAAATCATCCTGTTCTGAGGCCAGCTTGACCCGTTCCGGCGTCGCCGGACGGCACAACCCGAATAACAGACAGGGAGAATTCCAATGTCCGTACAGAGCAGCAGCAAGACATCGATTACCCAGCGTTTCGACAGTTACCAGCCGTCCAAGACGCTTCTCGCCTGGGCCTGCGTCGTCACGGCGATCGCCACGATGATCATCGGCTTCAGCTGGGGAGGCTGGGTCACAGGCGGCACATCAAGCAAAGCGGCCGCCGCCGCCGGCGACACCGCACGCGGAGAACTGGCGTCGGCCATCTGCGTCGAGCGATTCAAGGCGGCGCCGGATGCGAGCGCTAAACTGATCGAGTTCAAGGCGATTACCGAAGGCTACAAGCAGCGTCAGTTCGTTGAAGCCGGCGGTTGGGCGACCATGCCCGGGCAGACTTCAGCCGATAGCCGAAGTGTTCAAGGCTGCGCCACGGCGCTTGCCGTCTGACACCGTTTTTCCAGAGCGCTCCGATATATGTGCGGAGCGCTCCCACTGTTGAAGCAGGAAATGACCCATGATCCGTTTCGTGAAAAAGAACGACCCGCAGCCAGCCGCAGAAGACGCCGGCGAAAGCGTCAAGAAAATCCGCGAGGCAGCCGCCGAGGGGCCTAAGAAAGCCGCCAACGACAGCACGCGTCGCCGCGCGCCGCAGGCGGCGGAAGATGACGACCCGCTTATCTGAGCACAACGCCGCACCGCAGTTCACGACCTAGCGATAGTCCAGCCAGATCCCGCCGGCGTCGGCGGACCGTACGCAGTTTTCGACCCAGCGCACCCCTTCCAGTCCGGCATCGACATCGGGAAAGGTGAGGTCTTCGATCCCCGTAGGGGCGAGGCCGCGCTCTCTGTTGATGGCAAAGCCGAAGCGGCGATAGAGGTTCGCCCAGGCTTCGAAGAGACCTTCCGGGTGGCCGCCGCCGATCCGGTCGTCGATCCTGGCCTCGGGATAGAGATAGCCCATGCCGCGCTCGAGGATGCGAGCCGGTTCGCCCTGGATCTCGTGGGAGAGCTGGTTCGGCCGCTCGTCCCACCATTCGATGCTGGCCTTCGAGCCGACGATGCGGATCTTCTGGCCGTGCATGGAGCCGGCATTGACGGCGCTCGACCAGATGGTGGCGATCGCGCCATTGTCATATTCCATCAGGGTCACCGCATTGTCTTCAAGCGGCGCGCGGCTTTTGACGAAGCTCTGGCGGGTGCAGAGCAGACGCCTGATCTTCAGGTGCGGCAGGATGACCTTGGCGATATAAAGCGGATGGGTCCCGACATCGCCGAGCACATAGCTGGGACCTGCGAATTTCGGATCGACGCGCCAGCGCGTCGCGGGGTTCTGCTCCTCTACCGCAGCACTATGGAAGCCATGGGCGAATTGCAGGTTGACGATGCGGATCTCGCCGAGATCGCCATTCCTGACCATCACGCGCGCCTGCTCGATCATCTGATGGCCGGCATAGCCATAGGTCACGCCGACGATACGGCCGCGCGCCTGGGAAACCGCCTTCAGCTCTTCGGCTTCGGCGATCGTGAAGCAGAGCGGCTTTTCGCAGATCACATGCAGATCATGTTCGAGTGCTGCCTTGCAGATCGCGAAATGGGTATTGTTGGGTGTCGCGATCGACACGGCCTCGATTCCGTCGGCCCGCCCGGCCTCAGCCGCAAACATCGCCGCATAGTCCCGGTAGCTCCTGGCTTCGTCGAGCCCGAGATCAGCGCCGAAGGCGCGGCCGCGTTCCGGATCGATATCGAAGGCGCCTGCCGCAAGGGCAAAAACGTCGTCGCGATGCGCTGCCGAGCGATGAATATAGCCGATCTGGCTGCCTCTGCCGCCGCCGACCATGCCCCAGCGGATCGGCTTTCTCCTGTCATTCGTCATCATCTTTTCCCTAAAAAACCAACCGACCTGAGGTAATCGCGGCTTTGCTTCACATCTTCGAGGCTGCGGGCGACATTCCTCGGATCGCGCTCCTGCTCGACGGTGATGAAGCCGTGATAGCCGATCTCCTCGAGCGTCCGCTTGATGGCGGGGTAATCGATGACGCCGCGGCCGATCGGGCACATGACGCCCTGTCCGCAGGCATCGAAGAAGCGGATCTTCTCGCCAAGCACACGGTCGAAGACGGTCCGGTCGATGTCCTTGAAGTGGACGTAGTCCAGCCTGTCGGCATAGCGGCGAAGCATCTCCACGGGATCCATGCCGGCATAATAGCTATGGCCGGTGTCGAGGCAGAAGCCTGCGATCTCCTGCGGAATGTCGCCTGCCACCCGCTCGATCTCATCGGCGAATTCGATATAGCCGCCTGCATGCGGGTGGATGACGGCGCGCACGCCGTATTTGCGCGCGGCGAGTTCGGCGATCGCCGTGATATTGGCGACCATCCCGGCCCATGCCTTGTCGTCGAGACGCGGCGCACGATCGGAATGGCCGGCGGCATAGTCCCGCTCGTCGTGCCCCCAGTCCATGACCGTGAGATAGGGCGTCCTGAACCGCTGGCCCGCCACTTGCTCCGGCTGCGGCAGCCTGGTGATGACGGTGCAGATTTCCTCCGTCTGTCGCAGCAATGTCTCCCGGTTTTCAGGAGAGACCAGATCGTCGAAGATCGTGCCGGCGACGATGAAGAGATTGCGCTCGGTGAGCGCCTTTGCAACGAGCGCATCATCGAGCGGCACGTAGCCATAGGGCCCGAGTTCGAGGCCGCCATAACCAGCTGCGGCCGCCTCGTCGAAGACGCGTTCCCAGGCGGGAAGGTTTGGATTGTTGACGTCATCAACGCCCCAGCAGCAGGGGGCTGTCGTAATCGTGATGGTCACGGTTTTATTCCTGAAAAGTGGGGTGCCCGAGCGGATGTTGACGATCAGCCAAGTTTCCCGGGCCAGTACTTGTCGACATATTTCTGGATTTCGGAGCGCATGAAGCGGCCGGAATCATCGGCACGCTCCTCCCAGCCGAAGACGCAGGCGGTGATGATGCCGTCGAACCCGACCGCGGCGAGCGAGGAGAAGAAGACATCCCAATTGATCTCGCCCTGGTACATATCCATGTGCTGATGGATGGTGACCTTCGCGCCCGGCGGATTGATGATGTAGCGCAGCCCGGATGACGCCTTGTGGTTATAGGTATCGGCCACATGCACATGGGCGATCAGCGGGCCGGCATCGCGGATCATCCGCGCCATGTCGTCACCGAAATAGAAGGTGTGCGGCGCGCAATAGAGGAATTTGACGTTCTTCGAGCCGATGGTCTTCAGCATGTCGATCGCCGGATGCAGCGTCTCGCACCAGTCTTCCGGATGCGGTTCCATGTTGAGCGTGACGCCCTCGCGCTCGAACACCGGAACGAGCTCCTCCATCGAGCGCCACCAGGCAGCCTCGCTGTGCTCGTGGGTATGCATGCCGCCGCAGCAGCTGGCGCGGTGGCTGCGATCCGGCGACGGCCCGCGACCGAATTCCGAATTCATCGTATCGCAGCCCATCTCAGCCGAAATCGCGATCGCTTCCTTCCAGTAGCGCACCGCCGCCTGCCGCTCGTCCTCATGCGGGCTCGCCCAGCGATACATCGGCAGGATCGAAGCGAGCTGGACGCCGTGATCCTTCAGGGCCGACTTGAATTCCGCGATGCGTTCCTTGTGCGCCCGCGGGCGCACCCACCAGGGCAGAAAATCGTCGCGCGGTGAAAGCTCGATATGCTCATAGCCAAGCTCCGCCGCCTTTCGGCAGAGGTCGCGCAGATTGAGGTGACGGTGCATATGCGGGTCGAGTGCGATCTTCATCTGGTTCCTCCGTCATCCTTCGGCCGCATCGGGCCGGCGGGTGATCCTTGATCTCGTTTGTTGCGGACGTCCGGTGCTCCTCCCGGATTGCCAGCACGATACTGCTGCAGTGCCCCCATGCTCCAATGCTTCCTTGATCAAATTTGATCATTGACCGCACAGCAGACCGATGCTCTGTTGTGGCAGCTTTGGGAGTGGATGAGCCCTGATGAAGGTGACTTTGAAGGATGTCGCGACGCAGGCCGGCGTTGGCACCGCGACCGCGGAGCGCGTCCTCAACGGCCGCGGCGGCGTACGGCCGGAGACGGTGGAGAAAGTCTTCCTGGCGGCAAGACGGCTTGAATACCGGCAAAGCCTGCCGGTCGCCCATCGCGGCCTGATCCGGATAGAGGTGATCCTCGTTCGTCCGGAGACCAGTTTTTATTCGCGTCTGAACCGGGCGTTCGAGCGCATTGCCGCCTCGCTCGACGACAGCATTGTGGTTCACCGCACCTTCGTCCGCGAGAACGAACCGGCGCAATTCGCCCGCTACATCGCCAACCCGACGGCACGCCGGTCGGCGCTGATCGTGGTTGCGCCCGACCATGCCGATGTCGTCACCAGCGTGCGCAAGGCGGCCGGTCTCGGCATTCCCGTCGTCCAGATCATGACCCGTCCGGCCCCTGAACTGCCCTATGTCGGCATCGACAACTATGCTGCCGGACGCACCGCGGCTCACTACATGTCGGGCATGCTGGCGCAGCGCCCCGGTTCGTTCGTCGCTCTCTGCCACAGCGGCGCCTATGAGAACCATAAGGAGCGGATCCGCGGCTTCTCCAGCTATCTCTCGGACAACGCTTCGAATGAGGGCGCAAACGAACATCGTTTCATCGAGGTCATGTTCGACCTCGATGACGAGCACAATGCCATCGAACTGCTGCAAGCGGCCCTCCGGCGCGAACCCGGCATTATCGGCGTCTATAGCGCCGGCGGCGACAACAAGGGGGTTGCCAGGGTGCTCGCAGCCAACAAGACTGGGCGGCCTTTCTGGGTTGGCCATGAACTGACCGAGCAGACGCAGGACTATCTCCGCCGCGGCATCATGTCGATCGTGCTCGACCAGGCGCCGGAGGTGCAGGCGAGGCGATCGATAGATCTTGCCTTGAACAGGTTGGGCCTCATCGAGGTGGAGGTCAGCGCCGAGCCGGTGCGCTTCCTGACGATCACACCGGAAAATCTCTGAGACGGGATGAGGATGCCCGGACAATCCGCTCGAATGGGCGCCCAGCGGCTTTCACGACGCCGGCGCGACCTTACTGCAGCTGCGGTTTCTTAAGAAAGCTGTTGCGGTCGGCGGATTTGATGCGCAGCCAGGCTTCCCGGCCGTTCCTGAGGATACGCATGGGGATCTCGGCGCCGGCGGGGCCGCTGCTCCAGAGCTTGCGATAGAAATCGGCCAGGCCATCGACCTCTTCGTCGCGGATCTCCGAAATGATATCGCCTTGACGCAGGCCCGCCTGGGCGGCCGGGCCGTCTTCGGCCACGCTCATGACTACCACGCCGCCATTGCTCTCGGCGGAGAAGGCGCCGAGCCAGGGCCGCGGCGGCTTGTTGACCTGGCCCCGGTTCAAGAGATCGTCGAGGATCGGCGGCAAAAGGTCGATCGGCACGACCATGTTGATATCGGCAACCTCGTCGCCATGGCTCATTTGCAGGCGAAGCGAACCGATGCCGAGAAGCTTGCCGTCCGAACCGATCAGGGCCGCGCCGCCCCATGAGGGATGGGCTGGTGCTGTGAAAATCGCCTCGTCGAGCAGATATTCCCAATAGCCGGCAAATTCCTGTCGGGCGACGATATTTGCCTCGACGAATTCTCCGATGCCATCGGCCAGCACGACGGGATCGCCGGGCTTGGCCGTGGCCGCGTCGCCGAGATCCACCGCCGGCGCATTCAAGGCCCCAAGCGCCTGGACCAGGCCGAAGCCGCTTTCCTGATCATAAGCAAGCGCATGCGCGGGAACCACGCGCCCGTCATGGGTCGTCAGCCAGACCTCTTCGGCCTCGGTGATGAGATAACCGATGGTCAGCACCAGCCCGTTGTCGCGAATGACCACGCCGCTGCCTTCCCGGACAGTGCCCAGCGTCTCCGCCGTGAAGGCATCTTCCGGAATGGAGGAACGGACGGCCACGACTGACCGCAAAATCGGATCGATATTCATACTTTTCATCCCGATAGACGCCGGCGCGAAAGGCCGAAATCCGGCGCATTCTTCCTTGAATAGGTAAGAGAATGGACGGCGGGTGCAAGACCGTATCGGAGGGAATTTCGGCAGGCCAACGCGCGACCTCCCTCCGATGCCTGCACCAATCAAGGTTTCACTGAGCGCCGAGACTATCTCGCATGGCACCGGCGGGCGGCTGAGCGCGACCATATTGCCGCGGCGAGCATCCCATCACTCTCTTGAAAGCGGTGCTGAATGCGCTTTCGGATTCATAACCGAGCGACAGGGCGACACCGGCAATTGCTTCGGCCGAGTTTGTCAATCGGTCACCTGCGAGAAGCATGCGCCAGCGCGTCAGATAATCCATCGGCGCAAGCCCAACCTTTTCCTTGAAGTGGAGAGCAAAACTGGACCGGGACATCGAGGCCCGTTCAGCCAGCGACTGCAAGGTCCACTTGCGGGCTGGATCGGCATGCAGGGCACCGATAGCCGCACCGATCCGTCGGTCGGTAAGCGCGAAAAGCCAGCCAACACCGCGCGCATTCGGCGACGCGATATGGAGGCGCAACACCTGCATGAGCATGACATGAGCAAAATGCTCCGCCATCAGAAAGCCACCCGGCTGCTGGTCGCGCAATTCGCGCGTCATCCGATCGAGGCACCAGCGTAGCACGGTGGCGTGATCGGAATCCCTCTTCACATGGACGATCGGTGGGAGGATTCCGAGAAGGATATCCGAATTTCCTCCCGAAAAGGAAAAACGGCTGCCGATCAGGAAGAAATCGCCACCGCCATTGCAAGTCGCAATGCCGTCGCGGGCGATCGAATAGATCGCATCGGACGGGATCGCTTCGAGCGCCGGATCGCTGGCGAGACGAAAGGCTCGGCGGCTCGTCAGCAGAAAGCAGTCGCTTTCCTCCAGGCGGACAGCTTCGGCAACGCCATCGACGCTCAGCCAGCAGGCGCCTGAAATCACCGCGTTGAACTTGATGCCATCAGGGGGTGGAAAATCGATCGCCCAAGCGCCGCCAGCGTCAAGCCCCGCGGAAACATAGCTGCGCGGTTTGAGCAATGCGAGAACATCGGATAACGGGTCCATGTAAAAATCCGGACGATGGCGAAGAGATATCGGACTTTAGCGCATGGATCGTCTGGAGACCACGCCTTATTCTCGCGACCGTCATCCCGAGCGAGGGCAACGTCGCAGAACAAAGGTAAATATCATGAATGACAAACAAGTCCCCATCGGCTCCGGATTTGGAGCCCACACGACGGCCGGCGAGGTTCTGGCCGGTCTTGATCTTTCCGGCAAGCGCGCCATCGTCACCGGCGGCCATTCCGGCCTCGGGCTCGAGACCACGCGCGCTCTGGCGGGCGCCGGCGCCAAGGTAACCATCGGCGCAAGGAGCATCGAGGCGGCGCGCAGCGCGGTCGCCGATATCGATGGCGTAGAGATTGATCGGCTCGACCTTTCCGACCTCGAAAGCGTTCGCGTCTTTTCCGAGCGGTTCGTCGCATCTGGCCGCAGCATCGACATTCTGATCAACAGCGCCGGCATCATGGCCTGCCCGGAAACGCGTGTCGGCGACGGATGGGAGGCACAGTTCGCGACCAATCATCTCGGCCATTTCGCCTTGGTCAACCGCCTTTGGCCGGCGATCTCGCCCGGCGCTCGCATCGTTTCGGTTTCCTCCGGTGGCCATCACAACTCGGCCATACGATGGGAGGATGTGCAATTCGAGATCGGTTACGACAAATGGCGGGCCTACGGTCAGTCGAAGACCGCCAACGCACTTTTCGCCGTGCATCTCGACAGGCTCGGGCGCGACACCGGCATCCGTGCCTTCTCGCTGCACCCGGGCAAGATCTTTACCCCCTTGCAGCGCCATCTCGCAAAGGAGGAAATGGTCAGTGCCGGCTGGATCGATGCGGACGGCAACCCGATTGATCCGACATTCAAGACGCCATCCCAGGGGGCCGCGACGCAGGTTTGGGCGGCGACCTCGCCGCAACTCGACGGTATGGGAGGCCTCTATTGCGAGGATTGCGATATCGCCGTCCGCGCAACGGTTGGAGAACCCGGCGGCGTCAGCGACCATGCAGCCGATCCCGAGGAGGCGGCACGCCTGTGGAACTTGTCGGCAAGGCTGACCGGCATTGACGCTTTCGCGGCGTACGCCTGAAGCCATAGCGCGCCGCAAACCCTCGTCAAGGCGCGCTGAAGACGCAGCGATTGTCTTGCCGTCCTCGCGCCTCACGCAGGCCTTCTCGGGTGAAAGCCCGATCGGCAAGCCGAGCGGATCGTCAGCACGTCATTGGCACACACGCCGCCGAAATCGGCCTGCGACGGCGCGGTCGCCGTGCCAGATTGTATTTGCGCAGATAGCAGTCAAGTCCGGCGACAATCCGTCATTAAAACGTATCAAGGCAAGCGCAAAAGCTGCGCCATTCCGTCTTGCGTCGTTCTCCGGACTTGGCGCGCGACATTTTTCGTGACAGCGGCATTGTGCAACAATATACGGTCAATCTCATCAGGAATCAGACCGACACGGATCATGACATGAAAGACTGGCATCCCGATCTCAGCCGCAGCAGCAGTCCGCGTTATATGGCGATCGCCGATGTGATCGAAATGGATCTGCGCAGCGGACATCTGGTGGTTGGGGACCGGCTGCCGCCGCAACGCGAACTCGCCAAGCGGCTGAATGTCGATTTCACGACGGTGGCGAGAGGTTATGTCGAGGCGCAGAAGCGCGGGCTTGTGGATTCGCATGTCGGCCGAGGCACCTTCGTTACCGGTGGCGCGGACAAGGAGCGCCAGGGATCGACGCCCGACGCTGCGCCCGATCCCCGCCGCGCCTCCATCGTCGATTTCTCGATGAACATGCCGCCGGAAACGGACGACCCCGAGCTGATCGCCCGCATGCGCGAGGGCATGTCGGCGGTGACGGCGAACCTAATTCCACTCCTGCGCTACCAGGGCTTCGGCGGCTCTAGCATGGACAAGGAGGCTGCTGCCTCCTGGCTCAGCCGTCGCGGGCTGGTGCCCTCGCAGGAGCGCATCTTCGTCACACCCGGCGCCCATCCGGCCCTTCTGGCGATCTTCGGCCTGCTGGCAAAACCGGGCGAGACCGTGCTTTCGGAAATCATCACCTATCCCGGCATGCGCTCGATCGCCGCCCAGTTGCGGCTCAATCTGACGGGCCTGCCGATGGACGAGGACGGTATCCTGCCGGACGCCTTTGCCGAGGCCTGCGAAAGATTGAAGCCGAAGGCGCTCTATCTCAATCCGACGCTGCAGAACCCGACGACGCTGACCATTCCGGCCCGGCGCCGCGAGGAGATCTGCGCCGTTGCCCGCAAATATCACGTGCCGATCGTCGAGGACGATGCCTATGGTTTCATTCCGCAGCACGGCCCGGCGCCGCTCGCCGCAACAGCGCCCGATCTGACCTGGCATATCGGCGGACTGGCGAAATGCATCGGCGCGGGCCTGCGACTTGCCTATGTCGTGGCGCCTGACAGCAAGGCCGTGTGGCCCTTCGTCAGCGCCATGCGCGCCAACAATGTTATGGCCTCGCCACTGACCGTGGCGCTCGCCACCCGCTGGGTCGAGGACGGCACCGCCGATACGATCCTGCGTTTCATCCGTGCCGAGGCCGCCGCCCGTCAGCAAATGGTCGCCGCCATCCTGCCGGCCGGCAGCTACCGCGCTGATCCCATCAGTTTCAACATCTGGCTGCCACTCTCCAACGGCTGGACCCGCTCCACCTTCGGCAGCCATACCCGTTCTTCCGGCATCGGCGTCGTCGCAAGCGATGCCTTCACAGTCGAGGGCACGGCACCCGAGGCCGTGCGTGTCTGCCTTGGCGGACCGATCACCCGGGAGAAACTGCAGGGAGCACTGGAATTCATGGCCCACGCGCTGGAAGGTCCGCCGGAAATGGCGGCGTCGTTCTTCTGACACAGAGCCCAGCTCCGAGCTGATCAGGCACGAGCGGTTGAGATCAGATCGGTCGCGCCCAGATCTATCGGGGCATGAGCGAAGCGTAACCGTCACGCTCACCACCATCACCTTCACGGCTGATCCGCCCTGGCTGCCAGGCCTGGCTGCGCCCCAAATGCTGCTTGATAAATCTGCAGTCAGCTTGCTGCCGGCATGCGCTGGGGAGCTCTGCGGCATTCTGGCGAATTGACTGGTAATTTCTCTATAATGTAATTATTTTGAATGCAGTCATTGCAGATATTGATAGTATCGACGTTTGCGGAGCAGGAAAGCGAGATCGTCATGGACACGGAATATCCCCCACTTCCTCCGATGCAGACCGGCATCAAGGGGCGCTGCCCGCGCTGCGGCCAGGGCCATATGTTCAAGGGCTTCCTGACGCTGCAGCCGGAATGCGAGGTCTGTGGTCTCGATTACTCCTTCGCCGATCCGGCCGACGGTCCGGCCTTCTTCGTCATCTGCTTCGCCTGCGTCCCGAGCGTGCTGCTCGGCGTCTGGCTGGAGGTGGCCTTTTCGGCGCCGATCTGGGTACAGCTTCTGGTCACCGGTCCCTTCATGCTCGCCACCTGCATTCCGCCGCTGCGGCCGCTGAAGGGCTGGCTGGTGGCCAGCCAGTATTTCTACAAGGCGGAAGAGGGCAAGCTCGCCTAGATCCAGATTCTATAGGGCCTATTTCAGCGTCGCGCGCAGGCGCGGCGTCGCGAAATCGAGCAGCGCCCGCAGTTTCAGGGGCACTAGTCCCTGCGTGGGATAGACGAGATGCACCGGCGCCGGCGGCGGTTCGAAATCTTGGAGCAGCGGCACCAGCAGGCCGGCCATCTCGGCGCGTGCGGCCTGGTAGGAGAGCACGCGGGTGATGCCGAGGCCGGCGACAGCCGCATCGACCGCGGCCTCGGCGGTGTTGACGGCAAGCCGCGAGCGGATCGGCACCGTGAGATCATGTTTCCCCTCGGTGAATGTCCAGCTCAGCATCGAGGCCATGCCCTCGAAGGTGACGCAGTCATGCCCGGCGAGATCGCCTGGGTGCCGCGGGAGGGCGTGCCGTGTCAGATAATCCGGGCTGGCATAGACCGTGCGGCGGATCGCGCCGAGCCTTGTGGCGATCAGGTTGCTGTCCGGCAGGTTGCCGATCCTGAGAGCCACGTCGATGTGATCCTCGACGAGGTTCGACAGCCGGTCGCCAAGCATCAGCCGCAGATTGATATCGGGATAGGCTTTCAGGAAATCCACCACGACAGGCAGGACATGCAGCCGCCCGAAAACGATCGGCGCGGTCATCGTCAACTCGCCCTTGGGGGCGCTGTATTCGCCGGCCGCCGTCCGTTCCGCTTCTTCCACCCGATTAAGAATTTCCCGCGCCGCCTCGACATAGGAGCGGCCGGCTTCCGTCAGCGTGACCTTCCGGTTGCTCCGTTGCAGCAATTGGGCGTTGAGATGGGCTTCCAGTTCCGAAACCTTGCGGCTGACGGTTGCGAGCGGCGATCGCAGATGCCGTGAGGCGGCCGACAGGCTGCCCTGTTCGACAACGGCAAGAAGCACGCTCATGGCGTCGAGGCGGTCCATTCTATCTTTCCATGAATTGGTAAGATGCCTCCCAGATTAGCATTCTACTGCAGCCAGATGGAAGGCAGTAAATTATGCCGCAGATGGTTCGAAGCGGCCATCGCCAACCGCGTCCCGTCGATTAGAAGACCAGAGGAACCATCATGAAACTCTATCACCACCCGCTTTCCGGCCATGCCCACCGGGCTCACCTGTTCCTGTCGCTGCTTGGCGTGCCCTATGAACTGGTCGAGGTCGACATGGCGGCAGGCGCCCACAAGGCGCCGGACTTTCTGAAGCTCAATCCCTTTGGCCAGGTGCCGGTGCTCGACGACAATGGCACGGTCATTGCCGATTCCTCTGCCATCCTCGTCTATCTCGCGCGCAAATACGGCCGCACCGACTGGCTGCCGGAAGAGGCGGTGGCCGCGGCGCGGATACAGAAATGGCTCTCGGTTGCATCAGGCGAGATCGCCTATGGGCCATGTGCCGCGCGCCTGGTCACCGTCTTCGGCGCCGATTTCCGCACCGACGAGGTGATCGCCCGGGCGCACCGCATTCTGGCGCTGATCGAGGCGGAGCTCCACGGCCGCAGCTTCCTGCTCGGCGACAATCCTGCGATCGCCGACATCGCGCTCTACAGCTACATCGCCAATGCGCCGGAGGGTAATGTCGATATCTCGGCCTATCCAAGCCTTCGTGCCTGGCTTGCGCGCATTGAGGCGCTGCCGGGTTTCGTCGGTTTTCGCAAGACCAAGATCGGCCTTGCCGCGTGACAAGCCGCCGGGGCAGGTCGCTGCCCCGGTTCCCCCAAATGCCGCCCTGAAGGAGGCCGTGATGCTGGAACAGACAAGACAGGACGCCACATCGCCCTGGCATGCGGGCGAACTCGCCATGCAGCGCAGCGTCGGTGTCGCTGAACGCATGGACGGGCCGGGCCGTAATTTCGTCCGCAGGGCCATGCCGGAGCAGCACCGCGCCTTCTTTCCGATGCTGCCTTTCGTCGTGCTCGGCGCCGTCGATGCCAAGGGCGATGTCTGGGCAACGGTGCGGGCCGAGCGCCCGGGTTTCATGGCTTCGCTGGAGCCGGAGATTCTCGAGGTCCGCCTGCCGCGCGACGCAGCCGATCCTGCCGATGCCGGCATGGAGGATGGCGACGCGATCGCGATGCTCGGCATCCAGCTCGAGACCCGGCGGCGCAACCGACTGAACGGCGTGATCCGCAGGAAGGACGCTGGAGCATTCCAGGTGCGCGTCGGCCAGAGCTTCGGCAATTGCCCGCAATATATCCAGCTTCGCTCTTCCGCCTTCGCCCGCGATCCCGATATGCCGACTGCAATGCTGCCGCTTCACTCCGGCCAGCTCGACGATCGGGCGCTAGGGATGATCGAGGGTGCGGATACCTTCTTTGTCGCCTCCTATGTCGACCGGGAGAATGGCGAGCGGCAGGTGGACGTGTCCCATCGCGGCGGCAATGCCGGCTTCGTGCGTGTCGGCGCCGACGGCGTGCTGATCGTTCCCGATTTTCCCGGCAATCGGTTCTTCAACACGCTCGGCAATTTCCTCGTCAATCCGAAGGCGGGGCTGGTCTTCATCGATTTCGAAACCGGCGACATGCTGCAGATGACGGGCAGGGTCGAGGTGCTGCTGGATTCACCCGAGGTCGCCGCCTTTCAACGGGCGGAACGGCTGTGGCGTTTCACGCCGGAAGAGATCGTGCTTCGCCCGGATGCCCTGCCGCTGCGGTGGAGCCGGCCTCCCGGCCTTTGAGAAATACCGTCTCCACGCGGCTTGCCAAGCATTGTACCGATCAGTACAATGATAACCATTCAGTACAGGAGCGCCCCGGAGAACCTATGTCCAGCCTCGTCCCGCCTTTCACCCTTGAGACCGCCACCCAGAAAGTTCGTCTTGCCGAGGATGGCTGGAACAGCCGTGATCCCGAGCGCGTCTCGCTCGTCTATACGCCGGACAGCCGCTGGCGGAACCGCGCCGAATTCATCACCGGCCGCGCCGAGATTGTCGCCTTCCTCACCCGCAAATGGGCAAAGGAACTGGATTACCGGCTGGTCAAGGAGATCTGGGCCTTCACCGATCATCGCTTCGCCTATGAATGGCACGATGACAGCGGCAACTGGTTCCGCTCCTATGGCAACGAGAACTGGGAATTCGACGCCGCCGGTTTGATGCAGCGCCGCTTCGCCTGCATCAACGACCTGCCGATCCGGGAATCGGAGCGCAAGTACCATTGGCCGCTCGGCCGGCGGCCGGACGCCCATCCCGGTCTGACCGAACTCGGCCTCTAGAACAGGATGATTTTAGGCCGGGCCGGCCTAAAATCTGAATCCTGTTCTAAATTAGATAGTTAGAGCATGATGTCGTCCGAAAACCGCTCACACTTTTCGGCATCATGCTCTGAAGCATTAGGGAGAGCTGCGGGTGAAGACCGTCTACGAACGCGCCGACATCGTGCCGTTGCTCGCCGAAATCTTCCGCGAGCTCGGTTATGAGGGCACGTCGCTCAGCCGCATCACCGAACGCACCGGCATCGGCAAGGGCAGCCTTTACCACTTCTTCCCCGGCGGCAAGGAGGAGATGGCGGGCGCCGTGCTCGCCGATGTCGATGCCTGGTTCGAACATGCGATCTATCAGCCGCTGAGAAAGGACGACGCCCGTGAGGCGATCGCGGCAATGTGGACGAATGTGAACGATTATTTCCGCTCCGGCCGCCGCATCTGCCTCGTCGGCGCCTTCGCGCTTGACGAAACCCGCGAGCGGTTTTCGGCAGAGATCGGCGATTATTTCATCCGCTGGATCGACGCCTTGCGCTCGGCGCTGATGCGGGCAGGCTGCCCTGAGGGGGAGGCGCAAACGCTCGCCGAGGAGGGCGTCGCGGGTATTCAGGGCGCGCTGGTGCTGTCGCGTGCGTTGGACGACAGGATGGTTTTCACCCGGTCCTTGGACACGCTGGCGAAACGGCTTGATGCTGTACTGCGATGAAGGGCGGTCAAACCGCTGGGAAATCACCCGGCCACGAGTGACTGGCCGGGGCATTGATCGGGCGCGGGGGCGGCGCTCGAGCTTCCATCGGTACCGCTGTGCGTCTATTTCAGCGTTGTTGTTGAGGCTGCTGGGCCGGGCGCGTATTTTCCCGTTCAGGGCGAACCTGGCGCCATTCGTTTTCCATCTGGTCGACGACATGCTGGGGAATGGTGGTTGGGGCATTGGCGGATGTCTGCATCGGAAGTCTCCTCTTTTCGTGGTAAGGCTTCAGGGCAGGAAGATGCATTGCACAAGACAAAAGGCGTGTAAATCAGTGGCTTAAACACTTTAAACGATTAAATTGAATTTAATCGATTAAGATAGTTTTAACCTTGATATTTGAGGGAAGCGCGGAATGGTTGTCCACATGGACCGGGCATTCTTTTTCGATGTTGTGCGGCACGGACTCTTCAAGGGAGATCTGACGCAGCCTCAGGTAGTGGGTATCACGGCGATCCTCGACGCCTGGGAAGAACGGTTTGCCCATGCCGACCGGCGGTGGCTCGCCTATATCCTCGCAACCGCTTACCACGAGACCGCTTATACGATGCAGCCGGTGCGCGAGACGCTGGCGGAAAGCGATGTGCGCGCGGTCGAGATCCTCGAGACGGCCTTTGCCGCAGGCCGGCTCTCCTGGGTGAAAACGCCCTACTGGCGGCCGGACGAGGATGGTCGCAGCTGGCTCGGACGCGGCCTGGTGCAGCTCACCCACAAGCGAAACTACGAGGCGATGAGTGTGCTGACGGGGATCGACCTCGTTGCCGACCCCGACCGGGCGATGGATATGGATGCGGCGGTGACGATCCTGATCGAGGGCATGCTGCAGGGCAGCTTTACCGGCCACAAGCTCGCCGATCACCTGAACGCGACGACCGCGGACTGGGTGAATGCGCGCCGCATCGTCAATGGCACAGACCGGGCGGAAAAGCTCGCCGCCTATGCCATGGTCTTCGATGCGGCGATACGTCCCGATGCGGCCCATGGCATGCTCGTGCGGTTGAAGGCCTGGGGCGCGCATGCTATCGCCCGGCTGAAACTTGGAGCGCGGCGCGTCCGATAGGATGCGCCAGGGTCGCTCCATCATTTTGATAAATCTGACAGGAGCTTCCGCGTGATCCGTCATATCGTCTTCTTCACCGTGCAGGAGGAACATCTGCAGGAGGTGAGGGCCGGGCTTTCTATACTGACCGGAATTCCGCACGCGCGGCTGCTGGAAATCGGCACCAATGTGAAGACCGATCAGTTGGGCACCGAGATCGATCTCGTGGTCTATGGCGAATTCGACGACGAGGCGGCCCTTGCCGCCTACAAGGCGCATCCCGATTATCAGCTCTCGATCGATCGCGTGCGGCCGCTCCGGGAAAAGCGCATCGCCGCCGACTACGATAACCGCACGGCGGTGACGCGGCCGCTCTGAATTCCGCAAGCATCCGGCCGCAAAGCTACATTCCGTTGAATTTCAAATGGATGGATGGTTTTCCGGATTCGGACCATCGCGAAGCTGGGTCAATTTCTGAGCCGCCGGACTCAATTTTCGAAAAAGCGGCGGCAAGCGATTCAAAAGATTCGTCAAAAGCGGCTGCTTGTTCATGGTAGGGCCGGCCGCAGCGGGTGGACGGAAAGCCGCTCTCGTCCATGCGTGGATGATAATCAGGAAATATTGAGAATGGCTGATTCCGATGCACGGGCGCCGCGCACAAGCGCCATCAGCATCAGCACGAAGATGAGCGACAATGCAGCCAGAACGGCGCAGGCGGCGAGCGCCGGGCCTGTGCCGGCGCGGTCGAGGATGGCGGTGAAGATGACGGGGGCGACGGCGTTGGCGAGGTTCTGCGGCAGCGACAGCCGCGCCGATTGCAGGCCGAATTCGCGCGGTGAGAACAGCGCCAGCGGCAGCAGCGCGCGGGCGACGGTCATGACGCCGGTGCCGAACCCGTAGAGCAGGACGAAGGTGACGAGCAGCGGCGTCGACGGGCTGGCGACCAGCATGATCAGGAAGCTCATCATCATCAGGCTGATCCCCATGACCGCGCTGAGCATGGGGTTGCCGCGCCGGCCGAGCAGCATGTCGAGGAAACGCGCGGAGATGCCGAGGACGCCGCGTGCCGAGCTGAGCTGCAGCGCAAAGGCGGGCGAAGCTCCGGACTGGCGGAAGATTTCAAGCAGTGATGGCGAGATGCCGAAGGTGACAAAGGTCGAGATCGTCGTTGCCGCGGCGATCAGCAGAAAGGCTTTGCGCTGCTTGGCCTTCGACAGCGGCACCGCAGCGATTTCGGCTGTGCCGCCGTCGACATGTGTTGCGATCGGCTTCGGCAGGGCGAAAAGATGCAGCGGCAGGCAGACGAAGAATTGCAGCGCCGCACAGACCAGGAAGGTGAGGCGCCAGCCGACCGCCTCGTTGAGCAGGCTGAGGATCGGCCAGAAGATGGCGCTCGAAAGCCCGGTGAACAGCATCAGGATGGCGATGACGCGTTTGCCGTTCGCCCCTTCGCGCTCGACGACGGCGGTATAGGCCGGTGCCGAGAGGCCGAACGCGCCGCCGATGCCGATGATGATCCAGGCGCCGGCATAGAGCACGATGCCGTTTGCGGCAGCCAGCAGAAGCAGGCCAAGCGCAAAGATCAGCGAGGCAGCCGAAAGCACCCGGGCAGCACCATAGCGGCCGAGCCATCGGCCGGTCGCCGGACCGACGATGGCGCTGACCACCATCATGATCGTCAGGCCGGCAAATGCCACTTCGTTCGCCAGGCCGAGATCCGGCGCGACGACGCGGCCCATGACCCCGAGCATGTCGAAGGTCGTGCCCCAGCCGATCAGCTGGGTAACGGCAAGGACGGTGACCGACTGCGCCGAGCGGAAGCGGGAGGATTTTGGCATTGGTGCTGAAGCGGTCTGAAATGTGGAGGCAGCAAGACATAACAGTTTCAACCGACCGGTGAAAGCTGCGGTCGGCTGGAATCAGAAGATCGCGGCCGATTCGCAGACAAAGACTGTGGTGTCGGTCCCGTCGGCTTCCCGCCTTTACCGGAGGTAATGAAGAATGCGGGATCCCAAAGCCAAGGGTATCGCTTTGGACGCAGCGGCGGCCGCCGGAGCTTGCTGCGGCGGCGGTTTACAGGCGCTGAAATCGGCTGCCCCGAACAGTCGAGAACAGTTCTAAACACCCTGCATTACAGCGCATTCATTTGCCATTCAGGTCGCGTGAGTACATATTCGGGGCAAGTTGGCATTACCTTGAAAGCATAACACATGGCCTTTCCTCTGAGCGTCGCAGCATTGGCCGCCGGACTGGTGGTTTCGGCGCCCTCACCGGACGCCGCGAGCACTTTTGTCGTGCGTATCGGAGGCGATTGCAGCGCCGCCGCAGCCCAGGTCGTCGAGCAGACCGGCGGCCAGCTCCTGTCCGTGCAACCGGTGGGCGATACCTGCATCATCACCGTTCTTGTGCAGGGCAATGGACAGCGCCCACGCAAAGTCACGGTAAAGGTTCCGATGTAGGCTGAATCGGCTTATTCAGGACATTGATTGATTTGAAGCGGACGAAGGCGGACCGATGCGCATCCTGGTAGTCGAAGACGACGTGAATCTGAACCGGCAGTTGGCCGACACGCTGAAGGAGGCGGGCTATGTCGTCGACCAGGCGTTCGATGGCGAGGAAGGCCATTTCCTCGGTGACACCGAACCCTATGACGCCATCATCCTCGATATCGGCCTGCCGGAGTTGGACGGGGTCACCGTTCTTGAAAAATGGCGTGGCGCCGGCCGCGGCGTGCCGGTGCTGATCCTGACGGCGCGCGACCGCTGGAGCGACAAGGTCGCCGGCATCGACGCCGGTGCCGACGACTACGTCACCAAGCCCTTCCATGTCGAGGAAGTGCTGGCCCGCATTCGGGCGCTGATCCGGAGGGCGGCCGGGCATTCCTCATCCGAGATCATCTGCGGGCCGGTGCGGCTCGATACCAAATCCTCGAAGGCGACGGTCAACGGCGCGACGCTGAAGCTGACCTCGCACGAATATCGCCTGCTTTCCTATCTCATGCACCACATGGGCGAGGTCGTTTCGCGCACGGAACTGGTCGAGCATATGTACGACCAGGATTTCGACCGTGATTCCAACACGATCGAGGTCTTCGTCGGCCGCCTGCGCAAGAAAATGGGGGTCGATCTGATCGAAACGGTGCGCGGTCTCGGTTACCGTATCCAAGCGCCGAAACATGCGAATTAAGTCGCTCACCGCACGTGTGTTGCTGCTGACCACGGTCTGGTCGACGGTGGCGCTGGTGGTGATAGGTCTGCTGATCTCCACCCTCTACCGCAAGAGCGCCGAACGCGGTTTCCAGGATCTGTTGCGGGCGCAGCTCTACAACGTCATCAATTCGGTGACGATCGGCGATCAGGGCGCTCTCAGCGGCAGCCCGCAGCTCGGCGACCTGCGTTTTGCCCAGCCGAAGACCGGCTGGTACTGGGTGGTGGAGCCGCTCGGCACCTATACGAGCGCACCGCTGGTGTCGCCTTCGCTCGGCTCGGCGCTCATTCCGGTTCCCTCCGTCGTCGAGGCGCCCTTCGACAAGAATTACGAGCGCTACTATCAGGTGACGGACGCTTCCGGGAACCGCGTGCAGGTGGCCGAAACCGAAGTGGTGCTCGATACCGACGGCCGCGCGGCGCGTGTCCGCGTCACCGGCAATGTCGATGTCGTCGAAGACGACGTGCGTACCTTTTCCCACAGCCTCTATCTGGCGCTCGCCGGTTTCGGCGTCGGCAGCCTGATCGTCAACGCGCTGGCGATTCTCTACGGCCTGAAGCCGCTCGACAAGGCGCGTGCCGCGCTGGAGCGCATCCGCGCCGGCGAGAGCGAGCAGCTGAAGGGCGATTTCCCGCGCGAAATCCTGCCGCTCGCCAACGAGGTGAATGCGCTGATCGACAGCAATCGCCGCATCGTCGAGCGCGCACGTATGCAGGTCGGCAATCTCGCGCATTCGCTGAAGACGCCGATCGCCGTGCTTCTCAACGAGGCGCGCGTGCTCGAAAAATCCCATGGTGAGCTGGTGCGCAGTCAGGCGGAAGCGATGCAGGGGCAGGTGCAGTCCTATCTCAATCGGGCGCGTATCGCCGCGCAACGAGAATCCGTGCTCGCCCGCACCGAGGCCGAGCCGGCATTGGAGCGGCTGGTGCGCGTCATGCGCCGGCTGAACGTCGATACCGAATTCGATCTCGTCGTCTCGCCGCCGCATCTGGCCGTTGCCATGGAGCAGCAGGATCTCGAGGAGACCGTCGGCAATCTCCTGGAAAATGCGGCGCGTTTTGCCAAAAGCAAGGTGCGGCTTTCGGCCGTCGAGGCCGGCGAGGATGTGAAGGGGGTGGAGGCGAGCGCGCGCCGCCACTGGGTGGAACTCGCCGTCGAGGATGACGGGCCGGGCCTGGAGCCGGACCAGATCCGCGAGGCGCTGAAGCGCGGCCGCAGGCTCGACGAAAGCAAACCCGGAACCGGGCTCGGCCTTTCGATCGTCACCGAGATTTCCAACGAGTACCAGGGACGGCTCGAGCTTTCCCGCGGTGAATGGGGCGGGCTGAAGGCGAAGCTTATCCTGCCCGGCGTCACAAAGGATGTTGCATGAGCAACTGCTTGATGTCACAAAGATACTGGCAAATGTATAGCATGCTTTGCCTTAATGCTGACACGGGGACGCTGCACTTCGATCGGCTGAAATTGACCCCTGATCGTGGTTCGACGCAATGATTTTACGCTCGCAAGGCATGATCGTTTCCGCTCTTCTCGTCGCCGTCGCGCTGTCCGGCTGCACGACGACGAAGAGTGCCGCTTCGCGCGGCATTTTTTCGAGCAAGCCCTCGGCATCGGCCGCCTTCATCACCGCGCTCCAGGGCGGCATCGTCGGCCGCAGCGGCGTGAGCTTGACCGACAGCGACAAGCAGCGGGCGCTCGAGGCGGAATATCGGGCGCTGGAAGGGGCGGCAGTCGGCCAGCCGATGCTCTGGACCGGCAAGGACGTCACCGGCAAGGTGGTCGCGGCTGCGCCCTATCAGGTCGGTTCGCAGAACTGCCGGCAATATACCCATACGCTGACCGTCGACGGCAAGGATACCGTGGTGCGCGGCGCTGCCTGCCGCAACGACGACGGCAGTTGGTCGCCGCTCTGAATTGCGGCCAATAGAGCGCCGCGCGTCCGACAGGACGCGCCAAGGACGCTCTATCACTTTAAATGGCGCATAATCCTTTCCGAAAATCGATTCCGATTCTCGGGGTTATGCGCTAGCCTCAAATCTTCGTCATTCCGGCTTTGGCAGTTGGAATGACGGCACGCTTCACGTATTTGGGCGATATGCTGTTCTGGATTCTCGTTGCCGCTTTGACGGCAGCCCTCGCCGTCATCCTGCTCTACCCCCTTCTGCGCGGAGCGAAGGCGGCGAATAATATCCGTGCCGGCGAGGCAGCGGTCTATCGCGACCAGTTGCGCGAACTCGACCGCGATCTCAATGGCGGGCTGATCACCGCGGAGGAGGCCGATTACGCCAGGGCGGAAATCGGCCGGCGGCTGATCGCCGTCTCTGCCGACGAGCCGGCCGAGACGCCGAAACCCGCGCGGCATCACCGTTTCACCGAGGCCTTCGTCCTCCTGGTCCTGCCGGTTCTCGGGCTCTGTCTTTATTTAACGACGGGCAGGCCGGACCTGCCCTCGCAGCCGCTGGAAGCGCGGCTGGAAAACCCTGGCAACGACGTGGCGGTGCTGATCACCAAGGCGGAACGGCACTTGGCTGAGAAGCCCGATGACGGCAAGGGCTGGGACGTGCTGGCGCCGATCTATTTCCGCACGATGCGCGTCAACGATGCGCAAGTGGCCTATCGCAATGCTATCCGGCTTCTCGGCCCGAGCCCCGTCCGGCTCGATGGCCTTGCCGAGACGCTGATGGCGGTCTCGGACGGTGTGGTGACGGAGGAGGCGCGGCAAGTGCTGGAACAATCGCTGACGCTCGAACCTGACAATCCGCGTGCCCGTTTCTACATCGCCCTCAGCATGGAGCAGGCGGGACGGCCCGATGAGGCGCGTCAGGCTTTCGAGGCGCTGGCAAAACAATCGCCCGCCGATGCGCCCTGGCTGCCGTTGGTCAACGAGCATATCGCCATGAACGGCGGCGCGAAGTCAGGCGCCAATCTGGCTGCCCCGGGCAATCCCACGCAGCAAGATGTGGCGGCGGCCGAGACTATGAGCGCCGGCGACCGGCAGCAGATGATCCGCGGCATGGTCGAGAGCCTCGATGCCAAGCTTAGCGAGGAACCGAACAATTTCGAAGGATGGGTGCGGCTCGTCCGCTCTTATGCCGTATTGAACGACAAGGATCGCGCGGCAGGCGCCCTGAAGCGCGGGCTTGCGGCCTTTCCGCCGCCCGGCGAACAGGGCAGGCAATTGCTGGCGCTTGCCAGGGAACTCGGCATAGCCACGGAGGGAGCGACGCAATGACGCGCAAGCAGAAGCGCCTCGCGGTGATCGGCGGCGGCATGGGCTTCATCATCGCCGCCGTGCTGCTGGTCATGTTCGCCTTCAGCCAGTCGGTCGCCTATTTCTACATGCCAGCCGATCTCGCCAAGACGCCGGTGGCGCCGGAAACCCGCATCCGCCTCGGCGGGCTGGTCGGCGAGGGCAGTGTCGTGCGCGGCACCGGCTCGACGGTGGAATTTGCCGTCACCGACGGCAGCACCAATGCCGTGAAGGTCAAATATACCGGTATTCTCCCCGATCTCTTCCGCGAGGGCCAGGGTGTCGTCACCGAAGGCATGTTTGCCACTGGCACGAACGTCTTCGTCGCCGACACCGTGCTTGCCAAGCATGACGAGACCTATATGCCGAAGGATGTGGCCGACAGGCTGAAATCCCAGGGGCTGTGGAAGGAAGGCCAAGGCCAGGAAGGTCCTGGGAGGCAAGGCCCAGGAAAGGAAAGCCAAGCGCAGGAAGTGAAGGCGACGCCATGATCATCGAGATCGGCCATTACGCGCTGGTGCTGGCGCTCGCCACTGCGCTCATCCTCTCCATCGTGCCGGTAATCGGAGCCCGTCGTCACGACCGGGCGATGATGGATGTGGCGACGATCGGCTCGCTGGCGATGTTTGCGCTCGTGGCTTTCTCCTTCGCCGTGCTGACCTATGCCCATGTCGTCTCGGATTTCTCGGTCGAGAACGTCTGGGAGAATTCGCATTCGCTGGTGCCGCTGCTCTATAAATATTCCGGCGTCTGGGGCAATCACGAGGGATCGATGATGCTCTGGCTGTTGATCCTGACGCTGTTCAGCGCGCTGGTCGCCATCTTCGGCCGCAATCTGCCGGAGACGCTGAAGGCCAATGTGCTGGCCGTGCAGGCCTGGATTTCGGTCGCCTTCACGCTGTTCATCCTGTTGACCTCCAATCCCTTCCTCCGTCTCGATCCGGCGCCGGCCGAGGGCCGCGATCTCAATCCGGTTCTTCAGGATATCGGCCTCGCGATCCACCCGCCGCTGCTCTACCTCGGTTATGTCGGCTTCTCCGTCTGTTTCTCCTTTGCCGTCGCGGCCCTGCTGGAAGGGCGCATCGACGCCGCCTGGGCGCGCTGGGTGCGGCCCTGGACGCTGGCGGCCTGGACCTTTCTGACGCTTGGCATCGCCATGGGCTCCTATTGGGCCTATTACGAGCTCGGCTGGGGCGGCTGGTGGTTCTGGGACCCGGTGGAAAACGCCTCCTTCATGCCGTGGCTCGCCGGCACCGCACTGCTGCATTCGGCGCTCGTCATGGAAAAGCGCGAGGCGCTGAAGATCTGGACGGTGCTGCTTGCCATCCTCACCTTCTCGCTGTCGCTGATGGGCACCTTCCTGGTGCGCTCCGGCGTGCTGACCTCGGTGCATGCCTTTGCCAGCGACCCCTCCCGCGGCGTCTTCATTCTCTGCATCCTGCTGATCTTCATCGGTGGGGCGTTGTCGCTGTTTGCCTTCCGCGCGCCGAAGCTGTCGGCAGGCGGGCTGTTCGCGCCGATCTCGCGCGAGGGCGCGCTCGTCGTCAATAATCTGATCCTGACGGTCGCCTGCGGCACGGTGCTGACCGGCACGCTCTATCCGCTGCTGTTGGAAACGCTGACCGGCGACAAGATTTCCGTCGGAGCGCCCTTCTTCAACCTGACCTTCGGCCTGCTGATGGCGCCGCTCATCGTCATCGTGCCTTTCGGGCCGATGCTTGCCTGGAAGCGCGGCGATCTACTCGGCGCCCTGCAGCGGCTCTATGTCGTCGCTGGTCTCGCCTTCCTTGCCGCGGTGGCCTTCTTCTATATCGAACATGGCGGGCCGGTGCTTTCGGTGCTCGGCCTCGCTGGCGGGCTGTTCCTTATCCTCGGTGCGGTGGCCGATCTCTGGTACCGTGCTGGCATCGGTAAGGTCGCGGGAAGTCTTGCCTGGCGCCGGCTTTCCGGCCTGCCGCGTTCGGCCTTCGGCACGGCGCTCGCCCATGCCGGGCTCGGCGTCACCGTGCTCGGCATCGTTGCCGTGACAACGTTCGAGAGCGAGTATGTCATCGAGATGAAGCCGGGGCAGGTGACCGAGGCCGGCGGTTACAGCGTGCATTTCGACGGCATGCAGCCGGGAACCGGGCCGAACTATACCGAGGACCGCGGCCACTTCACCGTCCGGCGCGCCGGTGTCGCGGTTGCCGATACCTGGTCGGCCAAGCGCCTCTACACCGCCCGCCAGATGCCGACGACAGAGGCGGGCATCCTGACCTTCGGGCTCAGCCAGCTCTATGTGTCGCTCGGTGACGCCACCAAGGACGGTGGTATCGTCGTGCGCATCTGGTGGAAGCCGTTCATTCTCTGCATCTGGGGCGGAGCGGTGTTCATGGCCTTCGGCGGCCTCGTCTCGCTCAGCGACCGGCGCCTGCGTGTCGGCGCCCCGCGCCGCAGGGCGAAACCGGCAGCTCCCGCAATGGAGCCGGCGGAATGATGCGCTCACGGCCTCCCTCATTCCTGTGCTTGTCACAGGAATCCAGCGCGCCCAAGCCCTTGGGCGCTGGAGACTCTTATTTGCAAAAAGGTTCATTCACGGCGCAGACGCGCCGTGGCTGGATTCCTGTGACATCCCTCGGGCATTGCCCTGAGGACACAGGAATGAGGGAAGGAGAGGTTAGGCGCGTCTCGCAAATGTCGCGGCTTCTCTCTCGCCTTCTCATCGTCCTTTTCGTTCTCTTTGCGCCCGTTTCCGCCTTCGCCGTCAATCCGGACGAGGTGCTGGCCGATCCGGCGCTCGAATCGCGCGCCCGCGCCCTTTCGGCGGAACTGCGCTGCATGGTCTGCCAGAACCAGTCGATCGACGATTCCAACGCCGATCTGGCCAAGGACCTGCGCCTGCTGGTGCGCGAGCGCATCGCCGATGGCGACAGCGACGAGGCGGTGCTGACCTATATCGTCTCGCGCTACGGCGAGTTCGTGCTGTTGAAGCCGCGTGTCAGCATGAAGACGGTGCTGCTCTGGGGTGCGCCTGTGCTGCTGGTCCTTGCCGGCGGACTGTCGCTGCTGGTCTTTGCGCGCAAGAGAGCGGGCAAGCCGACCGGCAGCAAGCTGACGGCCGATGAACAGGCGAAGCTGAGCGAGCTTCTGAAAAAGTAGGCGGCCGCCGGCGGCAACACTATGAAAGGACCCCGACTTGAGGCTGAGTTTTCAGAAGCGACAGCAATTCATTGGTCGTAACAATGAGTTCCTGAAGTTGCCCGGCGGATGGCTGCAGATCCACGTTGCCGTGGATGAGCTGGTTGCGAATATTCGCCATATTCCTCAGTAACTCTGCCTGGGTCGGGGTCACAAATCCACCGGCAGCGAGAAGCTCGACAACCCGTCCAGGCGTTTGCGGCTTGATTGTTTCGCTTGGTTCGAGATTTCGGGCGATTGCTTCAAGAGAGGCCCATGCCAGCAAGAGCGCGGCTCTTGCATCAGCCAGCTTATCCAAATTTGCGACGGCCTGCTCAATTGACGAAAGGCTCGCAATCGGCACCTGCCGCTCGCCGTCGCCGCCATAGATGACCTCGAGACGCCAATCGGGATGACCCGCTAATATTTCTCTCAATCTGCGGATTTTCGATTGTGCTGTCGGACTACCCTTGGTGACGACCTCTACAATTATGTTGTCATCCGGCCCGGTCGCAACGGCGTCAGCGTCATAGTCGGCAAGGAAGGGAGGGAGATCTGCTCTGGCTGGACGGCGCACAACCCTATAGCCCCGCGCATTGAGGCGCGGCAGGTATTCATCGAGCGCGTTTCTTTCGGCTGCGGCGAAATCGATCATTAGAAAACTGCTTCCTCAGGGACTGCATCCACACGAATATAGAGGATCGGGTCCTCCTCTCCTAGTGCCTCTACCAATGTGTCGGAGGGATTGGAAAACGCGGCCCTTGCTTCCGGACCAAACCTTTGAACCAGCACTCGATCAATTAGACTATCATCGAGGTAGACGGAGGGGATCATCGCGTCGAGTGTTAGCTTGACTATGTTGTCGATGTCGCCGGTCATTGCGGCTTGCGGAAAATAGAAGAGGGTTACCGCCAAGCGAGCTTCGTCGAACGACCAAGCTCCCTCCGGAAGTGCCCCGGCTGCCGCTTCGGCAACCCTTGCCTTCCATTCCTGCCTTGCCGCCGTAAGGACGCTTTGCGAGCTAACAGGGGTTCCGATCACGTTGAATTCGAACGGCAGATCCGGCCACATAAGTTTCCGTTATTTTTTGAATCAGAGGTGCCTGCCAAGCATAGAGCGACTTCAACATCCCGACAACACGCCGCCTCTACCCTTATACGGTGTAAAGTAGGCGGATCGCTCGTCTGGCACTTGGGAACGAGGGCTTAATCCAAGAGGCCAATCTACGCCTTTGCGACTTCGTGAAGAAGACACCGTTGTGATCGGAACGATGTGACTTTGAAAGCATCGGCTAGCTGGTGCCGTCCTTGAGGTGGCCGGCTTTCAGCCGGTCAAATACGGCTAGGGGCTGCCATTCGGGTGCATCGCCGTATTCCGAGGCCTTCGCGTACTTCTCGAGAGGCGTAAGCTTTGAAAGCGCGGCTGCTGCGTTGATGAAGGCGTTCTGCAATTCCTTCATCGTACTCCGATCTGCGAAGAACATGTCACTCGACGGGTTACTGCTTTCGGTGACGGTCTTTGATTCAGTGTATACGAGGATGCCCGGAACCATATATTTAGGGTAATTTGTCTTGGTCCACTCAAGGTGCTGGTAGATCTGACCAATTTCTTCGGAATTGAGAGTATTCCCTTGAAGTTTGTCCGTCTTCAGCTCAATAGGAATCGCGATCCGGGTGTGATGGTCGACCCACAGATTGTCCGGACCGTCGTTCTCGTCTGTATCTGGCCGCCGGGAGTCAAATCCCAGTGTCGCTCCGATGACACGCACTGCCTCTTCAGCTTTCTTGTGTGAGGGGTCTCCGAATGCAGCTTCGCTGGAGGTGATAAACTTCGATACTTTGCGGTTGGCCTCCGGAACCGTCAATGCGCAGTACTCGCGTAGGCCTTCCTCGATAACGGATTTGACCGCATGGAGAACACCGACATCCAGTTGCTCTTGCCTCGGAAGCGGCAGCTTTCCCCCAAGTCGGTTTCTGGCTTCATCGAACCAGTCGAACATCGGCTCTGATCGACCAAGAATACAGTTGGCAGCACCGAGCCAGATGGAGTACCAGCCCGCAAGGCGCGGATTCTTTAGACGAACCTCTTCAATGATTTCCTCGAATTGGCTCATCGCGCCGATATGGTCTCCCTGCCATAGACGTATAATGAAGTTCGCTTCACGTTTCGCCAGCTCATCATCGAACTTCGTGTAATCTTCTCTATCACTTATGCGCTTTTCGTCGATCGGGTTTTGTCCAATCTGCGCTTGGTAGTACGCCAGCCACTGCGGGTCGCGCTCGATGATCTGAGTGACGATTGATTCAATTTTCTCCAAAGTCATGTCGCGGAGCTGATCGCAAAACTCTTCAGAGAGGCGTATCTGCTCCTGCAGGACTTTAGGAAAATAGGCTTGGTTCGCAACGTTCCGGAGCCAGTTTTCCGCGTCGCTCGAGTAGATGAAATATATCCCATAATCGTTCTTGCCGCGATTGATCCGGCCGAAAAGTTGCGTGAACCTGTTGGCGACGCGCGGGAAGAAAGTTTGATCCAGTTTGATTCTGTCAAACAGGTACCGCTCGAGTTGCGCCGAGCCGATAGGCACCCCGTCAACAGCCATCACACGGCAGTCATCGTCGGGCAGGTCGATGCCGTCATATCGTCCAACCAGGATAAAGGCGCCTGTAGGGTTCAATCTGAATTCGTTGAGTTTTTGGGTAAATGTCTCCGCCGTCTTGGGCGGTGAGGCGAATTCATCCCATTTGTCCGCTGCCTTCTCGGTCGGTGTCGCTATCAAAACGTTGGTGCTCCTACTGAGATGCTGGAGCCCTTTGACGTCGTCGCAATACTTGCCAAGGGCCGATCCGAAGAGCATCAGACGTTCGCCTAGCCCTGCATCGACATCCGGTTCAATTACTCGCGGTGATCTTCCGAATGCCCTGATGATATCGCCCTTTGACTGAACTGTTGCCGAAAGGAACACCTTAGGCACGTTTTTCTCTTCCAAGGCTGCGACTTGCAGCGCGGGTATAAACGGAGGAGTTATTTCGATTACGAACTTGCTTATTGTGATCGCACAATATTGCAAATGTCCCCGGAGGTAATCGAAGGGAAGTTGCAGTGAGATATCCCCGTCAACGTGGGGCGCGAGTGTCGCCTGAAACTCATGACTGCGATTGTGGACTCCGTTTGGAGGACACAGGGCAACCGACCCGGCCGAAAAATCGGAAACAACCTGTTCGAAGTTGTATAGTTGACCAATATCCTGAAAGCATTGGCGGATAACGTTCGCCAATTGTGCATACAAGACTTCATGCTTGGCCTTCTTGATAGTGAGCGTGAACGCCTCTCGAACCAAACGCTCTCCAACATGCGCATCGTCGAAGATGATTGCGCCAGGGGCGTGCTGCCCACGAAACTTGTTCCGCGTATTGAAGAGAGCCTGATAAGTCGTCACGCAGAATGATTTTGACTGCGCAAAGTTCTGATCCGAAAAACTCTGCTGATGATACGTGGTGGGGTTGATACCTATACCGCTCGCCTCACGGATTGTCTGATGGATGAGGTCGATCGTCGGACAAACGTAGACAACGTTCCGGATACCCTGCAACAAGTAACTTTGCGCGATTAGAACACCGACCAGCGTCTTTCCCGCTCCAGTATACATCGAGATCAATGTATCTTGCTTGGAATTCTTATACCAATCGTCAAGTGCCTGCGCCTGACCCTGCCAAAGTTCCTTGATTTTCGCTTTTCCTGACGGCCTGCTACGGAAGATGTCTCGGGGATTCGGTGAGGCGCTCTTCGCCTTCGGTTTATCAAGATCGCCAAAATCGAATACCATACCCACCTCCCTCACAACTTCCCGGAGAGTATTCGGCGTCAGAATAAAATCAATAGGTGGCGACTTTCCGCTCCAGATATTTCTTTCAATGCATCCAGTTCTGGCGTTGGTCTTGAACAGCCGACCCTAGCGGAAACACTGATGACCGTCGCTACCCTGCTGCACCACGTGCCAGGGTCATCAAACCATTGGGTTTGGCCGAAACCAAACATTACGAACTTTTCATTGGCCGGACAGTTCGCAGTAAGGTGCGGCGTCCTATATCTTTCTTCATCGACTGATCCGGCGTCGCCGGTCTGAAGATCTAAGAACAAGAGAAGGTGCTCCAATGCTCAAGAATTTCAACGGACGTCCGTCCCTCGCTACTGTGCTCAAGGCTTCTACCGTCGCCGGTATCGCAGCCGCTGTGCTCGCAACCGGCGTTCCGCTCGAAATCACCCGGTCTTATGCCGAAGCTGTCAAGGTTCAGGCGCCTGCCGTTCCGAGCTTCGCCAATGTCGTCGACGCCGTTTCGCCGGCCGTCGTTTCCGTCCGGGTCGAAAACCGCGTCAATCCCGTCTCCGACAACAACAATGACGGCTTCTCCTTCGATTTCAACGGCCGCGGCTTCGACGACCTTCCCGATGATCATCCGCTGAAGCGGTTCTTCAAGCAGTTCGGCCAGGATCCGAATGATCAGCAGGGCCATTCCAGGCGCTTCGGCCAGAACGGCCCGAATGGTGGTCCGGGCGGCAAGGGTCGCCTCCGCCCCGTCGCCCAGGGCTCCGGCTTCTTCATCTCCGAGGACGGCTATATCGTCACCAACAACCACGTCGTTTCTGATGGCCAGGCCTTCGTCGCTGTCACGAATGACGGCACCGAACTCGATGCCAAGCTGATCGGCAAGGATCCGCGCACCGACCTCGCCGTGCTGAAGGTCGACGGCAAGGGCAAGAAGTTCACCTACGTCAACTGGGCAGACGACAACAACGTCCGCGTCGGCGACTGGGTCGTTGCCGTCGGCAACCCCTTCGGCCTCGGCGGCACGGTCACAGCCGGCATCGTCTCGGCTCGCGGCCGCGATATCGGCTCCGGTCCTTATGACGATTACCTGCAGGTGGATGCCGCCGTGAACCGCGGCAACTCCGGCGGTCCGACCTTCAATCTCAGCGGCGAAGTCGTCGGCATCAACACCGCGATCTTCTCGCCGTCGGGCGGCAGCGTCGGCATCGCCTTCGCCATTCCCGCCTCGACCGCCAAGGATGTCGTCGCCGATCTGATGAAGGATGGCCAGGTCTCGCGTGGCTGGCTGGGTGTCCAGATCCAGCCGGTGACCAAGGATATCGCCGAATCCATCGGTCTCTCCGAGCCGAGCGGCGCCCTGGTCGTGGCCCCGCAGGCCGGATCGCCGGGTGACAAGGCCGGCATGAAGGCCGGCGACGTCGTCACCGCGCTGAACGGTGAGACGATCAAGGATGCGCGTGATCTCAGCCGCCGCATCGGCGCGATGCAGCCGGGCAGCAAGGTCGAGCTTTCAGTCTGGCGCGCCGGCAAGGCCCAGCCTCTCACCGTCGAACTCGGCACGCTGCCGATCGACCAGAAGGATGCGTCTGCCGATGACAACAATCAGCCGCAGCAGCCTGAGGCACCGGCTTCCGAAAAGGCGCTTGCCGATCTCGGCCTGACGGTCGGCCCGTCTGACGACGGCAAGGGCCTGGCGATAACAGACATCGATCCGAACTCCGACGCCGCTGACAAGGGCATCAAGGAAGGCGAAAAGATCACCTCGGTCAACAACCAGGAGGTCTCCAGCGCCGACGATATCGTCAAGGTGCTGAACCAGGCAAAGAAGGACGGGCGCACCCGCGCGCTCTTCCAGATACAGTCCAATGAAGGAAGCCGTTTCGTAGCGCTTCCGATCAACGGCCAGGGCTGATCCTCAAGACAACACGAGCCGTGCGGACGTAGCTCCGCGCGGCTCGATTCTTCTGCCTTTTGAAGGATGATCACGATGAGCGCCGCCCCGCAGGAAGATGCTTTGAGCCTTGCCGAAACGCAGCCGGCGGGTAATGTCGGCCGCATGAAGATTCTCATCATCGAAGATGATCTCGAGGCTGCCGCCTACCTCACGAAAGCCTTTCGCGAGGCGGGTATCGTTGCCGATCACGCCAGCGACGGCGAGAGCGGCCTGTTCATGGGGTCGGAAAATACCTACGACGTCATCGTCATCGACCGCATGCTGCCGCGCCGGGACGGGCTTTCCGTTATCAGCGAGTTGCGCCGCAAGGCCATCCATACGCCGGTCCTCATCCTCTCGGCGCTCGGCCAGGTCGATGACCGCGTGACCGGTCTTCGCGCCGGCGGCGACGACTACCTGCCGAAGCCCTATGCCTTCAGCGAGTTGCTGGCGCGCGTCGAGGTGCTCGGCCGTCGCAAGGGCACGCCGGATCAGGACGTCGTCTATCGCGTCGGCGATCTCGAACTCGACCGGCTCTCCCACGAAGTGCGCCGCGGCGGCAAGGAGATCCCGCTGCAGCCGCGCGAATTCCGCCTGCTGGAATATCTGATGAAGAATGCGGGCCAGGTGGTGACCCGCACCATGCTGCTCGAAAATGTCTGGGACTATCACTTCGACCCGCAGACCAACGTCATCGACGTTCATGTCTCGCGCCTGCGCTCGAAGATTGAAAAGGACTACAACCAGCCGCTCCTGAAGACCATTCGCGGCGCGGGGTACATGATCAAGGATGAGGGATGAGCCGTTTCAGGGTTCTCTTCAAGTCCACAGCAGTCCGCCTTTCGGCACTCTACATTCTCCTTTTCGCCATCTGCGCCGCGACGCTCGTCTTCTATGTGACGGCGATGTCGGAGCGGCTGCTGACGGGCCAGATCCGCGACGCCGTCAGGCAGGAGGTGGAGCAGGTGCAGCGCGCCTATGACACCGGCGGCATGAACCTTCTCCTGCGCACGATGGAGCGGCGTGCACGCCAGCCTGGAGCCAACCTCTACATCATCGCCGGTCCCTCGGGCGATATTCTCGCCGGCAACGTCGCCTCCGTGCAGCCGGGTGTCTTCGAGGAGATCGGCTGGACCTCTGCGCCCTTCGGCTACCAGCGTTATACCGACAGCGGCATCGAGCGCCGCCACAAGGCAATCGCCAATATTTTCGTGCTCGACAATGGCCTCAGAATCCTGATCGGCCGCGACCTCGGCGACCCCGAGCGTTTCCGTCTGCTGGTGCGCCAGGCGCTGATGGTGGCCTTGGCGATCATGGGGCTCGGCGCCATCATCATCTGGTTCGGCATCGGCCGCAACGCGCTGAAACGCATCGACCGCATGTCGGATGCCAGCAAGAAGATCATGGCCGGCGACCTGTCGCAGCGCCTGCCGGTGGGCGGATCCGGCGATGAATTCGACCGCTTGTCGATGTCGCTGAATACCATGCTGGAGCGCATCGAGAAGCTGAACGAGGGACTGCGGCAGGTCTCCGACAACATCGCCCACGATCTCAAGACGCCGTTGACGCGGCTGCGCAACAAGGCGGCCGATGCGCTCGGTGTCGCCGATGGCGAGGCGCGGCGCACCGCGCTGGAAGGCATCATTTCCGAATCGGACCAGTTGATCCGCACCTTCAACGCGCTGTTGATGATCTCCCGCGTCGAGGCCGGATCGGTCGCCGCCGAGATGTCGCCGGTGGAGCTTTCGGCCATCGTCGCCGACAGCGCCGAGCTTTACGAGCCGGCGGCGGAGGAGGCCGGGCTCGGCCTCAGCTCCAGCATCGAGCCGGATGTCGAGGTGCAGGGCAATCGAGAGCTGATCGGCCAGGCAATCTTCAATCTGCTCGACAATGCCATCAAATATTCCTCCGATACGGAAGGGGCGGGCAAAGTATCGCTGAAGCTTTCCCGCCGCCCGGATGGCATCTGCCTTTCGGTCGCCGACCATGGGCCGGGCGTTCCGGCCGACAGGCGCGACGACGTGGTGAAGCGCTTCGTCCGCCTCGATGAAAGCCGCTCGAAGCCGGGAACGGGGCTCGGGCTTTCGCTGGTGGAAGCGGTGATGGAGCTGCACAACGGCCGGTTGGAACTCTCCGATACCGATCCCGACAAACCTGAAAAGCGCGGATTGACCGTCAGCATGATCTTCCCCGCCAAGGCTGCCTGAGCTTTTTCCACCGAAATACGATCGGTTGAATCGTATATTGGCGGTTTGCCGCCAGGACCCTAGTTTAGTTTCCGTCCATAAACGCTGGTTTTCTTGAGCTTGCAGCGCACTTGGGTTCCGCTTGGTGGCCGCTTTGAAGCCATGCGGTGTGGCTCATGGGTGCTAATTGCGGCGGCCAGGATTTCTGGTGGACATGCGCGCATTGGCAACTGCCGGCGTCACGCCGGTCCGGTTTTGGCTGGCGACATGGGATGTCAGGTCGGCCTGAGGCGGGCGAAGAGGGCGAGATTGTATGCGACCACCGAGGACCAGACATAAGCCTTGAAGTGGTCGAGCCCACGCCAGGTGCAGCGCCCCAAGCCGTAGGCGCGTTTGAGGCAGGAGATGCCGGCCTCGATGCCGGCGCGGAAGTTGCGCAGCTTGCGATAGACCCAGCGGCTCTTGACCATGTCTTCGATCCTGAGGCCGCACTTCTTGTGGAAGGCCATGTCGCAGATGCCCCAGGCTTTGGCTCGGCTCAAATTATCGCGGCTGGCATAGCCGCCGTCGGCCGCCGCCTGACGCGGCGCCTCGCCCCAGATGCCGATGTGGCGTTCCAGCATCGGCAGCAAGCGCTCGCTGTCGGCCGGGTTGCCGGTTTCGACGACGAGGTCGAGGATCAGCCCGCTTGTGCCGGTGGTCAAATTGATCTTATGGCCATACTCGACGTCGCGGCTGCCTTTGACGATGATGTCGGCATGCGGCTCGAACAAACTGACCAGCTTGTCGCCAGCCGGCACCGCCTCGCCGGCCAGGACCCGCCGCTCGGTCTGGGCGATGATCCGTTCGATCAGCGGCTTATAGTGGCGGAGTTGGGCCTGCCAGAGTTCGACCGCCGGGCCCGCCGCCAAGGGCAGTTGCGCCGCCGCCTGTTCGAGATAGCTCAAGGTGGTGCGCGTGATCCTGAGCAGCGCGCGATAGTGCTGAACTCGTTTCGGACGACCGCGGGTAAATTGGATCGCCCGGGATCGCTTCTTCGCCGCGCGGCAGTGATCGTGCCATGAGATGGCGCTGCCCAAGGAAGCCGCCTGCTGCAACAGCCGCACCATCACCCGCACGCAGTCCCACAAAAGACTACTGTCGCTCGGTTCGTGCATCAGCGCCGAAGTGACGGTGCTGTCGATGCGCACGACCTTGCCGCGTTCCACCTTGTCCTGCCGGGCGCTCGTCAACAGCACGCGATTGATCGCTTCAAAGGTCCCGGCCCGGATCGCGCTGATCGTCTTGTGCAAGACCGACTTCTTCGGGTTCCACCCCCACGGCAGCCGGGCAAAGGCCCGGAACGAGGCGGAATCTTCCAGATGAAAGGCCAACTCCTCATAACTCAACTGACGGTGTTGTTTGAGCAGGGCGCAACGCAGCACGGCCTCCGCCGGCAGGCCCTCGCGGCCGGTCTCCTTGACGCCGTGGCGGCGCAGGTCCTGCGCTACCAGCCCGAGCAGATCACGATGCTCATCCAGCCATTGCGACATGGCTTTCAGCTCGCGGCCGATCTCGTGTTCGGCGAAAAGATCGAATATATTGGCTTGGACGGTGCGTTCTTGGCGCATTGTCGGCTCCGGCGGTTGCGGGTTTGTCTTTAGAATCAATGGCTTGATCTAAAGTATACCTGAAACCGCCGGGCTTTGCCCGTCGCAATATCGCTATTCCTCCAATAATTTCAGTGGTTTACCGTTTGTGGACGGGCACTAGTTTAATGCCGGTCGAAGGAGGCGTTTTCCGCGATTCTGCGGGACCGTTCCTTAGGCGCTAAAGCAGGGAGAGCGCATGCTGACGAAATCGACGCATGGCCTGAAGGATGTGGCCGAAGGGCTGCTACGTCCGCTGAACCAGGCGGAGTTGAAGCTGGCGTTGGCCGACCTTCAGGAGGCCGGCGGACACGAGCCGTCGGTGGCTGCGATGCTGAAGACGGAAGGCCCGCTTCGCGATTTCATTGCAGCGGTGCTGACGCTGTCGCCCTATCTGCGCGAAATCGCCAATCTCGATCCCGCCATCCTTGCCGGCGCCGTTACCGAGCCGTTGGAGCCGCAGATCGAGGCGCTGGTCGCCGAGGCGCGGGGCTGCTGGCGGCCGGATGGGGAGGGGGCTGCACCTGCCGAATCCGTAGTGATGAGCAGGCTGCGCATCATCAAGCGCAAGGTGGCTTTCCTCGTTGCACTCGCCGATCTCGCGCGCATCTTCGACGGGCGGGCGACGACGGCCTGGCTGAGCGAGCTTGCCGAAGCTTCGGTTGCCGCCGCGATCGATCATCTGCTGCTTTCGGCGCATGAGGGTGGAAAGCTCAGGCTGCGGGATCTGGCGGCACCGAGCGACGGCTCCGGGCTGATCGTGCTCGGCATGGGCAAACTCGGCGCATCCGAACTCAACTATTCCTCCGATATCGACCTCGTCGTCGTCTTCGACGAACAGGCGGGCATCGTGCCCGACCCCGATGACGCGATCGACGTCTTTCCCAGAATGATGCGCCGGCTGGTGCGCATCCTGCAGGAGCGGACAGCGGACGGCTACGTCTTCCGCACCGATCTCAGATTGCGCCCCGATCCCGGTTCGACGCCGCTGGCGATCCCGGTCGATGCGGCGATGATCTATTATGAGGGCAGGGGCCAGAACTGGGAGCGGGCGGCCTTCATCAAGGCGCGTGCCGTTGCCGGCGACTTGACCGCGGGCGGCGATTTTCTGCGCGGGCTCGCCCCTTTCGTCTTCCGCAAATATCTCGATTACGCGGCGATTGCCGATATCCATTCGATCAAGCGGCAGATCCACGCGCATAAGGGCCACGGTGCCATTGCGGTCAAGGGTCATAACGTCAAGCTCGGCCGCGGCGGCATTCGCGAGATCGAATTCTTCGTCCAGACGCAGCAGCTGATCGCCGGCGGCCGCATGCCGGCATTGCGTGGCAGGGCGACGGAGGAGACGCTCGGTGAGCTCACCAAGGCGAAATGGATCGACGCGGAGACCCGCGACGAACTGACGGAGGCCTACTGGTTCCTGCGCGATGTCGAGCATCGCATCCAGATGGTGCGCGACGAGCAGACCCACCTGCTGCCGGAAACGGATGCCGACCTGAAACGCATCGCCTTCATGATGGGCTTTTCCGACACGCCGAGCTTCTCGGAACGGCTGGTCGGCGTGCTGAAGACGGTCGAGCGGCGTTATGCTCACCTCTTCGAACAGGAGAGCAGGCTTTCCGCCGACACCGGAAACCTTGTCTTCACCGGCCAGGGCGACGACCCCGATACGCTGGAGACGTTGAAGAGGCTCGGTTTTACCAGACCGTCTGATATTTCCCGCATCATCCGCACCTGGCACTACGGCCGGTACCGCGCGACGCAATCGGTCGAGGCGCGTGAAAGGCTGACGGAACTGGCGCCGCAGCTCCTGCGGGTCTTCGGCGAAAGCAAGCGCGCCGACGAGGCGCTGCTGCGCTTCGACAGTTTCATCTCCGGCCTTCCCTCCGGCATCCAGCTGTTCTCGCTGCTCGGCAGCAACCCGGCGCTGCTGTCGCTGATCGTCAACATCATGTCCTCGGCACCCCGGCTTGCCGAGGTGATCGCCGCCAAACCGCACGTCTTCGACGGCATGCTCGATCCTGGGCTGATGGCCGAGCTGCCGACGCGCGATTATCTCGGTGAACGGCTGAAGGGCTCGCTTGCCCAGGCCCGCCACTATGAAGAGGTGCTCGACCGGCTGCGCATCTTCGCCGCCGAGCAGCGCTTCCTGATCGGCATCCGCCTGCTCACAGGCGCGATCAACGGCGTGATGGCCGCACGCGCCTTTACCCATCTCGCCGACCTCGTCATTGCGGCGGCACTCGATGCCGTGGTGGGCGAGATGCGGGCAGTGCATGGCGAATATCCTGGCGGGCGCATCGCTGTCGCGGGCATGGGCAAGCTCGGCAGCTTCGAGCTGACGGCCGGTTCCGACATCGATCTGATCCTGCTCTATGATTATGACGACGCGGCCTCCGAATCCGACGGGCCGAAGCCGCTCGATGCGACGCGTTATTTCACCCGCATCACCCAGAGGCTGATGGCCGCCTTGTCGGCGCCGACCGCCGAAGGCGTGCTTTATGAGGTCGACATGCGGCTGCGCCCATCCGGCAACAAGGGGCCTGTCGCCACCCGCATCATTGCCTTCGGCAAATATCAACGCGAAGAGGCATGGACCTGGGAACATATGGCGCTCAGCCGCGCCCGGCTGATTTGCGGCAATGAGAGCCTGATCGCCGAGGCAGAACATATCGTCCGCGAGGTGCTGTCAGCCGATCGCGATATTGCCAAGGTGGCGCATGATGTTGCCGAGATGCGCGAACTGATCGACAAGGAAAAGCCGCCCTCCGGCCCGTGGGACCTGAAGCTCATTCCCGGCGGCGTCATCGATCTCGAATTCATCGCCCAGTATCTGGCGCTGATCGCACCGAACGGGGGCGTCGGCATTGCCGTCAATGGGATGAGCACCGGCGAGGCCCTGAAAGTGCTTGGCGACCCGCTGATGGCGAAGTCCGATCTCGACATATGTCTCGAGGCCTTCACGCTTTATACCGGCCTTTCGCAACTGATCCGCCTCTCCATCGACGGCCTGTTTGATCCGAAAGAAGCGCCGGCCGGTCTTGTCGAACTCGTCTGCCGCGCCGGCGACTACCCTGACATCAAGACGCTGGAAGCGGAGGTGAAGCGGCTGTCGAAAGCGGTTCGGAAAATATTCCTGAATGTCGTGAAAGTCTGATCTCACACCAGATGGGATGACCGCGAGGATTATCTCGAGCGCCTGTCGGATTCTCGTTTAGCCAGCCGTCTTCAGGACAAAGCTATGGAGAACACCAATGACGGTTACCATTACCGCCTTTGAACGGTCGCCCGATCGCGGCAGGGGGCTGGCGCGTGACATGCGCGTTCGCTGGGCGCTCGAAGAAGTGGGCCAGCCTTACGCCGTTCGTCTTGTTTCGTTCAAGACGATGAGAGAACCCGCCCATCTCGCACTGCAGCCTTTCGGGCAGATCCCGACCTATGAAGAAGGCGATCTCGCTTTATTCGAGTCCGGAGCGATCGTCTTTCATATCGGCGAGCGCCATCCGGGCCTGTTGCCGGACGATGCGAATGCCCGGGCACGCGCGCTCACATGGATGTTTGCCGCGCTCAACACCGTGGAACCGCCG
Source organism: Rhizobium leguminosarum (assembly GCF_001679785.1). NCBI lineage: Bacteria > Pseudomonadati > Pseudomonadota > Alphaproteobacteria > Hyphomicrobiales > Rhizobiaceae > Rhizobium > Rhizobium leguminosarum. The sequence goes on from NZ_CP016286.1 coordinate 558,127, forward strand.
ATCTTCGACCGCGCTCTCGTCACGATCCTCGAGCGCGACAAGCCTTGGTACGACCAGCGCCTTTCTGCCCTCGAGGCCAGCATCCGGAAACGGCTGGACGATCTGTCCCGTCGCCTTGGCGATGCCGACTGGCTCGATGGTGCGTTCAGCGCCGGTGACCTGCTGATGGTGACGGTGCTTCTCAGGTTGAAAGGATCAGGCATACTGGAGGAATATCCGAACCTCTCCGCCTATGTCGCCCGGGCCGAAGCGCGGCCGGCATACAAGCGTGCTTTCGCGGCTCAATTGGCGGTTTTCACCGCCGCATCGGACGGCTGACGAAGGTCGGTTCTGGTCGTGACCCTGGATCGCCGATTACTCTGAGACCGCTTGCTAAATAAATTGGAGCGGCAAGGTCTCTGTGTAAACTTCCAGACCTTGCCGCGGCTGTTCTTCGGGATAATAGTGCTTCAGAACGGGTAGCGGCGCTCCAACGTCTGCACCGTGATCCAGCGCAAATCCGTGAACTCGGCGATACCCGCTTTTCCGCCAACGCGCCCAATTCCAGCCGCCTTTACACCACCAAGGGGCATTTGTGCCTCGTCATATACCGGTGGGATCGTTCATGTGGCAGATACCTGTATCGATGCGGCCCGCAACCTCCTGCACGCTCGTGCAACATCACGACCAAAGACGGCTGCAGACAACCCTACTCGGTATCATTGGCGAGGATGGCAGCCTCATCTACCCTAGATCGAGATCGCAGGTTGTTCTTTCTTCACGGAATCCGGGGGCGCCAACGACTTTCCGGCTTAGCTCGTCGGCCCGGACGGCGTCGCTTCGAGCTTGAAGGTTACGCGGATGACCTTGTCGAGCCATTCACCCTTTCCGTCATTCTGCAGGCCAAGTCCAAGGGCCAGACGATCCAGCTCCGCAGTGCCGGCAACGATGGCCCGTCCCGCCCCGTCGCGATGCATCGTAAACGGGACCGACACGGGCACCGTCACACCGCGGACAAGGGCATTGCCCTTGCCGAAATAGGCCTCGCCCGCCGTTTCGAAATGGTCGAGCACAACCTCGACCAGCGGATGGGTGGCCGTCTGCAGGCCGTCGTCGCCGCCGATATTGGGCCTGACGAATGAATTATCGAAATCGATGGAGGCGGCATCTATGGCAATCCGCGCCTTGGCGGCGCCAAGATTGTCCGGATCGAATTCGATGAATGCGTCCCATTTTCCGATCGTGCCGGCAGTCGGCGTTCCGGAAAAATTGATCGTGTAGGTCAGTGCAGACTTCGTTTTATCGATCACCCAGCTGGATGGCGATGCTTCAGTCGATCCAAGGTCCGCGGCATTGACGGATGCAGTGCCGCCCGTTCTGGAGATCAACAGTCCGCCGCCGATAAAGCACAGTGCCAGAACGACGGAGACCAGCACGCCGATTGCGGAGGAGGGCATCCGGCGCAGCCAGCCGACAGGTATCATTCGCGAAAAGGACGGCATCCGGTCGATCACCGAATGCTTGAGCGCCCCGGCCACATGCAGAACCAGAAGCAACCCGAAACCATAGGCCAGAATGACATGCGCATTCTCGGACGCTGCCTCAACCGTTGCGCGCATCCAGACCGGAATGGGCAGATGTGGCCAGACCAGGGTATCGGAGAGAAACAGAAGGGTGGGAATGCCTGTAGAGGACGCCGACACCAGCAGCCAGCCGGTCAAAGGCACGACCAGCATCAGCGCATAGAACAGTGCATGGACGATGCTGGCCGCGACCTGTTCCGCCCGTCTCATCGGCGCATGCGCGGGCGGCGTGTGGAACAGGCGCCAGGCGATGCGGGCGATCGTCAAGGTTAGGACCGCGATGCCGAACGTCTTGTGCCACTGGAACATCGCAAAACGCAGCGTATCTGGAACGCTCTCCACGCGGCTCATCAGAAAACCCATGGCAAGCTGGGTCAGGATGAGCGCAGCGATGAGCCAGTGCAGAATCATTGCACCCATACTGTAGGCCCGGACCGAATGTGTAGCTGACATGGGTGACTTCCAGTCGTCTCAATGGGAACGCAAAAGAGCCGGCGCAACCCGACGATGTCGGGCTGCACCGGCAACGAACACCTACTGAGCGACGAACTCGGTTTCGATCGTCAGTTTGACGTCGTCGCTGACAGGACCGACCAAAGCGGCAACGCCGAAATCGGAGCGCTTGATCACGCCGGTTGCTGAAAAGCCGACGGTCGGCTTCTTGGACATCGGGTGCGGGTTGAGCGCTGCGTTCAGGGTAACGTCGAGCGTGACGGGCTTGGTGACGCCGTGGAACGTCAGGTCACCGGTGACGGTTCCGGTCTTGCCGTCCTTGACGTCGATGGCCGTGGAAACGAAAGTGATCTCGCTGAACTTGGCCGCATCAAAGAACATCTCACCGGCAATCTCTGCATCAAAGCTCTTGTCGCTTGCCGGATAGTTTGTGCTGACCGAAGCCGGATCGATGGTTGCCGACAGTTTCGACTTCGTAACGTCCGCAGGGTCGAGCTCGAGCGTCGCGGAAATCTTGTCGAAGCGGCCGATATAGTTGGAAAGGCCAAAATGGACGACGCTCCACAGAACGTTGGTATGGGTCACATCCGCCCGGTAGGTGCCGGCAGGAACATCGATCGTCTGCGCATATGCAGTGGAGGACGCAAGTGCCAGGACACCGGCAACGAGGGCGGACTTAATGGAAAACATCGCTGATCCTTGAATTGTTTTGACAGCACATTGCGTGCAGCGTTTCCCTAGCGGGTGCTCAGCCCTCCCGAAACAGCGACGAACTGTTCGACATTTGTTGACAATCACTTGAAGTACGATAAGCCTATGTTTATAAAAGACAAATTCACGAGATCAAGGAGGAGCAATGAAAAGTGAGGACGGCGTGATCGCCGTTTTTGCGCTGCTTTTGTGAGAAACGGTCCGCGTCAGCCGCTGGCCGGACTTCAAGCCTGACATGCCAGTGCAACCTGCTGTCATTGCCATCACCAAAGTGGGCGATGGCAAGATTGCCGTCTGACGGCATCACTCAGCGTCGACCCGCAATGAAAGGCTGTGGCTGCCAGCTAGCTGTGAAGACCAGTTAGTGTGCCGGGATGAGCGCATCATTCCGGCCCTTTGTTCGACACCTAAATATCGTCGGGAATGCGCAGCGAGATCACCGTGCCGACCGCTTCGCGTGAGCGGATCTTCATGCGGCCGCCATGCAGCAAGGTCAGCGAGCGGGAGATGGCGAGCCCGAGGCCGGAGCCGCCCTTGCTCTTGGCATACTGGCTCTGCACCTGCTCGAAGGGCTGACCGATCTTCGACAGCGCCGAGCGTGGAATGCCGATGCCGGTGTCGGCGATGGTGACGACGACGGCACCATCGACGCGGCGGGTGCGCACCGCGATGCGGCCGCCATTGTCGGTGAACTTCACTGCATTGGAGAGCAGGTTGAGCAGCACCTGCTTCATCGCCCGGCGGTCGGCCATCAATGTCAGGCCGGAGCAGATGCGCTGTTCGATGACGATGTTCTTTTCAGCCGCGGGCATGGCGGTGAAGCGCAGGCTTTCCTCGATCAGCGGCACAAGATCGATGCGCTCGCAATGCAGCCTGACATGGCCGGCTTCGATCTTGGACATGTCGAGAATGTCGTTGATGACGTTGAGCAGATGTTTGCCGCTGTCATGGATATCGCGGGCATATTCGTCGTATTTCAGCGAGCCGAGCGGCCCGAACATCTGGTTCTGCAGAATTTCCGAGAAGCCGAGGATGGCGTTGAGCGGCGTGCGCAGCTCATGCGACATGTTGGCGAGGAATTCCGATTTCGCCTTGTTGGCGGCCTCGGCGCGTTCCTTCTCCGCCTGGTAGTTGGCGTTGGCCGTCGAAAGCTCGGATTTCTGGATCTCCAGCGTCTGGCGCGAGGCGGACAGGTCGCCGATGGTCGCCATCAGCCGGCGCTCGGATTCACGCAGCCGCTCCTGATGGCGTTTCATCAGCGTGATGTCGGTTCCGACCGAGACCCTGCCGCCGTCGCGGGTGCGCCGCTCGTTGATCTGCAGCCAGCGCTCGTCGGCAAGCTGCACCTCCGTCGTACGCGAATAGCCGGAGCCGTCGGCATCGGAAATCCGCCGCTCGATGACAGGCCGGGCGGCGGCGGCATTGACGGTCGAGCGCTCGGTGCCGGGCACGAGCACGCTGTCCGGCAGCCCATAGGCCTGCTGGAAATGTGTGTTGCACATGACGAGCCGATCGTTCTTGTCCCAGAGCACGAACGCTTCCGAGGTGCATTCGATGGCGTCGGCCAGGCGCTGGTCGGCTTCTGCGTAGCGCTGGGCGAGCCGATGCTGTTCGGTCACGTCCATGGCGATGCCGATCAGGTGCATACGGCCGGAATTGCTGCGGATCACCTGGGCACGCGCCCGCATCCAGACATAGTGGCCGCCGGCATGGCGCATGCGGAAGATCTGATCGACCTGGCCGGAGGCGCCCTTGCCGATGGCGCGCGCGATCTCGTAGAGCCCGCCGTCATCGGGATGCATCAGCCGGGCGGCTTCGCCGAAACCCATCGTCTTGTCGGAACCCGGCAGGCCGAGCATGTCGTACATCGAGCGCGACCAGAAAAATTCGCGGTTCTCGAAATCGAAGTCCCAGAGGCCGCAGCGGCCGCGCGACAGCGCCGTCTCGACGCGCAGGTTCGATTCCACGAAGATGTCGTCGGCGTCGCGGGCGCGCTTCACCTGCGTGTAGTAGGCATAGAGGATGACGAGCAGGATGGAGGAGATCCCGGCAAACAGCGTCACGTTGAGCGCCAGTTCCTCGCGCCAGAGCCGGCCGATCTCGTCGAGCGAGGTGGCGGCGACGATATAACCGCCGGCATTGCCCATCAGCGTGATCTCGGCATAATGCGGCACGCCGCCAATCGTCGTTTCGATGACGCCGGCGCGATCGCCGAAGCGCCGGATCGCCGAGACCTCGGGGAAGAAATCGCCGACATTGCTGCCAACATGTGAAAGCCCGGCGGTGGTCGCGGCAAAAACCTTGCCGCTTGCCTGCACGAGCAGCACGAAAGCGCCGCTGTCCAGCCGGTCCTGAGGCAGGTATTTGGCGAGGCGGGCCTGCGCCCCGGTGATATCGCCGCTGTCGAAGATGTCTGCCGCATCGGCAAACACAGCAGAGGCGGTCGCCGCCGAAAGTGCGGTGGCATGGCGCGCCGAGGCCTCCAGACGCCCATATTCGCTCATCATGCCGAAGAAATGCGAGGCGGCGACGACGGAGAGGAAGGCAACGATCAGCGCCGGGATGGCTCGCTTCAAGACCAGCTCGGCCTTCGGCAGATAACGGAGAAGTGGTTCCGATGTCGCATGGCCCGAAAGGCTGTCGCGCCAGGCTTTCAGCCCGTCAAAATCGACACGCAGCCGTCCTCCGGCCACGGTTGCCCGCCGCACGTCCATCATCTCTTCGCCTTGTCCCTCATGTGATTCGCGCGCCGCTCGCTCGAACCTGACCTAGAGAATCATGGGTGATTCGCCTTGTCCAGAGGCAAAGGTAAAAATCCGTTAACTATTTATAATCTTGGGTTTTTCGAGGTGATTCGAGGTGCTGGGCGACCGGCCGCCGAATTTCTCCTGGTGGCGGGTCGAATCAAATTACCCTTTAAGCGTGCGCTCGACGATGTCGCGCACGTCGGTCGAAAGATCGGACGCCCGCTCGATCTCGATCAGCGCCGAGCGGGCGTGATCGGCACGTACGGGTTCGAGCGACCGCCAGGAGCGCATCGAGGTGAGGAGGCGGGCGGCAAGCTGCGGGTTGCGCCCGTCAATATCGAGAATCTGATCCGCGAGGAAGCGATAGCCTTCGCCGTCGGCGCGGCCGAATCCGGTCGGGTTGGCAAAGGCGAAGGTGCCGACCAGCGACCGCATCCGGTTCGGATTGGTGCGCTTGAAAAGCGGATCGTCCATCAGGGCGTGGACCCGTCCCAGGGTTTTTGCGCCCGGAATGCCGGCCTGGATCGCGAACCATTTGTCGATGACGAGCGCATTTTCCGCGAAGCGGTCACGGAAGGTGGCGAGCGCCTCGCTCGTCTCCGCGCTGTCGGGAAAACGATGGGCGAGAATCGTCAGCGCATGGCTGAGATCGGTCATATTGTTGGCCGCATCGAAGGCGGCCTTGGCGCGGGCCGGCGTCTCTTCGGCATGCGAGAGGTAGGTGAGGGCGCTATTGCGCAGCGCCCGCAAGCCGGCGCTTTTCGCATCCGGGTTGAAATCACCTGATGTCGTCATCGCTGCGTAGAGGCCGGCAAAGACATCCTTTCCGGCATCGGCGATCTGTTTCAGGACCGCCTGCCGGCCGGCATGGATGGCATCGGGATCGTTGTTGCCGCCAAGTTCGCGGGCGATATCGGATTCGCTCGGCAGAGCCAGCGCCTGGGCGCGGAAGGCGGGCTCGAGGCTCTCGTCGGCGGCGGCAGCAATCAGCGTCTCGACGAAGGTCGCCTCGCAGATCACAGGCTTGCCCTCGCGGGCGTCGCGTGCCGCTTTCAGCAGGTTCGGCAGCGCCAGATCGGTCAATGCCTGCCAGCGGGCGAAATGATCGGTCTCATGGCGGGCGAGATGGGCAAGATCGGCCGGGCTCTGATCGAAATGCAGGTTGATCGGCGCCGAGAAGCTGCGGTTGATCGAAACGACCGGCCGCGAGCCAACGCCATGGAACACGGCCGTCTGCGTGCGGCCTGTGAGATGCAGCACCTCGCCGGCATATTCCGCGCCGTCGACCGAGGTAGGCTCGATCTTGTCGCCGTTTTCGCCAAACAGCGCGAGGCTGAGCGGAATATGCATCGGCTCCTTGCTCGGCTGGCCGGGCGTTGCCGGAATCATCTGTTCGAGCGACAGGGTGAAGCTGCCGGCCGCCGCATCATAGCTGCCCGATGCGGTGACGAGCGGCGTGCCGGCCTGATGGTACCAGAGCGAAAATTGCGTGAGGTCGCGCCCGCTTGCATCCTCGAAGCATTTGACGAAATCCTCGATCGTCACGGCCTCACCGTCATGGCGGTCGAAATAGAGGTCCATGCCCTTCTTGAAGCCGCCCTTGCCAAGCAGCGTCGCGATCATGCGCGTGACTTCGCTGCCCTTTTCGTAGACGGTCGTCGTGTAGAAATTATTGATCTCGCGATATGTCGTCGGCCGCACCGGATGGGCGAGCGGGCCGCCGTCCTCCGGGAACTGCTCCGATTTCAGGTGGCGCACTTCGGCGATGCGCTTGACGGCGCGCGAGCGCTGGTCGGAAGAGAATTCGTGGTCGCGATAGACCGTCAGGCCTTCCTTGAGGCACAGCTGGAACCAGTCGCGGCAGGTGATGCGGTTGCCGGTCCAGTTGTGGAAATATTCATGCGCGATGATCGTTTCGATATTGGCATAGTCAGCATCGGTCGCGGTTTCGGGATCGGCAAGGACGTATTTGTCGTTGAAGACGTTGAGGCCCTTGTTCTCCATCGCGCCCATGTTGAAGTCGGAGACGGCGACGATCATGAAGATATCGAGATCGTATTCGCGGCCGAACCTCTCCTCGTCCCACTTCATCGAGCGTTTCAGCGCGTCCATGGCATAGGCGGCGCGCGGCTCCTTGCCGTGCTCGATATAGATTTTCAGTACCACCTCACGGCCGGACATGGTCGTGAACGTGTCTTCGACGACGCCGAGATCGCCGGCGACGAGCGCGAAGAGATAGCTGGGCTTCGGATGCGGATCGAACCAGGCGGCGAAATGCTTGCCGGGGCCGTAGCCGGCGCCGCCGAGGAAGTTGCCGTTCGACAAAAGCAGCGGGTTGGCGTCCTTGTCGGCGATGATATTGACCGTGAACGGCGCAAGCACATCGGGCCGGTCGGGGAAATATGTGATGCGGCGGAAACCCTCCGCCTCGCATTGCGTGCAGTAGATGCCGCCGGTGCGGTAAAGGCCCATCAGCTTGGTATTGGCCTCAGGATTGATGACGGTGGTGATCGTCAGTTCGAAGGGCGCGCTCTCCGGCAGGTCGCGCACCGTCAGGCTTTCCGCTGTTGCGTCGTAACGCGAAGGGTCCAGGTCCACCTGGTCCAACAGCAGCCCCGACAGCGTCAGTTCGTCGCCGTCGAGAACGATCGGCGCTGCCGGATCGGTGCCCGGGCGACGATGAAAGATCAGACGCGCCTCGACCTTTGTCTCCGTCGGGTCGAGTTCGAAGGTCAGGTCCACACGTTCCAGCACGAAGTCGGTGGGACGGTAATCTGCCAGATGAATGACCTGGCCGGTATCTGTTCGCATGGTGTTTCCTGAAGACCGTTATTTGATAACCGCGGAATACAGAGGCGGGCGCACTCTGCCATAAATTTTGCCGGGGATGATTACATTAAAGTCTGAACTAAACTTAAAGCAAATTGCCCGCGAACACCAAGTTCGCGGGCAAAATATCTTATCGGAAACGGATGAACGCCGCTGCGAAGAGATGGTTGCTACTTCAGGTTGAGTGCAGCCTTGATCGTCGCGTCGTTTTCCGTCTGCTGCACGACGACGCCGTACCAGCCGAGCCCGTCGTAATCCTCGTAGCCGAGGGTGCGCGCGAAGGCGACGATCGAGCCGTTATTGTCGTAATAGCTGCCTTTCGCCTGGCCGGACGGATTGGCGAGCGCAAAATGGGAAAAGAGCAAGGCGGGATTGGTGGTGGCGATGACCCGGCTCTTGCCGTCGAGCAGCATGACGGTCGTTTTTTCCGCCAGCTGCGGTGGCAGGTTCGCCTCTTTCTCGACGATCGCCTGGCCCTGGTTCTGCCAGTCGAAATAGACGCCGAGCGTCCCGACCAGCCGCCCGTCGAGCTTGCCCTCTTCGCGGATGCCTGTGGCGTAAACGAGCGCATGCCTGGCGTCGTGGAGCGGGCTCGCTTTGACGTCGTCGACAATATAAGCATCGCCGGAGGAGCAGGTCGACGCCGCGCGGAACCACGGTTCGCCGGCAAGGCTCGTGCCGACGATCTTGCGCTGGAACTTGGGATTGGCGGATGCGATCACCTTGCCAGAGTGATCGGTCATGACGAGATCGAGGTAGACGGTGTAGAAGCGGTTGATGGCGCCAAGACGCTCCGCCGCAAAGGCGACGGTTTCCCGGCCGGGTTCCTGCAGCGCCTGCCAAAGTGCCGGGTCCGTCGCCCACCAGCGCACATCGGCCGTGCGCTCGAAAAGGTTGCGGACGATGAGCTGCACCAGCGTCTGCGCCAGATCGGTGAGGCGAACGCCCTCCATCTCCTCGACCAGCGAATCGGCCATGGCGCGGCTGAGGCCGATGCGGCCGAGCACGTTACTCTCGAACCTTCCGGTAATATCGGTTGCGATCTGTGCCAGCCGCTGCACTTCGTTGGCAACGACGGCGAAGCCCTTTCCGGTCTCGCCGGCTCTGGCTGCCTCGATCAGCGCATTGATCGCCAGCAGCTTGATCTGCTTGACGATGTGGGTGTTGTCGGCGCTGAAGCGCTCGAGGTCGGTGCTGATGCCGTCGGTGACGACGCGCATGGAGCGCGGTGTCGCATTCTGCGACTGGGCAATGGTTTCGGCGCTAAGCGGCTTCATCAAATGAGATCCTGGAAGGAGCGGGCAATTGTTTGTGCGGTGAAGAAAAATTTCGAGATCAGCGATAGAAAACGATGCTTGCCTATGGTTTTCAATTGGTTAACGCCGAGCGCCGGGAGATGAACATTTTGGGGGTGAATGGCTCAAAAAGAGAAATTTCAGCGCGGTGGCGTGCATGCAGCATGGTTCAGCCCGCAGCTGACGGCGATTCTGTGATTCTCCCATGTTTGCTTGCGGTTTTTTCGCCAATCGGTTTTTTCTTTCGCTACGATGGGTGACGTCACCTGCTGCGTTCCCGAGTCGAACGCGTCTCCCCGTTCCGGTTAAGTCAGTATCAAGAGCCAGGATCATGCACTCGGTTCTCAGAAACCCGATGAGAGGCATTGCGCTGAAAGTCTCGTCGGTCGTGGTCTTCCTGGCCATGCAGACCTTCATCAAGCTGGCGGGCTCGGACATCCCGCCGGGTCAGGTCACCTTCTGCAGGTCGTTCTTCGCGCTTTTCCCGATCATGGCCTATTTGGCCTATAACAGGCAGTTGCGCGCCGCCTTCTACACCGTCAATCCAATCGGTCACCTGAAGCGCGGCACGATCGGCATCTTGTCGATGGCTTTCGGTTTCTACGGCCTGCTGCATCTGCCGCTGCCGGAGGCGATCGCGCTCGGCTATGCGCTGCCGCTCGTCGCCGTCATCTTCGCTGCCGTTTTTCTCGGCGAGACCGTGCGCATCTATCGCTGGAGCGCCGTCCTGGTCGGCATCGTCGGCGTCGCCATCGTTTCCTGGCCCAAACTCACGCTGTTTCGCGAGGGCGGCATGGAAGCAGAACAGGCTGTCGGCGCGCTCTGCGTGCTGCTCTCGGCCGTTCTCGGCGGCGTGGCGATGATCCAGGTGCGCCGCCTCGTCGAGGAAGAGAAGACGGCGACGATCGTGCTCTATTTCTCGATCACCGCCTCGGTCTTCTCGCTGGCTTCTCTTCCCTTCGGCTGGCTCATCCTGGCATGGCCGACGGCGCTCTATCTGATCGCCGCCGGCTTTTGCGGCGGCGTCGCGCAGATCCTGCTGACGGAAAGTTACCGCCATGCCGACGTTTCCACCATCGCGCCGTTCGAATATACGTCGATCCTGCTCGGCGGCATTGTCGCCTACTTCGTCTTCGGCGACGTGCCGAGCGTGACCATGTTGATCGGTACCGTCATCGTCGTCGCCGCCGGCATCTTCATCATCTATCGCGAGCATCAGCTGGGCATCGAGCAGAGAGAGGCGCGCAAGGCCACGACGCCGCAAGCCTGACGCCTGCAAGCGCATGTTTATCAAGGTTTTAACGCAGAGATTGCGGCGGCTTGAAACTTGCGCTCAAAGAGTGAAAACAATGGCGAATTCTTGGGATATCGTCGGGCTGGGGAATATGATTGTTGAACATGAGAGACTATCATTTATTCCAAGCTGTGCATGTCTGAATGGCCGCTGATGCCGGAGGAGCTCTCGGTGTCGTTGCTCCGAACGCTGGCCGGCGAGCGGGGGTGGAGAAAAGCATAATGGCATTCACAGCGGAGCAATTGGTGGGGAACTCTTCCTTTCTGATGAGCATTCGCTTTTTGGCTGGGCAGATGCGCGGCATGTTCGATGCCGGTCCGCGGCTGGCGCGGCTGCTTGCCTCCCATCAACGCTGGCTACTGACCCAGACTGCCTATGCCCTCCACCTGGAATATGATCCGCGCGACCCGACCTCGGGTTTCACCGCCGTTCGGCTGACCGGGCGCATTACCGCGCATAAGGTGGCGAGCCGCAACACCGTGCTCGCTTTCATCGAAGAACTCTATACCTACCGGTTCATAACCCACACGCCCGGCGACGAGCGGCGGCGGCCACGTCATTTCGAGCCGGCTGACGTCAGCCATCAGGGGATGTTTGCCTGGCTTATTTCCAATCTCGGCGCGCTCGACCTGCTCGACGGCGGTCAAAGGGCAGCCTTTTTCCAGGCAAATCCATCACTGATGCGGCTCATTCAGCCGCGCATTGCCCGCCATTGCCTCGAGGATGCCGCCTGGCGCGAGCCGCCTGAGCAGGTAGCGCTGTTCCTCTGGACGGAAGCCGGCGGCCTCGTCGTCGACAACTTCATCGCCCGGATGGATATGGCAAGCAGCGAGCCGGGCAGATTGCCCGTCGGCCGTGTCGAAACCCGTGCGCTCGCTGCCGATTTCATGATGTCGCGCACCCATCTGCAGCGGCTGCTGGCAAAAGCGGCGCAACGCGGCTGCGTCGGCTGGCAGGACGAGCCGCGCAAGACGCACCTTTGGATATCGCGGGATTTCGTCGAGGAATATTGCGCCTGGCAGGCGGTCAAGTTCGCCTATGTCGACGAAGCCTTCGAATGGGCGAAGGCCCAGCTCGAGGAAATGGCCATCTGACCAGAGCACTTCCAGCAAAAGTGCGCAGCGGTTTTGCGTCCGGAATGCGCGAAAACAAAGAGATAGAGCATTTCCATGACTCGGAAATGTTCTAGAGAACGATCGCCGCTGTACCTGCGCCAATGCGGGATCCGGTATCGGCCGGCTTGACCGAAAGCTCGCGCTCATATTCCCGCGCGGCGCAGACGGCAACGCGGATATGTTCGAATGTTTCGATGTTGCGCAGAAGCGATATCAGGATCGTCGACATGTTGGGGTACTCTTGATACGAAGGGCAGGCGAAGCGCCTACAGCGCTGGGCGTCTTTTTAGGACGCGCAAAGGACGCTGCGACACGTTGAATTCCTGCTCAATATTGCTGGAAGTCCGAAAAAATGGCGTTCGGGCGCGCCGTGCGGCTGTTGACGCCGGTGCCGCGCGCAATCATCTGTTCGTTCGTGGCAAAGCCGAAACGGCTGTAGCCTTGAGTGGAACGAACCTGGTCGCCGGCGAGGCGAAGGGTTTCAAACCCGCTATGGATAGGACGAAAACGCTTGTTCATGGCCTTGGTTCCTGTGATTCCTCCCAAGACACAGCTGATATTGCGATGCAGCATAGATTCCGCAATGCATCACGGCGGGATGCAGCCATGCGAAAAGCGCATGGATTGATTCACAAATTATTCAACTTTGGCTAATTTCTAAGCAAAGAGAGGGACTTAAGCTTCGCTTGAAAGGCGAGCAGGTCGTTCCAGGCCAGCCGCTTGTTTACAGGTGCGGTTAACAGATCCTGCGGATGCAGGCTGGCTATGGCAGGAATGACACAGTCCGCAACGGCAATCTCCTTCCAACGGCCGCGCAACCCGTGAATCGTGTCGTTTTCGCCAAAGAAGAAGCGCGCCGAAAAATTGCCGAGCAGCAGGATCGCCTTCGGTTCGGCAAGCGCGATCTGCCGCTCGATGAAGGGTCGGCAGATGTCCATTTCCGCCGCCGAGGGCGCACGATTGCCAGGTGGTCGCCAGGGGATGACCTGCGTCAACAGAACGCTCGAGCGCGTCAGTCCGATCGCCGCCAGCATCTTGTCGAACAGCTGGCCGGATTTTCCCGAGAAGGGCATGCCCTCGCGATCGTCTTCGGCGCTCGGCGCCGAACCGATCACCATGATCCCGCTTTCTGCATCGCCGCTGGCAAAGATGGTCGAGCGGGCACTGTGCTTGAGGTTGCAGCCGCTGAAGGCTTCGATCGCGGTCTTGAGCTCGACGAGCGAGCGCGCGGTCTCGGCGACGAAGCGCGCCTGCTGCACTGCCTCGCCGTCCGGGATTGCCGGTTGCGGACCGGACGCCGCGCGTTCGGCAGGCGCTGGGCGCACCGCTGCATTCGGGCGCACCTGTGCCTGACCTGGGGCAGGGCGTTCCCTAGTGGCGGGACGTTGCTGCTGCGCCTGAGCCGCCGCCGGGCGGCGGGCGGCCTTCATCGCCTCGAACTCGGCGAAGCGGTCGATCGCCTCTTCCTCCAGCAGCCATTCCACACCGGCATCGGCATGGAAATGCAGAAGCGCTGCGAGCTCGGCTGGGGAAAGGTCGTTGGCGGAGATCATACGGGCAAGCTTAGCGGAGTGATAGAGGCATTGAAAGGGCACACGGCCGATTGCCCGTCCTCGTCTGCTCTATTGCACAGTCCATTGCGCGATGTCGTCGCGTTCGCCGATCAGCGCCAGGCCATGGGCGATCGACAACAGCTCGCCACCGCTTTCGATCCGGTCGCGCTCGAAGCGTTCGGTAAAGATGCGGCGCACCGCCGGCACGAAGGAGGTGCCACCAGTTAGGAACACCTTGTCGATCTCCGACGGTTTCGTCTCTGTCTTGTCGAGCACGTCGTCGAGCGCGCCTTCGATGCGGGCGAGATCATCGGCGATCCAGCCTTCGAAGTCGCTCCGCTTGATGCTGCGATGTCCGCTGCGGCCAAGCGGCGCGAAATCGAAAGGCGCCTCTTCTGCGGCCGAGAGCGCCATCTTCGTCGCCGACACCGCCTGATAGAGCGGGTAGCCCTCGTCATGATCGATCAGGTCGATGAAGATTTCGAGCTTTTCCGGTTCCAGGCTAGTGCGCACCAGCTTCTTCAGATCCTCGAATTCGCGCGTCGTCTTAAAGATCGACAGCTGGTTCCAGCGGCCGAAGCTGGAATAGTAGTTGGACGGCACTTCGAGGATCTTGTCGAAGCTTTTGAAATGGCTGCCCTTGCCGATCAGCGGCGCGACGATGTTGTCGATCATCCTGTAGTCGAAATGGTCGCCGGCGACGCCGACCCCGGAATGGCCGATCGGCGTTGCCGTCAGCCTGCCGGCGACGGTCTCGAAGCGGATCAGCGAATAGTCGGTGGTACCGCCGCCGAAATCGGCGACCAGCACGGTGGCGTCCTGCTTCAGGTTCTGCGCGAAGTAGAACGCGGCGGCGACCGGCTCGTAGACATAGTGGATTTCGGGAAAGCCGAAGCGCGACAGCGCCGCGTTATAGCGCTCGGTCGCCAGCGCCGGATCGGGGCTGGCGCCGGCAAAGTGCACCGGCCGGCCAGTGACGATGCGACCGACATCCGAAGGCCAGTTGTCACCGGCATAATTGCGCAGCCGCCGCACGAAGATCTCCATCAGGTCTTCGAAATTATGCCGCTTGGCGAAAATCAGCGTGCCTTGGAACAGCGCGCTCGCCGCAAAGGTCTTGATCGACTGCAGAAAGCGACATTCGCCGGGATTGTCGATGAATTGGCGGATCGCCGCATGGCCGGCCTCCACCTTCAGCGCCGAAGCGCCGAGCTGGGCATCCTTCATGAAGGAAAGCGCCGTGCGCATGCTGTCGGCCGTACCCTCCGTGCTCGTGAACGCCATCGAGCGCGTCGCCCCGCCATCCGCCATGGCGAGAACCGTATTCGTCGTGCCGAAGTCGAAACCCAGCGCCTGAGCCATGCCCGCACCTCTTCATGCCGATTGTTATTGGAGACGGAGCATCGCTCCGCGAAGGTCGCGCAGGAGCGCGCCCGGAATCAGGAGGGCGGGTGATGCCACAGGGGCGTGACACATTCAAGGGGGATTGAAGGCTCCTATGCCGCGCAGACACGCTGCTGTTTCCCTCTTCCTTCGCCGGAGAGAAGAGGGAGGTCGAAAGGTAAATCGGCAATGCCGAGGCTTGCAGGCGCCCTTTACTCGGCGGCCATCGCCCTTGCCTCTTCCAGCGCCGGCTCCTCGACCTTGTTGTGGCCGATCAGGCGGCCAAGGAAGTTTCCGAAGCGGTCCATCTCGACGAAGATGACCGGGGTGATGAAGAGCGTCAGCATCTGCGAGACGATCAGGCCGCCGACGACAGCGATGCCGAGCGGCTGGCGCAGTTCCGAGCTTGCGCCGGTGCCGAGCGCGATCGGCAGGGCGCCGAGCAGGGCGCAGAAGGTCGTCATCATGATCGGCCGGAAGCGTCGCACGCAGGCTTCGTGGATCGCCACCGTCGCCTTTTCGCCGGTCGTGCGCATGGTCTCCACCGCCACGTCGATCATCATGATCGCGTTCTTCTTGACGATGCCGATCAGCATCAGCAGGCCGATAAGGGCGATGATCGACAGGTCGAAACCCATAATATCAAGCGCCAGCAGCGCACCGAATGCCGCCGCAGGCAAACCGGAGAGAATGGTGAGCGGGTGGATGAAGCTCTCGTAGAGCACGCCGAGCACGACATAGATGGTCAGCACCGCCGCCAGGATGAGGTATGGCGTATTGCCCTGAGACTGCTCGAAAATCTCAGCTGTACCGCCATAGGAGGTGAAAACGTCGGCCGGCATGCTGATTTCCGTCTTGATCTGGTCGATCGCTGCCGTGGCATTGCTCAGCGATACGCCTTCCGGCAGGTTGAAGGAAACGGTGGTCGAGACGAGCTGGCCCGTCTGGTTGATTGTCACAGGGCCGACCGTGCGCTCGACATGCGCGAAGTTTGAAAGCGGCACCAGGCTGCCATTGGCCGAGGCGACACGGATTTCCGAGAGCTTCTGGTCATCCCAGGGCTTGCTCGTGTCGTATTCGACGATGACGTCGTAGCTGTCGCCGGTCGACTGGATTTCCGCCGCTGCATATCCGCTGAAGGATTCCTGCAGCGTCGTGCGCAGCGTGTCGTTGTCGACCCCGTAGGCGGCTGCCCGCTCGGTATCGATGACGATATTGGCCTGCAGCGCGTTGTTCTGGGCGTCCGAGGTCACGTCGGTGAAGAGGCGATCCTTGTGCATCGCCGCTTGGATCTTGCCGGCCCACAGGTTGGTCTGATCAGCACTCAGCGCCTGCACCACCAGCTGATATTGGCTGGCGGTCTGGCGGCCGCCGAATCGCAGGCTCTGGTTCGGTGTCACGAAGGCCTGCAGGCCGGGGATCTTGTTGATCGCCGTGCGCAGCTCGCGCAGCGTCTGGTCAAGCGGCGGACGGTCCTTCTTGTCCTTGAGTTCGACGAACATCGAGCCGTTGTTTTGCGGCTTGTTCGGGTTGCCGCCAATCGTCGACATTACGTGGTTGACCGCCGGGTTGGCCTTGACGGCGGCTGCTGCCTGCTGCTGCAGCGCCTCCATGGCGGAATAGGAAATGTCCTGCCGGGCCTGCGTGCTGATCGTCAGGCGGCCGATATCTTCCTGTGGGAAGAAGCTCGTCGGCAGCGTCATGAAGAAATAGATCGTCAGTGCCACCGAGCCGAGGAAAACGCCGAGGATTATGATGCGATGCTGAAGGCACCAGCCGACCGCCCTGTCATAGCCGCGCAGCGTCCGTTCGAAGCCGGCATCGAAGATGCGGATGATGAGGGGCGGGCGGCTCTGGTGGTTGGACAGACGCGAGGCGAGCATCGGCGTCACGGTCAGCGAGACGATTGCCGAGGAGATGATCGCAATCGCAACCACCATGCCGAATTCGTTGAACACGCGGCCGACAACGCCGCCCATCAGCAGGATCGGGATGAAGACCGCGATCAACGAAACCGACATGGAAATGATGGTGTAGCTGACTTCGCCCGCACCCTTGATCGCCGCTTCCCGCACGGGCATGCCTTCCTCGACATGGCGCAGGATGTTCTCGAGCATGACGATGGCGTCATCCACCACGAGCCCCACCGCGAGCGTCAGCCCGAGCAGCGAGATGTTGTCGATGCTGTAGCCGAGCACATACATCATGCCGAAGGTCGAGATCAGCGACAGCGGAACTGCAAGCCCGGGAATGATCGTTGCTGTCGCATGGCCGGTAAAGAGGTAGATGACGAGAACGACGAGGCCGATCGTGAGCAGCAGCGTGAACTTCACGTCGGAGATGGCATCGCGAATCGGCTTTGCGGCGTCATTCATGACGACCGTGTTGACGGAGGCCGGGATTTCGGCGTGAAGCTGCGGCAGCTTGGCGTTGATCGCATCGACGACATCGACCGTATTGGCATCCGGCTGACGCTGGATGGCGAGGATAATGCCACGCTGGCCATCATACCAGCTGCCGGTATACTGGTTCTCGACACTGTCTTGCACATCGGCAATATCGCCGAGGTGGATCGGCGCGCCGTTCGGATTGGCAATGACGAGCGAACGGAATTGTTCGGCGCTGGTGCGCTGCGTGTTCGCCGTGATGGTCATGCTCTGCGAATTGTTCTGCAGCGTTCCCACAGGCTGCTGGCTGTTGGCGGCAGCAAGTGCCTTGTTGACGGTGTCGATGCCGATGCCGCGGGTCAAAAGCTTGTTGGGATCGACCTCGACGCGCACGGCATAGGCCTGCGCACCGTAGACGCTGACCTGGGCAACGCCGGGAAGCGTCGAAAGCGACGGCGAGATGATGTTCTCGGCGATGTCGTCAAGCTTGCTGCGCGGCATGGTGTTGCTCTGCACCGAGAGCAACATGACAGGCGCATCGGCGGGGTTCGTCTTGCGATAACTCGGCGGCGTCGTCAGATTGTCGGGCAGTTGCCGGGTGGCATGCGAAATCGCCGCCTGCACGTCGGCTGCGGCCGCATCGATATTACGACTGAGGTCGAACTGCAGCACGATGCTGGTGCTGCCGAGCGAACTGGAGGCGCTGATTTCGGTGATCCCGGGAATGGTCTCGAACTGCTTGATCAGCGGCGTCGAAACCGAGGTCGCCATCGTCTGCGGCGAGGCACCGCTCAACTGTGCCGAAACGTTGATGGTGGGAAAGTCGACCTGCGGTAGCGCTGCGACGGGTACGAGCTGATAACCGGCAAGACCGGCCAGAATGACGCCGGTCGCAAGCAGCGTCGTCGCGACGGGGCGCTGGATACAGAAATTCGGGATCATTGCTGAGCTCCCACCGCGATTGTCTCGGAGGGCTGCTGTTGCCGAGGCTCTTCCGCGGAGGCGACATCAAGCGCCTTTTCGTCGAACTGCTCGTTGATCGCCTGCTGGTCGCTGAGCTGGCCCTGGCCCTCGACGACGACGTGATCGCCTGCCTGAAGACCCGATTCTATGGCGGTGAAGCCGCCATTTGCGCGGGCAACGGTGACGGCCGTCAGATGCGATTTGCCGTCCTTGGCGACGAAGGCGAAGAAACCCTCCGGGCCGGGGCTGACGGCAACCGTCGGCACCACCACCTGCTGTTCGTCATTGTTGAAATGCACGACGATGTTGACCGACTGGCCGGGCCAGAGCGCGCCGGAGGCATTCTCGAATTTCGCCTTGGCGAGGATCGTGCCCGAGGCGGTGTCGACCGTGTTGTCGTAGAAGCTGATCTCGCCCTTTCGGACTTGCCCCTTGGTGGAATTGGGGGCGGTGCTGACTTCGACCGGACCGCTTGCCAAAGCGCTCTTCAGCTCCCGCAGGTAGCGTTCTTGCAGGTGGAATTTCACATAGATCGGGTCGTATTTCGCAATGGTGACGATTGCCGAGCCGGCATTGAGGAAGGCGCCCTTGCTGACGGCGATATCGCCAAGCCGGCCATCGAAGGGGGCGCGGATGTCGGTGTGCTCCAGCAGGATCTGGTCGGAGGCCAGCGACGCCTTGTCGGCATCGACCGTGGCTGCGGCGGTATCGCGGGCGGCGACCGCCTGGTCGAGGCTCTGCTGAGTGCCGGCCTTCTCGTTGAAGAGGTCCTGCGCGCGCGTCAATGCGGTCTCGGCTTCCGAAAGGGTTGCCGCGTCGCGCACGATCATCGCATTGTCCTTCTCGACGGTCGCCTTGGCCGTCCGGTCGTCCAGCTTGGCGATCAGGTCGCCGGCTTTCACGGTCGCCCCATCCTGCGCATCGATGCTGACGATCAAGCCCTGTTCCTGTGCGGCAATCGTCGTATTGTCATCGGCATCGGCCCAGCCGGTCGCCGTCACATCCATCGGCAGCGTCGTTTTCACGGCGGCGACGGTCTTGACGACGGTCGGGCCGCCGCCGCCGCGTCTGCGCCCGCCGCCCTGATGTTGGCCACCGTCTTGCGCCTGATTGGCCTGCTGATCGGCTTGCGCCTGCTGCCCGCCGTCATTGCCGCCGGCCGGCTGCTTGATGAACTGCGAGAGGTAGGGAATGCGGGAGGCATAAGGGACCAGATTCCCGAATTGCCAGACGCCGATGGCGGCAATCGCGATAACGCTGACGGTGATCCAAAATTTCTTCATGGGCGGGAACCGGTCTTGAGCAAGGTTGCAAACTTTATGCTCTGATTGAGCTGCTTATATTGCGGCGCAAAAAGGACATAATTCCCGGTGTGCGATCACTAAGTGGTTATAATGGCTTAAAATTTTGTAATGAATATTCCGTAATATTCAAATTATACTAATATAGATCCAGTGTAGTCCGATGCCGTCCGACGGCGGCGGCGAGGGTTGGTTCGCCAGATGACGATGCCGACCCGTATGCCGTCCATCGCGCGGAAGAACACGGAAAAACGAGAGAAGGCAAGTCGTCATGACTGAGTTGGATGCCAGCGAATTTCGCTCTCTGATCGTAAGCCTATTTCCTGAACTCACGGCCTCCGTCTTCAAGCTGGCGGCGAAGGGCTGGGATTCGCTTGCCGTCGACGTCGATGACACGTTGATCTTCAAGTTTCCCCGCCATTCAAGTGCGGAAAGAGCGCTTGTGAAGGAAGCCGCCTTGCTCGACATCATTCGGCCGTCGCTGTCGATGGCGGTTCCCGACATGCGCATTCACGACGGGCCCCCGATCTTCTCCAGCCATGCCAAGCTCGACGGCGAACATCTCATTGCCGAAGATTACGATGCGCTTGGCGAACGCGATCGTCAGCGCCTCGCGGAAGATCTCGCGCGTTTTTACGCCGAGTTGCATGTGCTCGATGCCGATCGCATACGGTCCGCAGGTGCCGGTTCTGTCCAGCCATGGCAATCGCCCGAGACGGTGCGAGCGAAGGCTTTGCCGCTGCTGTCGCCTGAGATCAAGAGTTTTGCGCAGGCCATTATTTCCGATTTCGAAGCCTTGCCGCCCGATCCCTACGGCAACATCTACGGCTTCTTCGACGGTCATGGCTGGAACATGGCTTTCGACCATGCGCAGAGGAAGCTCAACGGAATTTACGATTTCGCCGATTCCGGCTTTGGCCCGCTGCACCAGGAATTCATCTACTCGAACTTCATCTCGCCCGATCTGACCGCACGCATCGTATCGGCCTATGAAATGCTGACCGGACGCAAGCTCGAGCGCCGGCGCATTGCGATCCTGACGGGTTTCCATCGTCTTTCCGAGCTCGCTGAACTGGCGGACGATCCGGCGAACGTCGAGCAGATGATCCGAAGCGTGGCGACATGGGCGGCGGCAGCCCACGTCGGCTGAGAAGGAATGTCAGACGGATCGTGCCGCGCCGCCGTCGCAGCGGATGAGCGAGCCGGTGATGTAGCTTGCCGGTTGACTGCACAGGAAGGCAGCCGTTGCTGCGAATTCCTCCACCCTGCCGTAGCGGCCGACTGGAATGCGCGCTTCCTTGTCGGTGCGGATCTCCTCGAGGCTCTTGCCGGTCCGCTTTGCCGCAGCTCCGTCGAGATCGTCGAGCCGCGCCGTCAGGATACTGCCCGGCAAGAGCAGGTTGGTGGTGACGCCGAAGCCCGCCACTTCGGAGGCAAGCGTCTTGCTCCAGCCGGCAAGGGCCGGGCGCAGCGTATTCGACAGCGCCAGATTGGCGATTGGTTCGATCACGCCGGATGAGGCAACCGTCAGGATGCGGCCCCAGCCCTGCGCCTTCATGCCAGGCAGCAGCGCATTGGTGAGCGTGATCACGCGAGCGACCATGGAGAGGAAATAGCTTTCGAGTTTTTCGCCCGTCATGTCCTCCGTAGTACCGGGCGTCGGCCCGCCGGTATTGTTGACGAGAATATCGAGACCGCCGAACTTCTCCTTCACCGCCGTCGTCGTCATCTCGACGAAGCGTTCGTCCCCGAGATCGGCCCAGATCCAGTCGGCCCGGCCTTTGCCTTCGCCATTGATTGCCTTGCAATTGGCCTCCAGCTGTTCGCCGCTACGCCCGCAGAGCAGCACGTTTGCGCCTTCACGCGCCAGCGCCACGGCGATGCCGAGACCGAGACCGCGCGAGGAGGCGAGGACGAGTGCCCGTTTGCCCTTGATGCCGAGATCCATGATTGTCCTCCGATAGCTTTGAGCGATGTATAAGGCGCAAGCGGCGGAAAAGGAAAGGGCATGCGACCGGTTCGGCAGCGTTTGATAATTGACGTTGACGTAAGCGTTATGTAATTCTGTTTCCCGAGGCGTCATCATTGTGCGAATTGGAAGATTGGCTGTCGTATCCCGGCTCGACAATGCTTTCTCGTTTTGACAAGAAAGTGCCATGACGGGGATGACGGCCGCGTGCCGCCAAGCGGAGACGAGTGAATGACCGAGACGACTGAGCTGCCCGAACGCGAGAGCATGGAATTCGACGTTGTGATCGTCGGCGCCGGTCCGGCTGGTCTGTCGGCGGCGATCCGGCTGAAGCAGGTCAATCCGGAACTGTCGGTCGTCGTGCTGGAGAAGGGCGCGGAAGTCGGCGCGCATATCCTCTCGGGCGCCGTGGTCGATCCGATCGGCATTGACCGGCTGCTGCCCGGCTGGCGTGACGAGGCCGATCATCCGTTCAAAACCAAGGTCAGCGCCGATCACTTTCTGGTGCTCGGTCCGGCCGGCTCTGTTCGCCTGCCGAATGTTCTGATGCCGCCATTGATGAACAATCACGGCAACTACATCGTCTCGCTCGGAAATGTCTGTCGCTGGCTGGCGACCAAGGCCGAAGAACTCGGCGTCGAGATCTATCCGGGTTTTGCCGCAACCGAAGTGCTCTACAATGACCAGGGTGCGGTCATCGGGGTCGCCACCGGCGATATGGGCATCGAGAAGGACGGCGAGCCCGGCCCGAACTATACCCGCGGCATGGAACTGCTCGGCAAATATACCCTGATCGGTGAGGGCGTGCGCGGCTCGCTCGCCAAGCAGTTGATCGCCAAGTTCGATCTGCAGAAAGACCGCGAGCCGCAGAAATTCGGCATCGGCCTCAAGGAACTCTGGCAGGTCAAGCCGGAAAACCACAGGCCGGGCCTGGTGCAGCACTCCTTCGGCTGGCCGCTCGGCATGAAGACCGGCGGCGGCTCTTTCCTCTATCACCTGGAAGACAATCTGGTCGCCGTCGGCTTCGTCGTCCACCTCAATTATAAGAACCCCTATCTCTATCCCTTCGAGGAATTCCAGCGCTTCAAGACCCATCCGGCCATCCGCACCACCTTCGAGGGCGGCAAGCGCCTGTCCTATGGCGCCCGCGCCATCACCGAGGGCGGCTATCAGTCGGTGCCGAAGCTGACCTTCCCCGGCGGGGCGCTGATCGGCTGTTCGGCCGGTCTCGTCAACGTGCCGCGCATCAAGGGCAGCCACAATGCGGTGCTGTCGGGCATGCTGGCCGCCGAGAAGATCGTCGCCGCGATCGCGACCGGCCGCAGCCATGACGAGGTGGCCGAGATCGAGAATGAATGGCGCAAGGGCGACATCGGCAAGGATTTGAAGCGGGTGCGCAACGTCAAGCCGCTATGGTCGAAGTTCGGCACCGCACTCGGCGTGGCGCTCGGCGGCTTCGACATGTGGACCAACCAGCTGCTCGGCTTCTCCGTCTTCGGCACGCTGAAGCATGGCAAGACGGATGCTGAGAGCCTGGAGCCGGCGTCGCAGCACAAGCCGATCGCCTATCCCAAACCCGATGGCGTCTTGACCTTCGATCGCCTCTCCTCGGTGTTCCTGTCGAACACCAATCACGAGGAAGACCAGCCGGTGCATCTGCAGGTCAAGGACATGGCGCTGCAGAAGCGTTCGGAACACGACATCTATGCCGGTCCGTCGACACGTTACTGTCCGGCCGGCGTCTATGAATGGGTGGAAAAGGACGGCGAAGAGGTCTTCGTCATCAACGCCCAGAACTGCGTGCACTGCAAGACCTGCGACATCAAGGACCCCAACCAGAACATCAACTGGGTGCCGCCGCAGGGCGGCGAGGGGCCGGTCTATCCGAATATGTGATGCGGATTATCCCCACCGCGACAATTCTTGCGTGCTGACGCCTTCGTGATCGCCTTCTGCCGGAGGCTGTTAGCCGTTCGTTAACCATAATTTCCTTAGCTTGCGACATCAAGTTGACGCACTAAGGACACATTCATGACGATCTCCCGCCGGGGCTTTCTGATCGCTCTGCCGCTTTTCGTGGCCGGCTGCTCTTCGACCGGTCTGAACAGCCAGACGAATTATGCCGCACTTCCGGACGAAAAATTCCCGTTGAAGCAGGTGCCGATCGACAAGATCAAGCCGGAGCTCCGCCGCCAGGAAGTGGCCTACGAAACCGCGCATGCCGCCGGCACCGTGATCGTCGATACACCCGCCCGCCGCGCCTATTACGTCCTCGGCGGCGGCAGGGCGATGCGTTATGGCGTCGGTGTCGGCCGCGAGGGGCTGGCCTTTGCCGGTAACGCCTATATCGGCCGCAAAGCCGAGTGGCCGAGCTGGACGCCCACCGAAAACATGCAGCGCCGCGAAGAGCGCTATCGCAAGCTCGCCGGCGGCATGCCGGGCGGCCCGAACAACCCGCTCGGTGCGCGGGCGATGTATCTCTATCGCGGTGGCAACGACACGCATTTCCGCATTCATGGCACCAACCAGCCGCAATCGATTGGTCTTGCCATGTCGAGCGGCTGTGTCCGCATGATGAACCACGACGTGATCGACCTCTATAGCCGAGTCGAAGTCGGCGCCAGGGTCGTCGTCATCCAGGCCTGATGTGTCCGCTCGAAGCTCGGTAACGACGCCCTCTCCATTGAAAAAGCCGCCGCAGCGATGGCTGCAGGCGGCTTTTCCGTCAGCTTTGGTTTTGGATTTCAGTGGCGTGGCGATACCTGTCGAAAGCGCCACGCCGATGCCGGTGATCACGGCGGCGCTGATTTCCGTCATGCCGATCGCTTCGCCAAGCAGCAAGCCGCCGCCAAGCGTCGCGAGCACCGGCGTCAGCGCCGTAAAGGCGGCGGCCTGAGTTCCGCCGAGTGTTCTGACGGCGGTGCCGTAGGCCACCATGGCGACGAGGCCGGAAAGGACGCCCTGGCTCAGCACCTGCAGGCCGATCTCCGGGAGAGTAGCCTCTGGCAGCGAGACGCCGAAGATGAGGGCAAGCGCGCCCATGATCAGGAAAGACCAGACGGCGATCAGGGCGCTCGCCTGCACGGCTGTCAGACCGGAGCGGCGGAAGCCATGCGTATAGCTTGCCCAGAGAATGGCGCCGGCCGGCAGTAGCACGAAGCTCGTCCATGGCAGCGAGGCGTCCGCGAGGCTGCGCGTGAGCAGGATCAGCACGCCGGCGACGATCGCAACGAGCCCCGCGATGCGGGTGCCGTCAGGTCTTTCGCGAAACAGCACAATGCCGATCAGCGCCGCAGCGAGCGGCATGGAGCCACCGAGCAGTATGCCTGAGGAGGCCGCCGGCGTGGAATGGATTGCCAGCGTCGTCAGCAGGAAGAAGACGGCGCCGGAACCGGACACCATAATCGCCAGCAGGTGAAGCGGCAGGGCCTTCGGCAGCAGTCCCGTCTTCAGCCAGACAGGCGAAAGCACCAGCGCCGGAATTCCGAAGCGGATCAGCCCGATATCGATCGAGCCGAGCGGTGTTGCGGCGCTGTGGCGGGTGACGAGAAACCATGTCGCCCAAATCAGCACGGTAACAATGCCGCCAGCATAACCCAGTAGCTGCGACGGCGACTTGTCGTTTGTAAATGCAATGGTGGTCATCGTCTCAATCCTTTCTTCCGTCCGGAACTTGTCCGGTTGAAGAAAAGATTAGCGCCAGAGGCCGAGGCATGTCCTTGCTATCTATGGCTCTCAAATGATGCTATGCGCAATCTCCTGCCAATTAGTGCCAACTGGGATCGCAGAAATGCCAAATCTCGATAAATTCGATATCGCCATCCTGAAGTGCCTGCAGGAGGATGCGCGCGCTACCAATGTCGAGATCGCCGAGAAGGTGAACCTTTCGCCGTCGCCCTGCCTGCGCCGCATCCGCAATCTCGAACGGTCCGGCATCATCCGCGGTTACACCGCGGATATCGACCGCAAGGAGGTCGGTCTCGGCCTCACTGTCTTCGTCGAATTCAAGGTCGTCCATCACAGCCGCGAGAATTCCGAGGCGCAGCAAAAGGCGCTGCTCGCCATCCCCGAGATCGTCTCCTGCTTCCTGATTTCGGGTACCGCCGATTTCCTCGCTGAAGTGGTGGTGGAGGATCTCGCCGCCTATGAACGGCTTCTGACCGAAACGCTGTTGACCCTGCCGAATGTCAGCGACATCCGCTCGAACTTCGCCATCCGCAGCATCAAGACGCACGGGCCGTTGAAGCTGCCCGAGGGAAAATAATTCCCCTCGGGCTTGAGGCTTGCGTGTTCTACAGCAGCGTCCCGCTGAGGATGAGCAGCGCCACCGAGAAGTAGATGACGAGCCCGGTGACGTCGACCAGCGTGGCGACGAAGGGGGCCGAGGCGCTGGCCGGATCGAGCCGGAGCTTCTGCAGCACGAAGGGCAGCATCGAACCGCAGATCGAGCCGAAGGTGACGATCCCGATCAGGGCGGCAAACACCGTGACGGCGACCATCTGCCAGTGCGGGCCGTAGTCGTAGAGCCCGGCCGACTGCCAGAAGACGATGCGGATGAAGCCGACGAGGCCGAGGATCGCGCCGAGCACGATGCCCGTCGGCAGTTCGCGCAAAAGCACCTTCCACCAGTCCGAGAGCTTCAGCTCGCCGAGTGCCAGCGCCCGGATGATCAGCGACGTCGCCTGCGAACCGGAATTGCCGCCCGAGCTCATGATCAGCGGGATGAACAGCGTCAGCACCACGGCCTTTTCCAGCTCGCCTTCGAAATGCTGCATGGCGCTTGCCGTCAGCATCTCGCCGAGGAACAGGGCTGCGAGCCAGCCGGCGCGCTTGCGGATCATGCCGGCGAAGCTGATCTTCATGTAGGGCTGGCCGAGCGCCTCCATGCCGCCGAACTTCTGGGCCGCTTCCGTCGTGTCTGAGATCATCGTGTCGATCACGTCGTCGACGGTGACGATGCCGAGCATCTGCCCCTGTTCGTCGGTGACGGGCAGGGCGAGCAGATCGTGCTTGCGGATCAGCCGGGCGACGTCCTCCTGCTTCATCAGCGGATCGGCCGAAACCGGCGCGCCCTTCTGTGCCACCGAGAGGATAGAAGCCTCCGGTTCGCCGGTGATGAGGCGACGCAGCGTCACCACATGCAGCAGCGCATGGCTGACCTCGTCGAGCACATAGATGGCGTAGACGGTCTCGCGCGAGCGTTCGACCTGACGCACATGGTCGAGTGTGCGGGCGACGGTCCAGCTATCAGGCACGCTGACGAACTCCGTCGTCATGATGCCGCCGGCCGTGCGCGGCGGATAGCCCATCAGGTGCTGGATGGCAATGCGCACCGGTTCGTCGAGGCTGGAGAACAGCCGGGCACGGGTCTCGCCGTCGAGTTCGAGCAGCACGTCGGCGACGCGGTCGTTCGACATGCCGTGCAGCAGCCGTGCGGCATCCTCGGCGCTGATCAGCGCAAGGATCTGTGCGGCGTTGCGAAGCTCCGGCCGGTCCAGGATGTTGACCGCATAGTCCAGCGGCATGCCGCATAGAATACGCCCGGCGTCCTGGATGCTCAGAGCGTTCAATGATTCGACGCGTTCGGCGATCGTTGCGCCGCGGCTGTTGTTGATGAAGGCACGGGCGGCATGGCCTGCCCGAAGAGGGAAGCGATTGATGTTCATTTGAGGCTCGCCTTTCCGTCGATCCGCCGTAGCGTCCGATCGGGCGAGCCGACAGGAGTCGGTCAGCGCACGAGGGCCGCGTACGGCAAAGGCAATCGACTGCTACTGTCGCTTGGCATCGTTATGATGGCTCCGTTGAAATCCGTGGCCGACGAGTGTCACCCACGTGAATGCTAGGTGGTCCCGGACGCGGAAAAAGTCAAGCGGGATAAATGCTTAACGCCAGAATGCCGCACCCCACGATGCGGCATTCCAGGCGGGTATGGTTTGTATGATCTTGGGGTCCCAGAATACCGGCCTGCTGGCGGCGATCTCAGAATCCTGCAAGCACCGCCTTGCCCTTCATCCTGCCGCTTTCGACCATGGCATGCGCCGTCTTGAGGTTCGCCGCATTGATCGGCCCGACGATTTCTGAAAGCGTGGTGCGGATCTTTCCGGCGTCGACGAGCTCGGAAATCTTGTTCAGCAGCTTGTGCTGCTCGATCATGTCAGGCGTGCCGTAGAGCGGGCGGGTGAACATCAGCTCCCAATGGACGGAGACGGCCTTGCGCTTGAAGGGCACGATGTCGAGCGTCTTCGGATCGTCGATCAATGCGAAGCGGCCCTGCGGTGCAATCGCTTCGACGATGTCGCCGATATGGCTATCGGTATTGGTGGTAGAGAATATGAATCCCGGCGCGCCTATGCCGAGCGCTGCCACCTGCGGCGCGATCGGCCTGGAATGGTCGACGACATGATGCGCGCCGAGTTCCTTTACCCAGTCCTGCGTTTCCGGCCGCGAGGCCGTGGCGATCACCGTCAGGTCGGTCAATGCCCGGGCGATCTGAATGGCGATCGAGCCGACGCCGCCAGCGCCGCCGATGATCAGGATGGATCGTCCCGCTCCCGAAACCGCGTCCTGCACCTTCAGCCGGTCGAACAGCGCTTCGTAGGCAGTGATCGAGGTCAGCGGCAGGGCGGCCGCGGCAGCGAAATCGAGGCTCTTCGGTTTGCCGCCGACGATGCGCTCGTCGACGAGATGGAATTCGGCATTGCTGCCCGGGCGGCTGATGACCCCGGAGTAGAACACCTCGTCGCCCGGCCTGAACAGGGTGACATCGGCGCCGATGGCCTTGACGATGCCGGCGGCATCCCAGCCGAGCACCTTGAGTTCGT
Organism: Rhizobium leguminosarum; assembly: GCF_001679785.1. Classification (NCBI taxonomy): domain Bacteria; kingdom Pseudomonadati; phylum Pseudomonadota; class Alphaproteobacteria; order Hyphomicrobiales; family Rhizobiaceae; genus Rhizobium; species Rhizobium leguminosarum. Next base: position 586,510 of record NZ_CP016286.1, read on the forward strand.
CCGTGGGCGGCGCGGAATGGGCGCGCACCTTCACGTCGACGGGATTGACCGAAACGGCTTTGATTTCGACGAGCAGATCGTGTCCCCCAGCCTCCGGCATCGGCAGCTCGACATCGATCAGCGAGGTTTCGGCGGAGATCGGTTGTGGCGTTTTATAGGCGACGGCGCGCATGGGAAACTCCTGTGTTCGTTGCACGGAAGGTAGATGCGCACTAAGTTCTGACAACGCAAGAATGCACAAATTCTGTACGTAGTACCCAAAAGGATACCGTAAAATGTCATTGCCACGCGCCAAGCTCATCCAGAATTTCCCCGGCTGCCCGGTCGAAGCGACGCTGACTTACCTCGACGGGAAGTGGAAGGGCGTGATCCTCTTTCATCTGATGCAAGGAACCCTCCGCTTCAATGAATTGCGGCGTAAGCTGCCGGCCGTGACCCAACGCATGCTGACCAAGCAGCTGCGGGAACTGGAAGAATCCGGCCTGGTATCACGCACCGTCTATCCGGTCGTGCCGCCGAGGGTCGAATATGCAATGACGCCGCTCGGCATGACGCTCAAGCCCGTCATCCAGGCGTTGGCAGCCTGGGGTGACGATTATGTCTTCTGCAGCCCGGAAGGCCGTGAACTGCGCCTGGCTTCAGACGGCCTGCGTGCTCCGGTCGCGGCGCTCGAGGCGTAGCGAGGCTGCAAAGACGAACAGGCCGAGGAAGGATAGTGCTGCGCCGACATAACCGGTCGCCGCAAAACCGTAACCTCCGGCGATGACGAGGCCGCCGAGCCAGGCGCCGATCGCATTGGCGATGTTGAAGGCGGAATGGTTGGAGGCGGCCGCAAGCGTCTGCGCGTCGGCGGCAACATCCATCAGCCGCGTCTGCAGCGCCGGGCCGGCGGCAAAGCCGCAGCCGACGAGGAAGACGGAAAGCCCAAGCAAATAGGGGTTGGCGGCGGTCAGCGAGAAGGTGGTCAGCACCACGATATTATAGATGAGCGACCCGCCGATCGTGCCGAGCAGCGATTTGTCGGCGAGCCACGAGCCGATGAAATTGCCTGCATTCATGCCGACGCCGAAGAGGACCAGCATGATCGGAACGGCCGTTTCCGGCAGCATCGCCACCTCAGTCGTCGTCGAGGCGATATAGCTGAACATCGCGAACATGCCGCCGTAACCGACAGCGGCGATGCCGAGCGTCAGCCACACCTGCGGTCGGCGGAAGGCGCCGAGTTCGCGCAGGAAGCCCGCTTCCGCGGAAACCCGGTCCTTCGGAACGTAGAACCAGATCAGCACCACGGTCAGCAGGCCGAGCACGCCGACCGAGAAAAACGCCACCTGCCAGTCGAGCGACTGGCCGAAGAATGTCGTCAACGGCGTGCCGAGAAGTGTCGCAACGGTCAGGCCGAGCATGACGCGGCCAACAGCACGGGCGCGGCGATGCGCCGGCACCATCGAGGCGGCGACAAGCGCCGCGACGCCGAAATAGGCGCCGTGCGGCAGGCCGCTGACGAAGCGCAGCAGCGTAAAGCTTTCGAAGGTCGGCGCCATGGCGCTCGATATATTGCCGGCGGCAAAGATCAGCATCAGCGTCAAAAGCAGCGTGCGGCGCGCCATCTTTGCGGCGAGCACGGCAATGACAGGTGCGCCGACGACGACGCCGAGCGCATAGGCGCTGATGACGTAACCGGCCTGCGGCGTCGTGACCGAAAAGGTTTCGGCGACATTGGGCAGCAGCCCCATGATCGCGAATTCGCCAGTGCCTATGCCGAAGCCGCCGCAGGCGAGCGCCAGCTGGACCAGCGCCACGGTCATTGCCGATGGCAGCGCTTGATCCTGGCTATCAATGGAGTTCCGGCTATCGACTGAAATATTGGCGGCAATCTCACTCACGAGAGCTCCTCGAGGCGGTTTCTGCTTGGCAATGGCCTCTGGCGCAGGCGCGGCCGCAAGCCGATCGGTGGAAATGGCGGGAGGTGGAGACGATGTCTCCGATAGACCATCTATCCGTGAGGCCTGGGCTGCCGTCGAGTGCATTTTTTGCAGTGCAGCGTCCTGCTATGTGCATACGTCTATTGCAATTTTTGCATTTCTGCCCTTTGTCAGGAAAGTAGGTTGCGCTTGAAATCGGCGATACCGCAACCATCTCAGGGGCAGGGCAGGAGCATTTCCGCGCCAGGGACGGGAGCTCTTATGAAGCTTGTAGGCTTTTTCAATCGCGACGGCGGGACCTTCAAGACCACCGACATGCTGGCCTATGAAAAAAGGGCGGAGGCGGCTTTCCGCGAAGCGGGGCACGATTTCGACGCCATCGTCTTCTCAGGAAAGGAAATCATTCCTGCGATGGAGCGGGCGGCCAAGCGCGACGATATCGACGGGATCGTCGCCGGCGGCGGCGACGGCACGATTTCGGCGGCGGCATCGATTGCCTGGAAGAACGGAATTGCGCTCGGCGTCGTGCCTGCCGGCACGATGAACCTATTTGCCCGCTCGCTGCGTGTGCCGCTCGATATCTGGCAGGCGCTCGATGTGCTTGCCTCCGGCGAGGTCGACAATGTCGATATCGCCAGCGCCAACGGCCGGCCCTTCATCCACCAGTTTTCCGCCGGCCTGCATGCCCGCATGGTGCGCTACCGCAACGCCTACAGCTATCGGTCCCGGCTGGGCAAGATACGGGCGAGCACCAAGGCGGCTTTGGGCGTCATCTTCAACCCGCCTGAATTCGAGGTCGAGTTCGAGGCGATCGGCATGCGCGAGCGCCGCAGGGTGTCGGCCATATCAGTCTCCAACAATCCCTTCGGTGAGAACGCGCTGCTCTACGCCGATAATTTGAGGAGCGGCGAGCTCGGATTCTATACGGCAAATCCGTTGAAACCCCTCGGTGTCGCCCGTCTCGCCATCGACATGCTGCGCGGCAAGGTCCGGGAGAATGCCGATGTCATGGTGATGCATCCGGCCGAAGTGCACCTGCACTTCCCGAAACTGCGCTCCAAGGCGAATTGCGTCATGGACGGCGAGCTGCTGCCGCTCGAACGCGACGTCTCTATCCGGCTGCATCCGGGCGAATTGAAGGTTCTCGTCAAACAGGGGCTCGCCGCTCAAGTGAATGCGGACGAACGCCGCGAGCCCGCTGCGTAAGTCGGCCCGCTGCGTAAGCCGGCCGGCTGCGTAGGTCGGCACCCGCGTAATTTCAGAGCCGCGGCAGATAAGTGCGGTAGTCGAAATCCGAGACGGTGCGCAGATGCGCAAGCGCTTCCTTGCGCTTGGTGTCGCCATAGAGCGCCTGATAACGCGCGCCGAAGATATCGGCGATGAAGGGCGAGGTGCGGAAGGTCTCGACGGCGCTGAGGAAATCATGCGTCAGTCGCGTCGTATTCGCAGGTATGTGCGAGGGCGTCGTCTCTTCGCCGGGGTCGAGTTCTCCATCGAGACCGGTGAGCATGCCGCCGAGGATCGCCGCCAGCAGCAGATAGGGGTTGACGTCGGCGCCGGCGACGCGGTGTTCGATGCGTGCGGCCGGCCCATCCTTGTCGGGGATGCGGATCGCCGTGCCGCGATGGCCGCTGCCCCAGGTCAGATCGACAGGCGCAAACGAGCCCGGCTGGAAGCGGCGGTAGGAATTGGCGAAGGGAGCGAAGATCAGCTGCGCTGCGCGCATGGTGTCGAGCAGGCCTGATATCACCGATTTGATGAGCTTCGGCTCGCCGCCCTTGGCATCGAGGATGTTGCGGCCTTGCCCGTCGATGATGCTCGCATGCACATGCAGGCCGGAGCCGGCATGTTCGGAATAGGGCTTGGCCATGCAGGTCGATTTCAGCCCGTGGCGGCGTGCTGCCTGTTCGGCGATGCGCTTGAGATAGAGGCAATCGTCGGCAGCTGCCAGCGCATCCGCGCGGTGCAGCAGGTTGACCTCGAACTGGCCCGGACCGAATTCCGCCGTCGTTGCATCCGCCGGCAGGTCCTGCGCCTTCGCATAGGCCCTCAGGGTCTGCAAATAGCCATCGAGCGCGTCGACGGCGCTCATGTCGTAGAGCTGGAAACCGTTCGGTTCGCCGCGATAGGTGAGGCTTTCAGGCGGGCAGGGACGACCGGTCTCGCGCCAGTCTCCCGACATCACGTAAAATTCCAGCTCGGTGGCGACGACGGGCGTCAGCCCGCGCGCCGCATAGCGCTCCAGCACCGAAGCGAGGATGGCGCGTGGATCCATGAAGCTCGGGCTGCCGTCGAATTCATGCATGGTGGCGAGCACCTGCATCGAACCCTCGGGCGCCCAGGGCATCGGCGCCAGGCTGCGCCGGTCGGGGATGACTTTGCCGTCGGGATCGCCGATCGTCAGCGACAGGCCGGTGATATCGTCATTGTCGTCGCCCCAGATGTCGAGCGATTGCGTCGAGGTCGGCAGGCGGATGTCACCGGCCCAGACCTTGTCTGCGGCGCCGGGCGGAAGCTGCTTGCCGCGCAGGTCGCCGTTCATGCCGACGATCAGGATCTCGAAACGCGGGTCACCGTTGTCGGCCTTGCCGTCCATCCTGTCGCTCGCCATGGCCTTGAAAATCCTCCGGGACAAGGCCAAGCTCCTATCTCATCGACATCAGCCTTTCAATCCGCGAGGGTCTTTACCAATCATGCCCGATACTTACCCGCCCTCGAATCTTGCCGCGATCGACGCCGCGCACCACCTGCACCCCTTCGCCGACATGAAGAAGCTGAATGCCGAGGGCGCGCGCATCATCCAGCGCGGCGAGGGCGTCTACATCTTCGACAATCACGGCAGGAAATATCTCGATGGCTTCGCCGGCCTCTGGTGCGTCAATATCGGTTATGGCCGCCGGGAGATCGCCGATGCCGCCACCAGGCAGATGAATGAGCTGCCCTATTACAACACCTTCTTCGGCACGACCTCGACGCCGGCGACGCTGTTGGCGCAGAAGGTCACATCCCATGCCGGCGAGCGGTTCAACCACATCTTCTTCACCGGCTCCGGCTCGGAGGCGAACGACACCTGGTTCCGCATGGCCCGGGTCTACTGGAGCGCCGTCGGCAAGCCGTCCAAGAAGGTCGTCATATCGAGGAGGAACGGCTATCACGGTTCGACCGTCGCCGGCGCCAGCCTCGGCGGCATGAAATACATGCATGAGCAGGGCGACCTGCCGATCCCGGGCATCGTCCATATCGGCCAGCCCTATTGGTACGGCGAGGGCGGCGATCTCTCGCCCGCCGAATTCGGTCTCAAGGTTGCCCGCGAGCTCGAAGCGAAGATCGACGAACTCGGCGAGGAGAATGTCGCCGCCTTCGTCGCCGAGCCGGTGCAGGGGGCTGCCGGCGTCATCATCCCGCCCGAGACCTACTGGCCGGAGATCGACCGCATCTGCAAGGCGCGCAATATCCTGCTGGTGACCGACGAGGTGATCTGCGGTTTCGGCCGACTGGGCGCCTGGTTCGGCCACCAGTATTTCGGTGTCGAACCCGATCTGGCGCCGATCGCCAAAGGGCTTTCCTCCGGCTACCTGCCGATCGGCGGCGTGCTCGTCAGCGACCGCATCGCCGATGTGCTGATCAACGAGGTGGGCGACTTCAACCACGGCTTCACCTATTCCGGCCACCCGGTCTGCGCTGCCGCAGCCCTCGAAAACCTGCGCATCATCGAGGAGGAAAGACTGGTCGAACGCGTGCGCGACGATATCGGCCCCTATTTCGGCAAGGCCTGGGCAGCGCTCGCAGACCATGATTTGGTCGGCGAAGCCGTCAGCATCGGTCTGATGGGCGGCCTGCAGCTTGTTGCCGAAAAGAGCACGCGCACCCGTTATGCCAAGCCCGATCAGGTCGGTGCGCTGGTGCGCAATCACGCGCTGGCGAACGGTCTGGTGCTGCGCGCCACCGGCGACCGCATGCTCGCCTCGCCGCCTCTCGTCATCAGCCACGCCGAGGTGGACGAGATGGCGAGGATTACCAGGCTGGCGCTGGATTTGGCCTGGAAGGAGCTGAAATCCTGATTGTGCTCAGTCCGGCTGGTTGAACCGGCCACAGGCAAAGCCTTATCTGTCTAGCGAAAGCCTTCGGGCCTAAAGCTCAAAATCCTGCGGCTTGATATCTTCGGCGCCGTGTTTCACGCGTAGGACCACGATGCGGTCGCGATAGGAGCGGTAATAGACGCAGCGGTTCCGATAGGGCAGGCCGCGCAGGCCTTCCGCAATGTGGTCGCGGGAGATCCGGTGAAGTCCACTTCGGCGATCCAGGCGATCTTCGCGGTCAGATCGGCCAGGAACTCCTGCGCGTAGTGGGGGCTGCTTTCGGCGATATAGCGCCGAATATTCCGCAGATCCTCAATGGCGGATGGAGCGATAATCAGACGTTTCGGTTTGATGGCCCTAGCTTTCGTTCATGACGTCTTTGAGGAGATCCGCGCCGGTAGCGTATTCCTTGCCGAGGCCGGCTTCGATCTCGGCGTCCGCCGCATGAATGTCCTTACGCAGCACCTGCATTTTCAGCTCGTGGTCGGCGAGCATACGGATGCCTGCCCGCACGGCCTCGGTTTCGGTGCCGAACCGGCCATTGCGGACAAGATCCGATAGGATCCCGTCATAGGTATCGCCAAGGGAAAAGGTTTTTGCCCGTGCCATGTAAATTTACTCCCTGCTCTTACTATATGACAAATACAATACTTTTACAATATTCGAACATGCTAGATATGGCCAACGAGCCGATGGCTCAGGGCCTCCGAGCACAGTGAATGAAATAACGAAACTGACCTGGATTTGGCCTGGAAGGAGCTGAAATCCTGATTGTGCTCAGTCCGGCTGGTTGACCCAGGCATAGCCGAAACGATAGCTGTCGCCGCCGCGCCCATAGACATAGGGCACGTCGATCACCGACGCCTGCGGTGCGGACACGGCGAGATTGGTCTGCAGCCATTCAGCCATGGCCGGTGGAAGTGCTTCGCTTCCCCCTTTCTGCGGGAGGAGCCACACCAGGAGAAGCGGTCGCCGGCTGGTAAGATCCGGATTGAAGCCGGGATAGTCCACGGAGAGGATCGGCACACCGGGAATATCCTGCCTGAGATTGCCGGCAAGCAGGCTGTCGTCCGCAAGGATCGCGGCCGGTTCGGCTTGTTTGCGCAAGGTTTCCTGCATGCCGGCATAAGGCCTGTTCAGCCGCTCGTAATGACCGGTGAAGCGTGCAGTCGCAACGCTCCCGTAAAGGGCCGCCGGCACGCCGATCATGATGGCGGCGAGGATGGGTATAAAACGCCGGAACGCTCTGTCTGTCGTGACGCCTGCGGCCTCGATTTTCAGGCAGAAATAGAGCGGCAGGATGAAGAGCATCGGCACCAGCCAGCGATCCTTGATGCCGGCCGCACCGCCGAAGACGATCAGAAGCAGAATGCCGGCCAAGAAGACGAGCATCATCCGCTCGAGAAGCCGCGTCCATTGCGAGCCGGAGCCGAGTGCCGGACGAAGGCTCTTGCCGAAGACGAGCGCGAACACGGTCACGGTCAATGCGGCAAAGCTGATGGTGGCGAGGGCGAGCGAACTGACGCCCATGGCCACCTGCGTGAGATAGCTCGCATCGCCGCTCGCGGTCATCTTCTCCAGGGTGCGTGCGGTGGCGAAATCGAGATTGTCCTTCAGCCAGAACAGATGCGGCAGGGTGATGACGAGCGCCACGACAGCTGTCAGCACCAGCCGCCAATCGAAGATCCGTGGCCGCAGGCGCGCATCCGAAAGCGCGGCGATCAGGGCTGCCGCCGGCAGGATCGCGAAATTATATTTGGAAAGCAGGCCGAAACCGATGCCGATGCCTGCGATCAGATAGGAGGCAAGGCTCGGCTGCTTCAGGCTGCGGATAAAGCCGTAGAAGAAGATGCTGGCCGAGAAGAACACCGCGACCGTGTGCGTCAGGTCGCGCTGCATCTCGAAAGCCATCTGCGGGATCGTCAGCAGTCCGAGCGTGGCGATCGCTACCAGCACCTTGTCGCGCAGCACGAGCCGCGCCGTCAGGCCGTACAGCAGATAGGAGATAAAGAGCAGCAGGTTCTTGACCACAGAAAGGGCGGTCAGAGAGACGCCGGCAAACTGGAAGACCGTGTATTGCAGCCAGTTGTAGAACGGCGGCTGCGGGCCATAGCCGGCGGCAAGCCATTGCGAGCGGAAGGCCTGTTCGGCCTCGTCGAGATCGAGCGAATGCGAGGTTGCGAGCCGCACGCCGACCTGAAGCGCGAAATAGGTGGCCAGCAGGGCGAAGATCCAACCGATGTCACGACGGCTGCTCTCGGTCATGTTATCTGGTCTCCGGCCGAACCCAGGCGTAGCCGAGCGCGAAATTGTCGCCCTGACGGCCGAAATAATAAGGAAGCGACAGCGAGCCGATCTCCTGCAGCGCGATATCAGCCGCCGTCAGCGCAGAGGAAAAACGCTCCGGCATGACCGCATCGGCAGCAGTCGCCGTCTTCTTGCCGCGCCAGACGATCAGCACTGGCCCCTTGGCCTCGGCATAGGCCGGAATGCCCGGTGTCGGAAAATCCGGGATCACCACCGGCACATCGGGAAATTGCAGCCGCATGTTTCCGCCGATATAGGTGTCGGAAGCGATGACTAGAGCCGGTTGCACCTGTCGGGTCATCTCGCGCGAAAAACCCGCCATCGGCACATTCGGCCGGCTGTAAGTGCCGATCAGCCCGGCGCCGACGACACGAAAGCCGAGGGCGATCAGCACGCAGGCCATCAGCACCGGCAACACCGGCCGGAAGCGGCGCAGCCCGGCGGAAAGATCGAGCCCGGCCGCCTGCATTTTCGCCAGGAAATAGATCGGCAGCACTAGCAGGAAGGGGTCGAGCCAGCGCTCGCGCACCGTGGTGGAGCCGGTGAACAGCACGATGAGAGCAATGCCGGCGAGACTTGCGAGCATCATCCGCTCCATCATCCCAGTCCAGCGGTTGCTCGCCGAAAGTGCCCGGACGAAATCCCGGCGGAAGGTGGCGGCGAAGATCACCACCGGCAGCGCCGCAAAGGCGATGATGGCGACGAAAAAGGCGAGAAGACCTTTGCCGATCCGCACGGCGCCGGCGGGTTCGCTGCCGGCGGCCATCTTGACCAGAGTGTCGGAGGAGGCGAATGCGAGATTGCCCTGCAGCCAGATCGCGTGCGGCAGGACGATGACGAGCGCAACAGCGACTGCGGCCAGCATGCGCCAATCGAGCGCCCGGCGGCGCCATTCGGCGTCGGGCAGGATGGCGATCAAGGCGACGACAGGCATCAGCGCGAAGTTATATTTCGAGATCAGCCCGATGCCGGTCGCAAGTCCGAGCAGCAGGTAGCTCGCCATATCCGGCCGGTCGAGCGTGCGGAAGAAGCCGTAGAGAAACAGCGAGCTGGCAAAGAGCAGCGCCGTCGTGTGGGTCAGATCCTGCTGGGCCATGTAGGAGACCTGAGGCAGGGTGATCAGCGCCAACATGCCGACGGCGGCAAGCGCCTCGTCCTTCAGCGCGCGCCGCCCGGCAAGGCCATAGAAGAGATAGGACAGGAACAGCAGGATGTTCTTCGGAACGATCAGCGCGCCGATCGACATGCCCGTCACCGAAACGACGGCATATTGCATCCAGTTGTAGAAGGGCGGCTGCGGGCCGTAGCCCGCCAGCAGATATTGCGAGAAGAAGGATTGCTCCGCCTCGTCTAGCTCCAGCGAATGCGGAAGGACGATGCGCAGCACGATGTTGAGCACGAAATAGGCTGCAAGCAGCAGGCCCGCGGTTTTGATCGTCCTCGTCGCGCGCTCCAGCATCGTGCTGCCGGCTTAGGCTTGGCTTTGATCGTCGAAGATCTGCCGAACGATATAATTCGGAGAGGCATCGTCGCGGTAATAGGTGCGCGCGATCATTTCCGCCAGGATGCCGGTGGTGATCATCTGCACCGACGACAGCAGCAGTACCACGCCGACCATCAGCATCGGTCGCGTACCGATGTCGTTGCCCAGGATGAACTTGTCGAAGCCGAGATAGAGCAGGATCAGCATGGCGAGCGCGCCGAGGCCGAGACCCAGCGAACCGAAGAAATGCCCCGGCCGCGCCTTGTAGCGCATGAAGAACATCACCGAAAGCAGATCGAGGATCACGCGGAAGGTACGCGAAATGCCGTATTTCGAAACGCCGTGCTCGCGGGCATGATGGGTAACGGCCATCTCGCCGATGCGCGAGCTCGGGACGACCCCGGCGACCCAGGCGGGGATGAAGCGGTGCATCTCGCCCATCAGCTTCACCTGCTTGATGATCGAGGCACGGTAGATCTTCAGGCTGCAGCCGTAATCATGCAGCTTGACGCCGGTGATGCGGCCGATCAGGTAGTTGGCGCACCAGGAGGGGATCTTGCGCAGGAACAGGCCGTCCTTGCGGTTCTTGCGCCAGCCGACCAAGAGGTCGAGTTCACGCCGTTCCAGCTCGGATACCATCGAAGGAATGTCCTTCGGATCGTTTTGCAAGTCGCCGTCCATCGTCGCGATCAGGCGGCCACGGGCGGTATCGATGCCGGCCTGCATGGCGGCTGTCTGGCCGAAGTTGCGCTGCAGTTCGACGATCCTGAGCGCCAGCCCCTCGCGTCCGACATACTGGCGGGCGTTGACAAGCGTCGCATCCGTGCTGCCGTCATCGACGAGGATCAGCTCCCAGCGATGGGGGTAGCTGACCATCGCAGCCGCGACACGCTCGACAAGCGGGCCGACGCTTTGCTCTTCGTTGAAAATGGGCACGACCAGCGACAGTTCGAGCGATTGTACCGGATCATTCGTACCGCGAATGGGCTCTACGGTTGTCTGCAACTTTCATCTCCAAAAGGCCGGACGGCCGAGCAATTTTTAATGCCGCCGCCGCACTTGCGGAAGGCTACTACATGAAGTGTCCGCCGGTTGCCAGCGGGCAATGCCGGTTTCCCGCAATCGGCGGATCTTCCGGGGCGCTATTTCGCGCCGCCTTCCACCCAGGAGTAGCCAATGGAGAAGCTGCGTTTGCCGTCACCGAAGAGATAGGGCAGCGTCAGCGTCTTCAACTCTTGCAGGTGAATGCCCGATCTCACGAGGTCATTGGCAAAACCGGGGGAAATTGTCGGATCATCTGCGGTCTCGCCGCGCCAGATAACCAGCACCGGCCCCTTTGCGTCAGCATATTCGGGAACCCCGGATCCGGGGAAGAACGGGATCACCACGGGAACGTCGGGAAATCTCAGGCGCATGTTGCCGGCAACGAACTTGGTTCCCGCCACGATGAGAACCGGCTTGCGGGTCGCGGTCAATTCAGCCACGTAGCCGGAAAAGGGTACATTCGTTCTCGTGTAAGTGCCGATATATTGAATGCCGACGATCCGGAAGAGAAGGATCGACAGGATGACGACCATGAAGACCGGCACCACGGGCCGGAAGCGCGCAAGGCCGGCGGACAGATCGAGGTCTGCGGTTTCCAGTTTCAGGAACAGATAGATCAGCAGGACGAGCAGGCAGGGGTCGAGCCAGCGCTCGTGGATATCGCTCGCACCGGCGAAGAGGACGATGCCGACGAAGGCGAGCAGGCTGATGACCATCATCCGCTCGATCACCCGGATCATCGGGCTGGTAGCGGAGAGCGCGCGAAAAAAGTCGCGCCGGAAGGCGGCAGCGATGAGAACGATCGGCAGTGCGACGAAGCCGAGGACGGCGATCACGAGAGACAGCAGCCCTTGCCCGATGCGGGGCAGGCCAGCGGGGGCCAAGTCTTCGGCGGTCATCCGCTCCAGCGTCGGCGCAGAGGCGCTGGCGAGATTGTCAGGCAGCCAGAGCGCATGCGGCAGCACGATCAGAATGGCGAGCACGGCCGCCGGCAGCAAACGCCAGTCGATAAGACGGCTGCGCCATTCCCGCTCTGGCAGCACGGCGATGAGAGCGGCAAATGGCAGGATGGCGAAATTATACTTCGAGATGAGCCCGATGCCGGTGGCTATGCCGATGATCAGATAGCTCCAGATCGACGGCTTGCGCAGCGTGCGGAAAAAACCGAAGAGGAAGAGCGAGGTCGCAAACAGCAGGGCAACCGTATGGGTCAGTTCGCGTTGCGCCATCAGGCCGACCTGCGGCAGGGTAATCAGGCTCAGCATGGCGACGGCTGCGAGCGAACGGTTCTTCAGCACCTCGCGGGCAGCAAGCCCGTAGAAGAGATAGCAGCCGAAGAGAATGATGTTCTTCGGCACCGAGAGCACCCACATCGATATGCCGGTCACCGAGACGATGGCATATTGGATCCAGTTGTAGAACGGCGGCTGCGGACCGTAGCCGGCAAGCAGGTATTGCGAGTAGAAGGATTGCTCCGCCTCGTCGAGATCGAGCGTATGAGGCAATGCGATGCGGAGCGCGATGTTCAGCAGGAAATAGACTGCCAGAAACAGGCTTGCGCTCGTAATGCTTCTGGTAATGCGTTTCAACATCGATCTCCAAGTCAGGCCGGCAAGGCGTTGTTATTTTTCGGTCGTCCGCGGGGATCGTCGGCCTTAAGGCGATCTCGCCGCCGTTGCCGGCAACTCCGCCGTTGTGCGCAACCTTCATTTCTCCTAAAACGCCTGGCGACGGAACCGAGGCCTATGCCGACGCCAAGCGAGGAATGCCTACTACATGAAGAGTTCGATCGTTGAAAGCCGGCAGTCCTGGTTTATGCGCAATCGCATGACCGTTCTGACGGTCGTCATTGTCGCAGCCTATGGCCTCTTCATCCAATGGTTCTGGGGCTGGCCCGTCATCATCAGCCAATGGGCCGATGTCGGCGCGGGTCCCGTGATCGCTGCGCTCGTACTGCTGACGAGCACCTATTTCCTGCGCACCTGGCGCATCTATGATTATTTTCCGAAGGAAACGGCCGGCCGGTTTGCGACCCTCTTCCGCGTCACGCAGATCCATAATCTGCTGAACATCATGCTGCCTTTCCGAACCGGCGAAACCAGCTTTCCGCTGTTGATGCGCACCGAATTCGGCATTCAGCTGACGCGCGGAACCTCGGCGCTGTTCGTCATGCGGCTGCTCGACCTGCACGCGCTTCTGGCCGCCGCCGGCATCGGCTTTGCAGTCGCTTCAGCCGATGCCGCTGTTGCCTGGTCGCTCTGGACTGTCTTCCTGCTGCTGCCGGTCGCGGCCTTCGCCGCCCGCAAGCCGCTGCTGCGCCTAGCCGCCAGACTGCTGCCGAACAAGGCGCAGAAATTCGTCGCCGAGATCGAAAACGGCTTGCCGCTCGATGCCGTCGCCTTTGCGCGTGCTTGGGCGATGACCATCGTCAACTGGCTGGTGAAGGTGATGGTGCTCGCATGGGCGCTCGGCCTGATGGGCGTGCTGCCGATGGCGGCAAGCTTCGGCGGCGCGCTCGGCGGCGAGCTCTCCTCCGTGCTACCGATGCATGCGCCAGGCGGCGTCGGCACCTATCCGGCCGGCATTACCGCCGGCGCCATCGCCTTGGGCGCCTCCAGCGAGCGGCTGGCCCTTGCCGCGCTGGCGCAGGCGAGCGTCAATGCCCATTTGCTGATCATTGTCTCGGCGCTGACGGGAACTGCGATCTCACTACCGCTCGGACGTCGTGGCAAGCTCTGAAATCCGCTTTCTCAGAAACGCCTGCTCCGGCTCCTGCCGGCAGAGCGACAGCGCCGTTTGATAGGCCGCGATTGCCTCTTGCCTCCGGCCGAGACGGCGCAGGAAATCGGCGCGCGCCGAATGGACGAGGTGATAGGCCTGCAGCTCCCGGCGTCCCAGAATGCTATCGATCAGGTCCAGCCCCTTCGCTGGCCCTTCGGCCATCGCAATCGCCACGGCGCGGTTGAGCTCGACGATTGGAGAGGGCTGCGCCGCCAGCAGCAGATCGTAATAGAAGGCGATCCGCCGCCAGTCGGTCTCTTCGGCAGCCGGCGCCCTGGCATGCTCGGCGGCGATCGCCGCCTGCAGCGTATAGGTGCCGATCTCTCCCGCTTCCATCGCCGCGGCGAGCAGCGCCAGGCCTTCCGTAATCTTCGCATGATCCCAGAGCGAGCGGTCCTGATCGGCAAGCAGCACCAGCGATCCGTCTCCGACGCGGCGGGCGGTACGGCGGGAATCCTGCAGCAGCATCAAGGCCAGCAGGCCGGAGACGTCGGGATGCGGCAGCAGCGCCAGAAGCAGTCGCGCCAGACGGATCGCTTCTGCGGTCAGGTCGGCGCGGACCACCTCCTCGCCCGAAGAGGCCGAATAGCCCTCGTTGAAGACGAGGTAGATGACGTGCAGCACCCGGTCGAGTCGCGGCGGCAGCGCCTCGCGGCCCGGCACCTCGTAGGGGATCTTCGCGGCCCGGATCCTGCCTTTGGCGCGCACGATCCGCTGGGCCACCGTCGGCGCCGGAATGAGGAAGGCATGGGCGATCTCTTCGGTGGTCAGCCCGCAGATTTCCCTCAGCGCCATCGCCATCTGCGCATCGGCCGGGATGAGCGGATGGCAGCAGGTGAAGATCAGCCGCAGCATGTCGTCCTCGATCGGTTCCATGTCGCCGATCTCCGTTGCATCGGGCGTGTAGAGGCTGTCTTCGATATGATGCTGCGAAGCATCGAAACGCGCCCGCCGTCGGATCGTGTCGATCGCCTTGAAACGCCCCGTCGAAACGAGCCAGGCGAAGGGATTGCCGGGAATACCGTCCGTCGGCCATGTCCGGGCGGCGGCGGTAAAGGCGTCGTGAAGCGCCTCCTCCGCCCGGTCGAAATCGCCGAGCAGACGGATCAGCGTCGCCAGCACCCGGCGCGACTGAGTTCGGTAGATTTCTTCGATGACGCTTTCCAATCAGGCACCTCAGTCTGGCAGGGTCAGCGTCCGCACGGGCCTCAGTTCGACCGCGCCGTAACGGGCCGACGGGATTCGCCCGGCGATCTCTTTTGCCTTGACCATGTCGGGCGCCTCGATGACGTAGAAGCCGGCCAGATGCTCCTTCGTTTCGACATAGGGACCGTCCGTGGCGGAGAGCGTGTTGTTGCGAACGCGCAGCACGGTCGCCGTGTCAGGCATCTCCAAGGCATCGGAGTGGATCATGATGCCTTCGCGGCTCAGCTCCTCATCGAAAGCGAAATGCGCTTTGATAAGTTCGGCGGTTTCATCAGGCGTCAGCGTTCCGTCCGTGTCGGTGCTGTTATAAATCAGGCAGATGTAGCGCATCGCTATTTCCCATCCTCAATGGAGTAAGTCGGGCGCACTTCGATCGAGCAATATTTGAGGATCGGAAAACTCGACACGATCGTCTTCGCCTCCTCGATAGTCTCGGCTTCGATCAGCAAAAAACCGCCGAGGTGCTCTTTGATTTCGGCAAATGGGCCATCGGTCGCAAAGGCTTCGCCATTGCGCAGGCGGACCGTGATCGCCGTTGACGGTTCATGCAAGGCGAGCGCCACCAGCAGATGACCGCTCTCGCGCCAGCGATTGTCGCTGGTGATGCACTCCTGTGTGAGCGCATCCCATTCGGTCTGAGGGACCAGCTTGCTTTTTTCCGTGTCGAACCAGATCTGGCATAGAAATTTCATTGGTCTCTCCTCATTTAGCTCCGAATTCGTGGATTGGCCGCACCTCGATCGCGCCGAGCCTGGCGAGTGGGATACCCGCGGCAATGCGGATCGCTTCGTTGAGATCCTTGGCCTCGATCAGGATGAAGCCGCCGAGCGCCTCCTTCGTCTCGGCGAAGGGACCGTCCGTCACCGACATCTCGCCATTGCGCACCCGTACGGTCACCGCCGATTTTGGCGGCTGCAACGCCTGGGCGACGATCATATGCCCGCTTTCGACGAGGTCCTCGTCATAGTTCAAGGAATTAGTGTCGAGTTCGGTCTTCTCCTCTTGCGTCATGGCGTCGAGTACCCCGCCATCGAACCAGACCTGACAGAGATATTTCATCGCGGCAGCCTCCTCGCCCTGTTCCCATAAACATGGACGAACGACCTGCATGCATTTCGACAGCGCCGCGAAAAAAATTGTGCGGACGAGGTGTCGAAATAGCAAGGCAGCACTCGACAAGGCTTCATCGAAACCTGTCGAGGAGAATGGAAATGAGCATTCTTGAAATCGCTCTGGCAAGCCAGATCTGGGCACGTCGCCACGAGAAGCGTCAGCTGGTAGTACCCGACGATGCCGATGTGCTGAAGGTTCTCCTGCGCATCGCTTTCGTCGTGATGGCCTTCACGCTGCTGATATCAGGGCTGAATCTTGCCGCCGGTAGGCCGCAGATGCTGGCCGCGGGCTCGGCGCCTGTCGTGACGGGCAGATGAGGAAACGGCCTATTGGAAGGCCGTTTCGAAGAAGCTGCGCAGCTTGCGCGAATGCAGCGCTTCCTTCGGCATGGCGGCAAGCTTCTGGACGGCGCGGATGCCGATCTGCAGATGCTGGTTGACCTGCGTGCGGTAGAAGGCCGTTGCCATGCCCGGCAGCTTCAATTCGCCGTGCAGCGGTTTGTCGGAGACGCAGAGCAGCGTGCCATAGGGCACGCGGAAGCGGAAGCCGTTGGCGGCGATCGTTGCCGATTCCATGTCGAGCGCGATCGCGCGCGCCTGGGAGAGCCGCTTCACCGGTCCGCGCTGGTCGCGCAGTTCCCAGTTGCGGTTGTCGATCGTACCGACGGTGCCGGTGCGCATGATGCGCTTCAACTCGAAACCTTCATAGCCGGTGATTTCGGCAACGGCGGCTTCGAGCGCCACCTGCACTTCGGCCAGCGCCGGGATCGGCACCCAGACCGGCAGGTCGTCGTCGAGGACATGGTCCTCACGCATATAGGCATGGGCGAGAACATAGTCGCCGAGCCGCTGGCTGTTGCGAAGACCGGCGCAGTGGCCGAGCATCAGCCAGGCATGCGGGCGCAGCACGGCGACATGGTCGGTGATCGTCTTGGCGTTGGAGGGGCCGACGCCGATATTGATCATGGTGATCCCGGCATGGCCCTTCTTCTTCAGATGGTAGGCCGGCATTTGCGGCAGGCGGGTGAGAGCGGCATCCGTTTCCGGCGCGTTCGAGCCGGGCAGGGTGACGACATTACCGGGCTCGACGAAGGCAGTATAGCCGTCGCCGCCCTCCGCCATCAGCTTGCGCGCCCAGCCGCAGAATTCGTCGATATAGAACTGGTAGTTGGTGAACAGCACGAAATTCTGGAAATGCTCGGCATGCGTCGCCGTATAGTGCGACAGCCGGGCGAGCGAATAGTCGATGCGTTGTGCGGTAAACGGCGCCAGCGGCGAGGGCTCTCCCGGCGGCGGGATATATTCGCCGTTGGCGATCTCGTCGTCGGTGGTGTTGAGGTCGGGCGTGTCGAAGATATCGCGCATCGGAACGTCTATGAAGGCGTTGGTCGATGCTTCCACATGTGCACCTTCGCCGAAGGCGAAGTGGAGCGGGATCGGCGTCGACGATTCTGAGACGACGATCGGAACATTATGGCTCTTCATCAGCAGCGACAGCTGCTCCGTGAGGTAATGCTTGAAGAGCTTCGGCCGGGTCACGGTCGTCGTGTAGATGCCAGGTGCCGTGACATGACCGTAGGAAAGCCGCGAATCGACATGACCGTAGCTTGTCGTCTCGATGCTGACCTGCGGATAAAATGCGCGGTACCGCGAGGAGATCGGAGCGCCCTGCGCAAGTTCGCTGAAGCTCTCGATCAGGAAGGCCGTGTTGCGCTCATAAAGCGCTGTCAGCGTCTCGACCGCCTTAGCGGGATCATCGAAGCTCTGAGGCTGGAAAGGCGGAGGAGAGGATATGTCGAGGGGCGACAAAAGGGAGATTCGTTTGTTCATGAGGCATTATAGAGAGTTGTTCTTGACAAGCAAACGACGCGCGCCGGCGGATTCCGATTTTTTATACTCCTGCCTGCCCGGTGCGAATGCCTGTCGCCCAACCTGCGCAGCGGTTTTGAGCCAACGACATGCATAAATCAAAGACTTAAAGCGCATCGCGATGCGCTTTAGTCACCGCACCGAGGGCGCGCAGAAGGTGCCGTTTCTCTCGAGGCAGGTATAGCTCGCCCCGAAATGCGACTGCGCGCCGCCGCCGCCATCGTGCACCACGACTGCCGAAAACGTGACCGCAAAGATCGCCGCAAACAGCGTGATGATGCT
The DNA here is from genome assembly GCF_001679785.1 of Rhizobium leguminosarum. NCBI lineage: Bacteria > Pseudomonadati > Pseudomonadota > Alphaproteobacteria > Hyphomicrobiales > Rhizobiaceae > Rhizobium > Rhizobium leguminosarum. Next base: position 604,595 of record NZ_CP016286.1, read on the forward strand.
GAGGCGTCTTGCCAGAATATAGTGGTTCATTGCCTTGCCCCCGATACGCAACTCTATCGTGACATGAGTTTTGCCATGCGGCGGCTGAATGAGTGCTGAGATACCGGTTCATCCGCCGTTCAGCTTGTCGGGCCGGCTCGGGCCGGTCGCCAAGGGTTTCGAGGCATGCCGGCTTCGACATGCTTGGCGTTTTGGATGATGCTGCACAGGTGCGTTGCGGTACGCTTATAAGTTGGTTCGGCTATTCTTCGGCCGCCCAATCCCGCGCGGTATGGATCACACGCAAGATGACGACGCTTTCGCGTCCCGCGATCGACCGCAGCTCATAGGAAATTTGTGTAGGGGAGCGGGGTGAGCGACTTTTCATAAGTGCCAGTTATTCGCCCTGGCCGACCGGTTGCAAATTCGCCAAGTTTCTTGCCGGCATCCTCGATGGCGTCCACGACCCTTTCGGCCGCATCGGGGTTGTCCTTTGCGATTTAATGCAGAATTTCCAGATTATCCTGATGTGCTTGCTTCGACCGAAGAACCGGCCTCATCCGCGCGGGGTCTTCCTACGCTTGGCATCCGCGATGACCTTACGCATTTCGGCGACAGCCTGATCGTGCGGGATAACACGCCCGGCTTCCGCATCGGCCATGCCGCGCTTGATACCCTCGATGATTTCAAGCTCGCGCTCCACATAGGCCGCTACGGCCTCGCCGGCGAGGAATGATTTGCCGCGTTGCGTGTCGGCCGCAATCCTGTCGAGCTTTTCTTTTACGTCGGGGCGGACCCGAATTGTCATGGTCCTGCTGCCGGCCATTTCGAAAACTCCTGTGTTGAGCTGTGTACACTCTAACACATCCCGGCCGTTACCCGCTATCCGCCCCCCGCGTTCTCTCAGAGCCGCGTCCAGGTCTGAGACTTGCAGAGGATCTTCATCACGCAGCCCTGCATCCTCAGCGAATTGCCGGAAACCTTGCCTGAGCCGCTATAGGTCTTTTCGGCGGCCGGGTCGGTGATCTCGCCGGCATAGCTGCCGCCGGTTCCTGCAAGCGTGCCGATCTTCCGGCCGGCATATTTACCGGTCTTCAGTGTCACGCAGTAACTGCCGCCGCAGGATGCGATCACCGCCGTATCGCCGGCAGCCGTCTTCCAGTTGCCGACGATCGGCTCATCGGCATGCGCGATACCCGCGGTCACTGTTATGACGCCGGCGAGAACGAAGCTGCGGATCATCTTATCCTCCATGATGTTCTTGATCGCCGCGAAAATAACTGACGCGAACGTAAAGGTAAATAAGGTCAATCGTTATCATGCTGACTGGCTGAAAAACGCGAGAAAAAGCCGTGCGGCGAGCTTTCAAAGATACCGCCTGCTAATTTCATGATGAACGATCCGTTTATTTTCAAATCTGAATCTTTCGTAAAATCCGCTCGAAAATCCTTAATTCGCAAGGGATCCGATGTTTAACGAAAATCCAATTTTACCAAGTGTTTGCACTTTGTTTGTCTCAAATTAATCATGCATTTTAGGCGTTTTTTGAAAGCCGTTTGGCATAGTGAACCCATCAAACGAGCGGGGCAAACCCGCCGGACCGAAAGGGCCGCAAGCCGCAAACAGACGGCAAGGCCTAGAGGTAAAACAGGGTCAGTCATAAACAGGCTAACAGGGATAAAACCGATGGCACGCTTTGAAATGCACAATGCTGAAACGGCCACCATGGGTGGCGACAACAACAGCGCCGATGTCTTCTGCGAAATGGGTCTGATGTATGCGACCGGCCGCGGCTGCGAAGTCGATCTCGTCGCAGCCCACAAATGGCTGAACATCGCCGCAATCAAGGGCAACGACCGCGCCGCCGAGCTTCGTGCCGACGTGGCCGCCGCCATGGACAAGATGCAGCTCGCAGCAGCGCTACGCGCCGCCCGCGAGTGGATGACGGTTCACTAGCCCGCTTTTCTCAGTGCGCCCCGACGGCGCGTAACACCAGTGGAGGAAGGTTCCACCCAGATAATTGTCGATAGGTCTGGTAGCTGACGAGCGGCTTGGCAGGGTAACCGGCCGGGCCGAAGCCTCGTGACAAAGGCCGCCTTGGGCGGTTGAGCAATCCAGTGGGCCGTAACGAGTGTGAAGCCTGAGCAGGCCTCGAAAGTGAAGATGCGGATGCCGACCCTCCTGAGATTAGGGGAAGGCAGCACGAGCGGGGAAGAAATCGACGAGCGCACCCGCTCGATTCGCCGGGGTAGTGGGCACGGCACGCTGGAAAGGTGGTGCGGGTAATCGGGGGAGACCCGTCCCGGGCGAGGGTAGCGGCCTCAACGGCGTGCTTGGCACGCCGGTCTGGAGCGGGAGTCGGACAGGGTCATACTACTGCTGAGGCCGGGTAATGCCGGTGGAGGGAAGGCCCCTGACTTCTGGTGTGCTTTTGACGATGATGAGGTGGAGGTGATTGGCGATGAGCCTGCAAACGCCTGATAAGATCCGGACTCTTCAGAGGAAGCTGTATCGTAAAGCGAAGGCGGAGCCTGCCTTCCGCTTTTACGCTCTCTACGACAAGATCTGTCGCGACGACATTCTGTACCATGCCTATCGGCTAGCCCGCTCCAATGCTGGTTCGCCGGGCGTCGACGGCGTGACGTTCGCGCGGATCGAGGCGGCGGGAGCGCAGGAGTGGCTGGCGGGACTGCGCGAGGAACTCGTTTCGAAAACGTATCGGCCCCAACTGGTACGACGGGTCATGCTACCAAAGCCTGGAGGTGGAGAAAGGCCGCTCGGTATTCCGACTATTCGGGATCGTGTCGTCCAGACTGCCGCCAAGCTGGTGCTTGAACCGATCTTCGAGGCGGATTTCGAGGATAGCGCCTATGGCTATCGCCCCAATCGGGGTGGTGGTCAGGCGGTCAAGGAGGTGCACCGGCTAATATGCCGGGGTTACACCGATGTGGTCGACGCTGATTTGTCGGGATATTTCGACTCGATTCCGCACGCGGACCTTCTACGATCCGTGGCCCGCAGGGTCGTCGACAGGCATGTGCTGCATCTTATCAAGATGTGGCTGAAAGCGCCTGTTGAAGAACGGGATGGCGACGGCAAGCGGCGCATGAGTGGTGGTCGCAACGCAACGAGCGGAACGCCTCAGGGCGGTGTCGCGAGTCCGATGCTGGCCAACATCTACATGAACCGTTTCCTGAAGCATTGGCGGCAGACCGCACGGGGAGAAGCGTTCCAAGCCCACGTCGTTTCCTACGCCGACGACTTCGTCATCCTCAGCCGTGGTTATGCGGAAGAGGCTCTGTCGTGGACGCGGCTGGTTATGGCGAAGCTCGGGCTCACCCTCAATGAGGCGAAAACCTCGGTGAGGAATGCACGACAGGAGCATTTCGACTTCCTTGGCTATAGCTTTGGCCCCGAGCATTTTCGCAAGGATGGTCATTGGTATCTGGGCGCAAGCCCATCTCGGAAAAGTGTCCAGCGGCTCAAGAAAAAGGTGAGCGATTTGCTCGTGCCCGGTGAGATGGGGACATGGCCCGACGTGCGGAACCGGCTCAACCGCCTTTTGCGCGGCTGGTCGACCTACTTCGGTTATGGCTCCCGCCTTCCGGCATATCGGGCGGTCGACAACCATGTTTACGAGCGTGTGCGAAACTTCCTCACGCGGCGGCACAAGGTGGCAGGGCGCGGGTCGCACCGTTTCTCCGATGACTATGTCTTTGGAGAGGGCGGTGTGCTGCGCCTTCGACGCGTCCACATCGGGCCACCTCCGAGAGCTATGCGGTGAAGCCAGTCGGAAAGCCGGATGCCGGAAATCGGCACGTCCGGTTTGACGAGCGGGGACAGGAAACGGGACTCATGTCACCGCGCCTGTCCTCGACTCTACCAGCGTCACTGGTATTGATTGGGTGCGCTGTCGGCTGGCGTTGCGTGCACACCGAGGACGCGGGCGGTCGCCGCCGCGATGTTGGGCGTTTTGTCTGGTCCGGCGATGTATCCTCTGTCGTTGGCGGGAAGGGCTCGGGTCCGTGCGCGGCGACAAACAAGGTGAGACTCGTATTGCCTCACCCAAGAGTGTTCCCGGAGAATAATGCCGTTGCCTCACTCGGATGTTCTCGAATGCCTCACGGGTTGTTACGATCTTGTCCCCGCACCTGGTGCAAGGTGACGGAGGTAGCGAAGCCGCTCGCGAGCGCGCCCTCAATAGCGCTGTAGCGAGCGGGCGGCTTCGCGGGCGTTCATCATGTTTTCCGCGGGTTGTCGAAGGCCAACCTGGCGGTAAGAGCCTCACTGCACGACCTCTACGTTTTGCGTCTGCCGCGCGGCATCGGCGAATGGCCCGAACACCAGCGCATTGGCCTGTGTACTGCGCCAGATCTTCATTCGACGCTGCACGGTCCGAATGAGGCCGTCGGGATACACGCCGGGGTATTTGACCTGCAAGCGTTCAAGCAACTCTCGCGAAGTTCGCCAAGGCTCCGCCTCGAACCAATCCTCGAGTTCGGCAGTGACGGCGAGTAGAGGATCGGGCCTCCGCCGCTCTCGCTTGGCCGCTGGCTTGGAGCGGGCAGTCGGTTTCACTTCACCACCACGCCAAGCAATCCGTAAGCCAGACAGAAAGTCTTCGAGCGGTAATGCCTCGCCGTCGGTGGCAGGCGGACCATCAGGCTTGTCAGCAATTTCGACCAATCTCTCTTGTGCCAGCCGTATGTCGCGGAGCAGCCGAACCGGATCGAGCGTCAGGTACATCGCCTTGAGCCGAAGGCATGTATCCTCCGGCGTGCGTGCGTCGTCAAGCAGCCGCTGATAAGGCGTGGCGGGACGATGATAGCGCTTGATCACCTTGGCTCCGTCACGGTGCTTTTCTTTCAGCTTGAATGATGGCTGAAAGAAATTCACGAACAACCGCATTGAGGAATAAAGCTTGGCCAGCTCCCGGGTGGCTCGCAGCCCCTCGAAGCGTCGGTATCCAACGATCTTGCGCACGATCGCGCCATTCTTCTGCTCGACAAATGCCTGGTCGTTCTTTCGGTAGGGGCGGCAACGGGTGAGTTCGATATTATCTCGCAAGCAATACTCATGAACGCTCTCGTTCATGAACACACTGTCGTTGTCGGTGTCGAAGCCCAGCAGCGGGAACGGCAGCAACTTGCGCAGTTCGGTCAACGCAGTGATCAGTACCGTTTGCTCGCGAACCAGCAGCGGCGCGCATTCCGTCCAGCCCGTGGCTATATCGGTCAACACCAGCGTTTGCGAGAAGGCACCTCTCGCGTACGGGCCGGAATGAGAAACGAGATCAGCCTCGACAAAGCCGGGTGCGGGGTCATCCCAATCCGAGAACGTTCGAACGGGAACACTACGCCGAATCGCCGTTGATCCTTTCCGGCGCCGCGGACCCGTGGCGCTCGCTTTAATCTCCTTGAGGACTCGATCAATCGTCGCTGGGCTCATCGTCAAGAGTTGCCGGCGCGTCTCGCTATTCATATCGCCATGTCCATGACGTTCCATCGCTTCGATCAGTGTTGGCAACAGGGGGTGTAGTCGCTTGCCGCAAATTCGATCCGACGCCTCCCAAACAACGACGAGCGCCGCCCGCACGTCATCGCCGTAAACCCGGCGCCCTGGCCGAGGACCACCCTTCGCCGGTTCGCGTTCTCCTCGCAGCAGTCGCATCGCATGCTTGCGATGAAAGCCCGTGAGCGCCACGAACTCGTCCAACATCCTCGCCTTCTCGGCCCGCCCGCCTAACACATAGCGACAACTGATCGCCGCCACCAATTCCACACGTGTCGCCATGCTTACCTTCCTCATCAAAGCTCCCGAGGTTGATTCGTCGGGAGCAATTTAGATGAGGCAATAACCCATTCTCAGGGAGCAGTTCAGGCGAGGCAATGCGCGTCTCATCCTGATCGTCGCGCTATAGGTCCGGCGGCATCATCGGGCCGCGGCGCATATTCGGGCGTGAGCCAGGGCAAATTCCTCGGCATATGGGCAGGCCGAAGCCATCGCCACCTTGATGCGGCGGACGGAGATGCGGACCTGGGCGCCGATCTTCAAGAGCTTCAATCGGATCGTGCCGCAGGTGGCATCGGCAAGGCGGCTACCGGTGAGGCCGAGGCGGCGTAGCGCACAGATCAGCACATAGGCCAAGGATGCAAACCAGAGCCGCAACTGATTGGCGCGCATGGTGTGGGCGCTGGTGCGGTCGGCATAGAGATCGAGCTGGCATTCCTTGATGCGGTTCTCCATATCGCCACGGGCGCAGTAAAGCTCCTCGTAAAGCGGTTGTGCCGCCCAGTATTCCGGTTCCAGCGAGGTGACGATGAAGCGCGGATTGGCCCCCGCCATCGTCCATTCGGCCTTGGCCACCACCCGCCGCCGGCATGACCAGCTGCCCTTCGTCGACCACAGGAAGTCGCGGAAGACGCGGGCAGCCTGGCCGCTTGCCTTGGCCGCAAGGCTCGCTTCCTCCAGGGCCTCGGCGATCTTCTTTTCCAACCGCTTGTTGCGGGCAAGGCCAAAGACATAGTCGACGCCGTTTGCCTCGCACCAGTCCATCAGTTCGTCGCGGGCAAAGCCGGAATCGGCCCGCAGGATGATGCGCACGTTGGGCCAGCGCGCGCGGATCTGCTTGACGATCCGCCCGACCTCCTCGACCGCGCCGGCGCTGGCGTCGATATTGGAGCGTCGCAGCTTGGCCGAAAGCAGATGCCGGCCGCAAAAGATGTAGAGCGGCAAATAGCAATAGCCGTCATAATAGCCGTGGAAGAACCGCCCTTCCTGATGGCCGTGCAGCGGATCGTCGGTGGCGTCGAGATCGAGCACGATCTCCTCCGGCGGCCTGTCGTGTGCGTCCACGAACAGCTCCACGAATAGCGCTTCCAGCGCCCCTGCGTCATAGGCGATCTTATGATAGCGCGTCGGCGCGCCGGGGCGGCCGTGCTCCAGCCGGTTCAACGTGGATTTGCCGGCAAGCACCGCACAGTCTTGTCGCTTCGGCGTCAGCCGCTCCGACAGCAGCGCAAGTACCGGGTCGTGGCGCAGCGTGTCGTGATCGTCGACATCCTCATAGCCCAGCGCGATCGCTGCAATGCGCTGCCCGACCAGCGTGCGCATGCTGTGGACCGTGCACTTGCGATCGCGGCCATCAATGAAGCAGCCGGCCACCCGGTCGAATAGCCCGATGGCCCCATCGACGTGGCGAAGCAGCAGCGCACCGGCATCCGAGGTGATCGCGCCGCCGTCAAAACCAGCGATAACTTTGTGGCCGTCGAAGCCTTTAAATCCGAACTGCGCGGAGATACAGTGTGTTTGCATCGGGCCTCCGTAACGAATCTGGTAAGCCTTTGTCGTAAAAGCAGTTTCTCAGATTCGCAGGCCCGATGCACCCCTTACTTTGAGAGATTCAGGCTAGAGCAATTCCAGGAAAAGCGCGAAGCGGTTTTCCCAGGGCAAAGCGCGAAGCGCTTTTGCCGGGAATCGCGTAAAAACAAAAAGTTAGAGCGATTCTGCGTTTCCGTGAAAAGCTGAACCGCTCTGACACCGCCTCCGATCAGGAATTAGACAAGAGCAGCAATAACAACCTCAAAAAGAGGGGGCTGGCGGGGCGCTTTGGACGGGGCCGACGCCAGGAGAACGGAACCGCGACCGGATACTCCACCGGCCGCGGTTCTTCGTTTTATCGGCTGATCTGTTTCAGCACCTGCGGCAGCGCTTCTTCGAGAAGCGCCATATCCGCCTCCGGCCCGACGCTGACGCGAATGCAGCGGTTGAGCGGCGCCACACCAGGGATGCGGATGAAAACCCCGCGCTCCATCAATCCGTCGACGATCGCCCTGGCATAAGCGCCGTCGCGGCCGGCGTCGATCGCCACGAAATTCGTCGCCGAGGGCAGGGGTTGAAGGCCGTTCGCCCGGGCGATGCCGCCGATCCGCTCCCGGCCGGCATGGATTTTCCCGACCACCTCGACGAGATAGGCCTGGTCCTTCAGCGCCGCGAGCGCTGCTGCCGTCGCCAGCCGGTTCATGCCAAAATGATTGCGGATCTTGTCGAAGGCCTGTGCCGTGCCTGCCGTCGAGATCGCGTATCCGGTGCGTGAGCCGGCAAGTCCGTAGGCTTTGGAGAAGGTGCGGGTGCGAACGACGTTCGGCAGCTCGATGAGCGAGGAGATCGACGGCAGCGAACCTGCCGGCCCCGTCTCGCTATAGGCCTCGTCGAGCACCATCAGCGTCGTCTCGGGCAGCGCATGGGCGAAAGCGACGATGCTGTCGGCATCCCACCAGCTTCCCATCGGATTGTCGGGATTGGCGAAATAGACGAGCGGCGCATTCTCGCGTTTCACCGCATCGAGCAGCCCGTCGAGATCCTCGCGGTCGTTTGCGTACGGAACCGGCACCAGCCGGCCGCCGAAACCGGCGACATGGAAATTGAAGGTCGGATAGGCGCCGAGTGAGGTAACGACGGGCGCCCCCTGCTCGATCACCAGCCGGACGATCTGGCCGAGCAATTCGTCGATGCCGCTGCCGATGGCGATATTGGTGGCCGAGACGCCGAGATGGGCGGCGAGCGCTTCCCGGAGCGCGAAATTCTCCGGATCATTGTATTTCCAGATATTGCCGGCCTCCTCGCGCATCGCTGCAAAGACGGAAGCCGCTGGGCCGAAGCCGTTCTCATTGGCGCCGATGCGCGCCGAAACGGCAAGTCTGCGCTGGCGCTCGATCGCCTCGGGGCCGACGAAGGGAACTGTGGAGGGCAGGGCGCTGGCAAGAGGTGTGAAGCGCGAAAAGGCGGACATGCGAAGGCAGTTTCCCGGACATATTGACAATCGGCGCAACAATAGGCCCGGGCACGGCCAACGCAAGCAAGATTATTTCCGCAACGGCAGTGACGCGCGTGTCGTCGGCCTGTTCACGCGCGGAAGATCGGCGCGCGCCGGGCGTCGATTGCTTCCATGTTGCCGATCATGAAATCGGTGCGGACGACGCGGCGCAGAACCTCGGGGTCCATGATGTTGATGAACCGCACCCCGATGCGTTCTTTGTTGCGGTAGACCTCGGCGCAGCCGATCCGGTAGGCGAGGCCGAGAATGTTGAGATAATAATGTTTCGGCAGACCGGCGGTGGTCGAAACGATGAAGGTGGCGCCGCCCTGCGAGATATCGATGATCTCGGCGCTTCGCATCGACACGCCGGTCAGGCACGGGCGGACGGCGACGATGCGGGCGGGTCGCTTGACGTTGAACTCTTCCCAGCGCAGGTCGTAGACAGCGGATTTGACCGTGGCAAGGTGTGTAGCGCGGAGCATAGTCATTCACATTCTCCGTCAGACAGGGCACATTTGGGGTCTTGATCACGAGCAAGCTGGTCTTGATCTCATTCAAGCTGGGGTCTTGCTCCAACCAAGGTCACATGAATGTTTTGCACATTCGTCAAATATAAAATGACAATTTTAACGAGTTTAAACTTTGTTCCCAAGCGGGACGCCTGATGTCCATTATCGGGACATGGGCTTTTCATCTCCAGGCTCCCGTTTCAGCCAAAAAATCTGACGGCGAGATATCCGCCGGCGGCAGTCAGCGCCGTCAGAGCCGTGCCCCAGGCCATGTCGTCCAGGCTCGTGGCGAGCGGCCAATTGCGAAGCGTGGCGAGATTGGTGATGTCATAAGTGCCATAGGCCGCCAGTCCCAGAATGGCACCGTGGAGAAACGCCGTGGCGATAGAGCCCGCCGACAGCGCCGGCAGCACGGCAAGCACAACCATCGAGGCGGCGAAGAACAGGTAGAACAAGTGCGCCGACGCCAGATTGGGCGAGGGCAGCCTCAGCGCTCCCAACTGGGTCGCGGTAGAAGTTTGCGGGCGATGAGGCCGAGCCATATCCCGTCGCAGATGAGAAGGGTGAGAAAGGTGCCGGCATAGGCGAGCAGTGATGTCTTCATCGTCAATCTCCCGAGCTTGGCCTTTCTACGCAGCAAGGGTCGGCCGGATCGCCGCCCCGTTCGATTTCGGCGCAATTTTCCCGAACTCTTTCAATGGCCGAGCGTTGTGCCTTGATCGATGAAGCACGGCGCGCTTCGAATGACGACAGCGAGGAGTTGAAGATGACCGACGTCAAAATCCCTTGGAAATCATGGGTCGTGGTCTGCAACGGAGCCAAGGCTCTGATCATGCAGAATGCCGGCGATGCCCAGCTGATGAACCTGAAGGTGCTGGAAACTCTAACGCAGCCGAGCGAGCCAGACCGCGAGATCGGCGCCGACAAGCCCGGCCGCAGCCATGCCGCCGATGGCTTCAGCCGCAGTGCTGTCGAGGAGACCAACTGGCAGGATCAAGCCGAAGCCCAATTCCTGAAACAGGTCGCAGAAAGGCTGGATGAGCTGGCGCAGGAAAAGGATGTCCGCCGCATCGTCCTCGTTGCGCCGCCGAAAGCACTCGGCGCGCTGCGGCCGGCGCTCAGCGCCGATACGCAAGCAGCGATCTCCGTGGAATTGGCGAAGGACTATACCAATATGCCGATCGATGAGATCGAGCGGCATCTCGCCGCCTGAACCGTTAGAGCAATTCCAGGAAAAGTGTGAAGCGGTTTTCCGTCCGGCATTGCGTAAAAACAGAAGGCTAGAGCGGTTATGCGCTTCCCGTGAAGCTGAACCGCTCTAGCCCAAGCTGAGGGAATGCGGGTCGAGAGGCCCGCGTTTTCGCGTCATGCGGACGGTTTCTGCCCGGCAAACAGGTCTTCATGATCGGCAAAGAGCGCCGCTAGGCGGTCGATGACGATTCTGACCTCCGGCCTTTGCCGTTCGTCGTCATGCGCAACGATCCACATGTCGTAGGTCAGTTCGTCGATGACAGGACCGGCGCGGACGAGCCTGCTCTCCTGATCGCCGATGAAACAGGGGAGCACGCCGCGGCCGGCACCGCCGCGGATGAGGTAAAAGAGCATATGCGGCGTGTTCGTCCAGCTGGTGATCCAGGAATCCGGCTGTTCGAACGTCCATTTGTCCGCCGGCGTGATGGCGGTATCGGTGCCGAGCGAGATCCAGTTGCAGTTTTTCTCGTCATAGCCGGCCGCCTGATAAGCCGCATGCGCCGCCTTGACCGACCGGCGGATCGCGACGTTGCCGCTCTCCGGCCGGCTGTGGCGAACGGCGATATGCGCCTCGCGATAGGTGAAATCGACGCTCGTGTCGCAGGTCTTGTAGCACATACGGAAGCTGTCCTTCGGCGTCCAGACGCTTGCCAGATGGTCGGCGACGAAGCGCGAGGTCCAGCTGTCGGCGGCCGTCGAGACGATCGGCAGCGTCAGCACCTCGCCGCGCCAGTCGGAGATCGCACGCGCCGCATCCTGCATCAGCCGGACGCGATCGAGCAGCTCCTGCCCGTCCTTGGCGAGCAGATAACCGGTGGGGCCGCGGCTGAAGAGCGAGCGGCCCGTCACCCGTTCGAGCGCCAGCATGCGCCGGCCGATCGTCGGTGCGCTGAACCCGGTGCGTGTCGCCGCCGCCGAAAGCCCGCCGCCGGTCGCAACATGGAAGAAAAGCTGCAGGTCGTCCCAGCTCGCATCTTTCATGGATGAAAACCCCCTTTCCCCAGCGCCTCTACATCGGAGGGGCGCGAAGGCTTAGCTCAAGTGCCTGAGCCAAATAGATGGAGGATCGAGCAATGGATCTCAACTGGGTTGTTCTGTTTAGGGAAATCGAAATCGGCAATCGCCGGGTCTGCCATGATCCCTTGGCCGATCCGCTCGAGCGTCCGGAATGGCGCGGATTTCTCTGGGCCGTTTCGATCATTGCGCGCCTTGTCGCAAGACGGGATGCAGAAACAAAGGTGCCGGGCCGCGATGATTTGCGGATCGGAGAAAGCCTCAGGTTTCGAAGTTCAATCGCAACACGTGGTGCAGGAATTCCGGATTGATCAGCATGTTGAAGCTGATCGTCACCAATTCGCCTTCACGCTTGACCACTGTCGCGCCGATCTCGTCATGGATGCCGAGGATTTCGAGGAAGAAATGGCTCGGTATTTCCAGGTTCGGGCTGACTTCAAGCAATGCGCCGGCAAGCGTGATCGTGCGGATCAGGCAGCGCACCTGGGTCCCGGTGCTGAGGTGATGGCCGACGAAGATGATGTTGCCGGGCCTGTCGAGATTGAATTCCCTGTAAGCACGTTCCGGCTTGGGGTGTTCTGTGTCGAGGTGCATCTGAAAGGCCCTTTTAGCCTCCGCTTGTAATACGACAGGATATTAGCCGAAGAATGCTGACATTTGCTGAAGAACACCGTTAAGATTGAATGCTTATGTGAAGGCCGCGGGAAAATCGCACCGATTTCGTGCAGATTTGCCCCAAAGCTGCGCATTGCTGAAGCAGATGCGCCATTCTTGACATGTCGGCGGCGTTCGCGCATACAAAGGCCGGTTCGAGGCACCGGCCGCTCGCGGATGAAAATCCATGGTGAAGTCCTCGTGATCATGGTCACGGCCCTTTGTGCATGCTGACTGACGGCAATGCGAGCTCCCATCCGCAGTCGAAGAGCATGCCTTGCGAAGGCTCACGCCATGACGACGACCTATCCTGCCATTGATGAATTGAAGACCCAGGCCAAGCGCCTGCGCCAGGCGATGAACGATCGCGGCACCACCCTGACCCACAGTGCGGCCCTGGAAATGATTGCCCGCCAGCACGGCGTGCGCGATTGGAACACGCTCGCGGCCCTTGCGGCAAAGCCCAATGCCGCTCCAAAGACGCCGCTCTTCGTCGGCGCGCATATTCGCGGCCGTTATCTCAATCAGCCGTTCACCGGCGAAGTCCTGGCGCTTTCGGCCCTGCCCGGCGGCGACCTCCACAGGATCACCATCCATTTCGACAAGCCGGTGGATGTCGTCACCTTCGAGAGCTTTTCCGCCTTTCGCCAGCGTGTGAACGCGCAGATTGATGCCGACGGTATCTCGCCGAGAAAGACCTCGAACGGCGTGCCGCATCTGGTGCTCGATCTATAGAGCATGATGCCGAAAAGTGTGAGCGGTTTTCGGACAACATCATGCTCTCATTCTTTAATCCAGCTCTCATTCTTTTGAGGCTGTCCGGATAAGCAGGATTCTTAAGCCGGATCGGGTCTCGCCCGCTATCGCACGGATTTCTCATGACCGATCTTTCCCAAGGCAATGCCTTTCTCACCGGCTGGCTGCCGGGCGTCTTCATCAAAACGGCGGCTCCGATCGTCGCGATCACCACCGTCAACGGCCTGTTCACTGTCGTCGACGCCTATTTCCTCGGCGCCTATGTCGGCCCGGACGCACTCTCTGCCGTCAGCCTGATTTTCCCCGGGCTGATGCTGCTGGTCGCCCTGCAATCGCTGGTCTCGAACGGCATGGCGAGCATCCTCGCCCGCCGGCTCGGCGCCGGCGATCGTCAAGGCGCGCGTCGGGTGTTTGCCGGCGCGCATGCGCTGGCGTTCGCCGTTACCCTCATTCTCAATCTGGTCTACTGGACTGTCGGCCGGCAGATCATCGATGCGGGTGCCGCCGGCAATGCCACTGTTGCCGATGGCGCCATGCTGTTCATGGGCGCGATGATCGCCTGTGCGCCGGTCGGCTTCTTCCTGTCGCTGCATCTCGACGGATTGCGCTGCGAAGGCAAGATTGGTTCATGACGCTGGTGACGCTGTCGGCCTCGCTGCTCAACATCCTCGCCAACTGGCTGTTCATGGCGGTGATGCATTGGGGTGTGCTCGGTTCGGCAGCCGGCTCCATCGCATCGCAATTCGTCTGTCTCGCGGCCGTGCTCGCCTATCGCTGGCGCCGGCCGGCGGCACTGAGGCCTTCCCCGGGGTTGGCTCTTGCCGAATGGCGTGGGATCGTCGCTTTCGGCGCGCCGATGAGCCTCGGCTTCATCGGCATATCGCTGGCCTCGGCCGCCATTCTGCTCAATGTCTCGCTCTGGAGCACGCATGACTACGTCGCGACTGTTGCCGCCTATGGCATCATCACCCGGATCATGACTTTCACCTATCTGCCGCTGCTTGGCCTCTCCATCGCGCTGCAGACGATCGCCGGCAACAATCACGGTGCCGGCCTCGCGCTCCGCGTCGGCCGCAGCCTGCAGATCGCCATGCTCGCAGCCCTCGTCTATTGCACTCTGGTGGAGATCACCGTCGAACTACTGGCCGGCCGCCTCGGCGCCGTCTTCGTCGCCGATCCGGCGATCATCGCCGAGGTCAGGCGAATTCTGCCCTGGACGATCGGCGCCTATTTTCTCTTCGGGCAGATGCTGATCCTGTCGTCCTATTTCCAGTCGATCGGCGATGCGCCGCGCGCGGCGATCTTCGGCCTGTCGCGGCCCTATCTGCTCACCCTGCCGCTCACCTTCCTGCTGCCCTTCGTCTTCGGCGAGCAGGGGATCTGGATGGTGCCGGTCTTTGCCGAGGCAGGCATGTTCATCCTTGCCTTCCTCGTGCTGTCGCAGAACGCCAAACGCCGCGGCTGGCGCTACGGGCTTCTGCCCGCCTGAGACGGAAAAGCCGCGCTAGGGAGCATGGCTTTTGCCTGGAATCGTCATTCTTTGCCTGCCGAAGCGGCCGATGTTGCGGCTTCAGCCTCGTTCAAGGCCTCGGCGCATTCCTGGCAGCAGACCTCGACAGCCTTGCCGCCAAGCTTGACGGTGATGGTCTCCGCGCCGAGTTCGCAGTCGCAGGCAGCGCATGTTGTCTTCTTCATCTGATGATCCTCCAGTTGATCGCCCCAGGATCGGGACAGGCTGATAAGATCATCGAAGACGGCATCGGCGCTGTCGAAATCTTTAGCGATCGACCTCGGCTCTTACTTCCGCCGCAGCTGTGCCGAGCGCTGGAATTCGGCCGGAGTCTGCCCGAAGGACTGTTTGAAGGAAGCGCTGAAATGGCTGTGGCTTGAAAAGCCGAGATCGAGACCGAGCGCGGTCAGATCCTCATACTGGCCGAGCAGATCGAGCGCGCGGGCAAGCCGCAGCCGCAGCTGGTAGCGATAGAGCGGCGTCGCCTCGACCTGTTGGAAGACCTGGGTGAGATAAACGGGCGAGACGCCCACTTCGGCGGCGATTTCCGAAAGTGTCCAGCGCCGCGCGAGATCGGAAGAAAGCACCAGCTTTGCCCGGTCGACGAGTTTCTGCCGGCCGGCACTGGCACCCGCCGCATGCGATGTGCGCTCGCCGAGCGAACGGCGCACGAGCGTCAGCGCCAATATTTCCGCTTCCAGCGTTTCGGCGACGTTGCGGCTGAGACCATGACGTAGGAGCGCAACCAGGGCCTGCGCGCGCGGATCGATCCGTCGGCGCTGGCGGCGGAAGGAAAAGGGCGGGCCGGGCTGCGCCTGCTCCTTCGGCGTAAGCTCTTCAAGCATGGATTCGTCGATCGCCAGATCGATGCAGGCGTCGCCACCCTCGATAGGGTGGCTGATCCGATATCCCTGACCGACATTGAAGAACAAGACCTGATTGGCTTCGGCCACCGTATCATTGCGGCCGACATGCCGCATGAAGACGCCGCGATAGGGATAGACGAGGCTCGTCCTGTGGGCGCATTCCTCGTCGCTCTTATGACGGCACTCGCCACTGCAGACGATGTCACGAATAGTGACCATCTTCGTTTTCAGAAGCGGTGCCGTTGAGAACTGCGACATTGCATATTCCGTATCAGACCGGCCAGAACCGACCGTACTTATAACAGCACTTTAGTAACGGCTGTAGACATGAACATCGCTTTCCGTCTGCCCCCTGGAAAGGCCGATATCCTTCAGCTGTTCGTCGGAAAGCTCCATTAACGCATTCCGGTTGCGTCGTTCGTTTATTTTGCGCGCCAGCCAGCGCGCTGCCGTGATTATGGCAAGGAACAGGCCGGGTCGCGTAAGACGCGAAGAGCGAATATTTCGGGCCGGTATCGTGAAGTTCGGGCTGTGCATGGTGATCCTCCATCCGTGTTTGGATGGAGGCAGTGAACCATCAGCGGCGGTTTCGCGCTGTCAGATTATTTAGCGATCGGAGGCGACGCTTACGCCTTCAGCAGCCACTCGTGCTCGGCTGCATTGTGGAATTTCCAGATCCGCTGCGGTCCGGCCATGACGTTGAGGTAGTAGAGGTCGTAGCCATGGCAGGCGGCACAGGGGTGATAGCCCTTTGGCACCAGCGTCACATCGCCGTCCTCGAGCGCCATTGCCTCGTCGAGCGAGCGATCGTCGGTGTAGACGCGCTGGAAAGCGAAGCCCTGCGGTGGGTTGAGGCGATGGTAATAGGTCTCTTCCAGGAAGCTCTCGTTCGGCAGGTCGTCCTGGTCGTGCTTGTGCGGCGGATAGGAGGAGGTGTGTCCACCAGGCGTGATCACCTCGACGACGAGCAGCGAATGCGCCGAGCTGTCGTCTTCCGGCATGATATTGTTGACGTAGCGCACATTCGTGCCCTTGCCGCGCGTCACCTGCGGATGCGTGCCGGGCGGGATCGCCTTTGCCTGATAGGTGCCGCTGCCGGGTGCGGAGCAGACCGCGAGCTCCAGATCGGTCTCCGCCGTCACCGACCATGTCGATTCCATCGGGATATAGAGCGCATGCGGGGCGCCTTCGAACGGGTTCATGCGGCCGCCGAGCGTGCCGAAATCCTTGGTGCCGGCCGATGCCTTGCCTTTGCCGGTCACCCAGACGAGGCAGACTTCGCGATCGCCCGTCTCTCCCGAGACGGTTTCGCCCGGCTTCATCCGATGCAAATCGAAGCCGACATAGGTCCAGCCGGCATTTTCCGGGGTGACATGGGTGACGCGGCCATGCGTGCCGGACGGTTTCACCTTGAGGTTGGGCATTAGTGTTTTTCCTCGTAAGTTGGAAAGTTCCCCTCCCCACAAGGGGAGGGATAACCTGCCGTGCTGTCTCGCCCATATTACGGTGTTCCTTTTTGCAAGGTGGCCGTTGTCTGGTGTGGGCGGTGCCCTAAGTCCCACCCCCTGTGGGGAGGGGTTTGGGAGGGGTCTTTTGTTCCCGCTATCCCTTGGGAAAGCCTTCTGTCTCCACGGTATAGCCCGCAGCCGTCATGACGCGCATCAATTCGGCGTGGCCGATCTCGGCCATTTTCTGCGGCGGGGCCTTGCGCGGATCCTGTTCGGCCTCGACGACAAACCAGCCTTCATAGCCGTGATCGGCAAGCCGCTGGACGATGGCGCCGAAATCGAGCGAGCCGTCGCCCGGCACCGTGAAGGCGCCAAGTGCCACCGCATCGAGGAAGGACTGCCGGCTGCGGTCCAGCCCATCCACCACAGGCTTGCGGATGTCCTTGACGTGAACATGGTTGATACGGGCGTGGTGGTTCTCGATGGCGCGGAGCACGTCGCCGCCGGCAAAGGCCAAATGCCCGGCATCGAGCAGCAGCGGAATGCCTTCGCCCGAATGGCGCATGAAGGCGTCGAGTTCCGGCTCGGTTTCGACGACGGCGGCCATGTGATGGTGGTAGGAGAGCGGCATGCCCTGCTCGGCGCACCATTCCCCGAATTCCGTGACGCGACGCGCATAGGCCTTCATCTCGTCATCGGAGAGGCGCGGCTTGGTCGCGAGCGGCTTGGAGCGGTCGCCCTGGATGGAGCGACCGACTTCGCCATAAACGATGCAAGGTGCATTGACCGCCTTGAACAGCGCGATCATCGGCGCGATGCGGTCCTTGTTGGCGGCAAGCTCCTCATTGACCAGCGTGCCGGAGAACCAGCCACCGCACAGCGTCACGTCGGCAGCGCGCAGGATCGGGAGCATCTCTTCCGGATTGCTAGGGAAACGGCGGCCTTGCTCCATGCCGGTGAAACCTGCGCTGCGCGATTGCCGCAGGCATTCCTCGAGGGACACGTCATCGCTGAGCTCAGGAAGATCGTCGTTCCACCAGGCGATGGGCGACATGCCGAGTTTGGCCTTCATCAACATTCTCCTTAAAAGCATTGCGGAAGAGCCGGGACGCTTTTCCGCGGAATAATAGCACTACAGCGCTGCGCGTCTTTTCAGACGCGCAAAGGACGCTGTAGCACCTCGAATTGCTGCATAATTTGTCCTTAAATCGGTCGCGATTTAAGGGATTATGCAGTAGGCTAGCCGATGCGCTGGGCGGTGCGTGCTTCGACGTAGCCCTTGCGTGCTTCGTTGACCTCTTCGCGGGGGCTGACCTCAGGCACTGCGACATCCCACCAGTGGCCGCCGGCCTCGGTGGTAATGAGCGGATCGGTGTCGATGACGAAGACCGAGGTGCGGTCGTTCTTCTTCGAGGCGGCGAGCGCCTGCTCCAGCTCGGCGATCGAGGCGACCTTGACGGCGATGGCGCCCATACTTTCGGCATGCGCGCGGAAATCAATCTCCGGCATCACCTCGTGATAGGAGTCCTTCAGCAGATTGTTGAAGTTGGCGCCGCCAGTCCCCATTTGCAGCCGGTTGATGCAGCCGTAACCGCGATTGTCGAGCACGACGATGTTGAGCTTGAGGCCGAGCATGACCGAGGTGGCGAGCTCGGAATTCATCATCATGTAGGAACCGTCGCCGACCATGACGACGACATCCCGTTCGGGACGCGCCATCTTGGCGCCGAGCCCTCCGGCAATCTCGTAACCCATGCAGGAAAAACCGTATTCCATGTGATAGCTGCCCGGCGCCGTCGCCGGCCAGAGCTTGTGCAATTCGCCGGGAAGGCCGCCTGCGGCGCAAAGAACCGTCGTATTCTCGCCGCCGATCGTGCGCGCCACCGCGCCGATCACCTGCGCATCGGAGGGCAGGGCGGTATTGGTCGTCGCCATCGCCCTGGCCGCGGCCTCCATCCAGGCCTTCTTCTCCACAGCCGCCTTCTCGGCGAGTGCTGCCGGCACCTTCCAGCCGGAAAGCCCAGCCGACAGCGCCTTCAGCCCCTCGCGGGCATCGGTCACCAGCGGATGGCTGTCGTGCTTCACCGCGTCATAGGCGGCGATATTGAGGCCGATCATCTTCAGGCTGTCGTTCTTGAACAGCGCCCAGGAGCCGGTGGTGAAATCCTGGCAGCGCGTGCCGACGGCGATGACGAGGTCCGTCTCTTCGGCGATCGCATTCGCCGCCGAGGTGCCGGTGACGCCGACCGAACCAAGCGCCAGCGGATGGCTCTCGTTGATCGACGATTTGCCCGCCTGGCTGACGACGACGGGAATGCCGTGGGCCTCGGCAAAGGCGGCAAGCTCCTTCGTCGCCTGGGAATAAAGCACGCCGCCGCCGGCAACGATCACGGGCTTCTGCGATGCCTTGATCAGCGCGATGGCATTTGCGAGCTCGTCCGCATCCGGCTGCGGCCGGCGGGTCGCCCAGACTTTTTCCTCGAACAGGCTTTCCGGATAATCATAGGCCTCCGCCTGAACGTCCTGGCAGAGTGACAATGTCACCGGGCCGCAATCGAGCGGATCGGTCAGGACCTGCATGGCGCGCTTCAGCGCCGTGATGATCTGCTCGGGCCGGGTGATGCGGTCGAAATAGCGCGAAACCGGACGGAAGGCATCATTGGCCGAAACCGTGCCGTCGCCGAAATCCTCGATCTGCTGCAGCACCGGATCCGGCGCGCGGTTGGCAAACACGTCGCCCGGCAGGAAGAGAACGGGAATACGATTGACATGCGCCACGCCGGCGGCCGTCACCATGTTCAGCGCGCCCGGACCGATCGAGCTCGTGCAGGCCATGAAGCGCGTGCGGAAATTTGCCTTGGCATAGGCGATCGCGGCATGCGCCATGCCCTGTTCGTTGTGTGCGCGATAGGTCGTCAATTCCCCGCGCACCTGATAGAGCGCCTCGCCGATGCCGGCGACGTTGCCGTGACCGAAGATCGCCCAGACGCCGCCGAAGATCGGCACTTTCTTGCCGTCGACGATCGTCATCTGTACTTTCAGGAAATGTGCGACGGCCTGCGCCATCGTCAACCGTATCGTCTTGCCCATCGGGTCCTCCCGCAATTTTTCTTTTCGCGTTTTCCCCTTCCCAACCCCTCCCCACAAGGGGGAGGGACTAACCTGCCGAGCTCTCGACATTCCCGTCGCAACGGCTCGTCCAAAAGGACGCTCGCTCATGGCGTGAGGCGGTGCCTCAAGTTAAGTCCCTCCCCCTTGTAGGGAGGGGTTGGGGAGGGGTCTTGTTCCTACTGATGTCCGCGCGTTTTCAGCCACGCCTCTGTCAGTTGACGGAAGCGGCCGGCCATATCGGTGATCGCTTCCTCGTCGTTCATTTCGCCTGAAAGCCAGGCACGCGCCGGATCGGCAAAGATCGTCCGGCCGACGGCGAAACCCTTCACGGAGGGAGCTGCCAGCGTCGCCTCGAAGCAGGAGATCAGCTCATCGGCGGGCGCCTCGAGCCCCAGCAGCACGATACCGCGGCACCATGGATCATTTTTGGCGATCACCGCATCGATCTTTTTCCAGGCTTCACGGGATGCCTGCGGCTCCAGCTTCCACCAGTCCGGTTTGATGCCGAGCGCATAGAGTTCCTCCAGCGCGGTTGCGATCGTGTCGTCGGTGAGCGGCCCGTTCTTGCCGGCGATGATCTCCACCAGCAGCTCGCGGCCGACCTTGCGGGCGGCCTCGAACAGCGTCCGCAGCTTCTCCTGCTGCTCCGTCTTCAAGTCAGCCGGATCATCAGGATGATAGAAGCACAGGCACTTGATGCAATGACCGAGCGGCCATTCCACAAGCTGCGAGCCGATATCCTGGCTGAATTCGAAGCGCAGCGGCTTCGAGCCCGGCAATTCCACCGGCCGTCCGATCCAGGAGAAATTCTTCGTCGCCGCATCGAAGAAGGCGTCGCGGCCGAAACGTTCGTCGATCAGCATGCCGTAGCCGTCGCGGCCGTTCGAAACCCGCGCCGCTGCCGCCACTGCCAGCCGCTTGAAGGCGACGATCTTCTCATGGCCGACGCCGAGCTCATCGGCGACGCTGACGAGCTGCGAACGGTGGTCGATCGCCAGCGCCATCAAAAGCGGGATTTCGCCGCGCCGGTTCGATGCCCAGTGGATATGGTTGAGCGCCTCGTCCTTGCGCAGCGCCCGGTGCTTGCTGCCGCTCGTCAGGAAGAAGTCGAGTTCCGCCCAGGTCGGATATTCCGGCGAGCAGAGCAGGCGGGAGACGGCGAAGGCGCCGCAGGCATTGGCCCAGGTGGCGCAGGTCTTCAGCGGCTCATCGCGCAGGAAACCGCGCAGGAAGCCGGACATGAAAGCATCGCCGGCACCCAGCACGTTGAAGACCTCGATCGGGAAACCCTGGCCGATGATGCCGGCTTCGAGATCGTCGGCGATCGGCCCGTCATAGACGATGCAGCCCATGGCGCCGCGCTTCAAGACGATCGTCGCCGGTGACAGGCGGCGGATCTCCTTCAGCGCACCGAGCACGTCGTCGGCGCCGGAAGCGATCAGGATTTCCTCTTCGGTGCCGACGATGAGGTCGCAATCCGGCAGCGTCTCCTTCATCTTCGAGGAGACCCGGTCGGATTTCACGTAGCGTTCGAAGCCTTCCGCATGGCCGGCAAGGCCCCAGAGGTTCGGCCGGTAATCGATGTCGAAGATCACCTTGCGGCCGTTCGCCTTGGCGATGCGGATGGCTTTGCGCTGCGCGGCCTCGGTATTCGGCCGCGAGAAATGCGTGCCGGAAACAAGAACGGCGCGCGACGATCTGATGAAATCTTCGTCGATATCGCCTTCATCGAGCGCCATGTCGGCGCAGTCCGACCGATAGAAGATCATCGGTGACACGCCCTCGGCTTCGACTGCCAGCAGCACCAGCGCCGTCAGTCGCTCCTTGTCGGTGACGATGCCATCTGTCGCGACACCTTCGCGCGCCGACTGCTCGCGGATGAAGCGTCCCATCTGCTCGTCGCCAACGCGGGTGATGAGGCCGGATTTGAGGCCGAGCCGTGCCGTGCCGATGGCAATATTGGCCGGGCAGCCGCCGACGGACTTGGCGAAGGAGCCGATATCCTCCAGCCGCGAACCGATCTGCTGGCCGTAAAGGTCGACCGAGGAACGGCCGATGGTGATCACATCAAGCGCCGGCTCCGGCTGTGAACCCGGATTCGATTGTACCATGATGTCCTCCCGCTAGATTTTGCGCGGCTTCCAGTGCCTGCGAATTTTCAATAATGAAACATCGGTTCCGATATTTTGTCAATTCGGAATGTTTATTCCATTTTGCCTTTTGCAGGTTTTGACTGCTGACTCTTGCGCCGCCGTTCGGCGATTGCAACCGGTAGTGCCATGGTGAGCGCCATCGAGGCCGAAAGCGAGCGGAAGCCGGCGAAATCGGCTTCCGCCACTTCGAACCAGTGCGTGGCGCAGGCGGCAAGCGGCGAAAAGGCCGAATCGGTGATCGCGATGACGGGGACGCCGCGGTCGGCAAGCTCCTGGCTCTGATTAAGGCTGTCGGCGGCATAGGGTGAGAAGCTTGCCGCGATCGCTGCGTCTTTCGGTGTTGCAAACTGCACCATTTCAGGGTCGACGCCGTTTGGCGAGGCGACGATCTGGTGGCGGATATTGAGCTTGGAAAAAGCGTAGGTCATGTGCGCCGTCAGCGGGTAGGAGCGCCGTTTGGCGATCAGATAGATCGTCTCGGCGCTGGCAAGGATATTCACGGCTTTCGTAAAAGTATCGCTCTGCACCGTCGCCGCCAGCCGGTTGACCGACTGGTTAGCCGCGGCAATGAAGCCGGAGAGCAGATTGGCGTCCTCATCGTCGCCGCTCGATTGCTCGAGCGTGACGAGGCGCTCTTCGTAGCTTAGCGT
Source organism: Rhizobium leguminosarum (assembly GCF_001679785.1). Classification (NCBI taxonomy): domain Bacteria; kingdom Pseudomonadati; phylum Pseudomonadota; class Alphaproteobacteria; order Hyphomicrobiales; family Rhizobiaceae; genus Rhizobium; species Rhizobium leguminosarum. Next base: position 627,314 of record NZ_CP016286.1, read on the forward strand.
CCGGTCCCGCAATCTTTCGCGAAAGATGCTCTGCAGGTCGGAAAACCCTCCGTAACCTAGATGATGCGCCAGGCGCACCAGCGTCGACGGCTGGACATCGGAGGCGGCCGCGATGCTCGCCGTCGTGCCGAAGGCGATCTCGTCGGGATTGCCGAGCGCGAAGGCGGCGACCTGCGCCAGCCGCTTCGGCATGCTCGCCTTGCGCTCGATGATGGTGCTGCGCAGGCTTTCGAAATCGCGCGGCACGCGCGCGTGCCTCTGAGGATCGTTATCCATGCTTGCGGCTCACGAGATGAAACAAATATTCCATATTATCGAGCATAAACGATTTCAAACGACACCGCTAATTGTTTTTAATCCACTGTAATTGAAGGCTTTTGAACAATCTCTTCGGGAAATATGCAGAAATGCTTGCGACTGAGTCCCTTGTCAAAATGATCCAAATATTCCAAAAATCCGCGCGCAGCTCTGGAGGAGACGGAAATGAAGCCACTTGGCATCGGTTTGATCGGCACCGGTTATATGGGCAAATGCCATGCATTGGCGTGGAATGCGGTAAAGACGGTGTTCGGTGATGTCGAGCGTCCGCGTCTCGTGCATCTGGCCGAAGCCAATGCCGGGCTTGCTGCGGCGCGTGCCGGTGAATTCGGTTTCGAGAAGGCAACGGCCGACTGGCGGGCGCTGATTGCCGACCCCGAGGTCGACGTCGTCTCCGTCACCACGCCCAATCAGTTCCACGCCGAGATGGCGATTGCAGCCCTCGAGGCCGGCAAACATGTCTGGTGCGAAAAACCGATGGCGCCGGCCTATGCCGATGCCGAGCGCATGCTGGAAACGGCGAAGAAATCAGGCAAGGTTGCCGCCCTCGGCTACAATTACATTCAGAATCCCGTCATGCGGCATATCAGAACGCTGATCGGCGAGGGCGCCATCGGCACGGTCAATCATATCCGCGTCGAGATGGACGAGGATTTCATGGCTGATCCCGATGTCTTCTTTTATTGGAAGAGCGAGCTTTCCGCCGGCTACGGCGCGCTCGACGATTTCGCCGTGCACCCGCTGTCGCTGCTCTGGTATCTCTTCGGCCATGTCGAGGCCGTCATAACGGATATGGTCAAACCCTATGCCGACCGCCCGCTGAGCGAGGGCGGTCGCCGTGCCGTCGAAAACCACGATGGCGCCAACGTGCTGATGCGGCTTGGCGGCGGCATCTCCGCCGTGCTGATGGCGAATCGCGCCGCCTGGGGTCGCAAGGGCCGCATTGCGCTGCAGATTTTTGGCTCGACAGGCTCGATCGTCTACGACCAGGAGCGGATGAACGAATTCGAGCTCTATCAGGCCGACGGCCGTGGCTCCGAGCAGGGCTTCCGCAAGATACTGGCGGCCCCCGCCCATCAGCCTTATGATCGGTTTATCCCGGCACCAGGCCACGGCCTCGGCTTCAACGATCTGAAGATCATCGAATGCCGTGAGCTGATCCGGGCAATATCACGCGAGCCGTCGTCGATCGTGACATTCGAAGACGGTCTCAGGATAGAGAAGTCGGTGCATGCCATGGCACAGTCCTTCCACGAGCGCCGCTGGATCGAGATCGGCTGAATGTAAGAGGCCGCTTTCCGTTGACGGGGCGTGGGGTAGGGAATAGGCCTTGGCGTGGGCGTCGGGCGCAGCTTCAGGAGTGAGATCGTGACGGATAGACTGGTGATCATCGGCGCGGGACAGGCCGGTTTCGCATTGGCAGCCAAGCTGCGTGCGTTGAAGGATACGCGCCCGATCACCCTCATCGGCGCAGAGGACGTCGCTCCCTATCAGCGCCCGCCGCTTTCGAAGAAATACCTGCTCGGCGAAATGGCTTTCGACCGCCTTCTGTTCCGCGCCGAGCACTGGTATGCGGACAATGACGTCGATCTTCGCCTTTCGACCTGGGCCGAGCAGATCAAGCCGGACAGTAAGCAGGTTCTGCTGCAGGACGGCTCCGTTCTTGATTACGGCACGCTGGCGCTCGCCACCGGCTCGACGCCACGCCGGCTGCCGGCCGCAATCGGCGGCGATCTCGAAGGCGTCTATGTCGCACGCGACAAGCGCGATGCCGATCTGCTCGCTGAGGAGATGCGCCCCGGTCGCCGCGTCCTCATCATCGGCGGCGGTTATATCGGTCTCGAGGCGGCGGCCGTTGCCCGCCATCGCGGCCTGGAAGTCACCGTCATTGAGATGGCCGACCGCATCCTGCAGCGCGTCGCGGCGAAGGAGACCGCCGACATCATGCGCGTGATCCACGAGGCCCATGACGTGGTGATCCGTGAGAAGACAGGGCTCAAGCATCTGATCGGCAAGGATGGCCGCGTCACCGGCGCCGCACTTTCCGACGGATCGGTCATCGACATCGATTTCGCCGTCGTCGGCATCGGCGTCGCCCCGAACGATCAGCTTGCCAAGGAAGCCGACCTCGAAGTCGCCAACGGCATTGTCGTCGACGAATTCGCCCGCACCTCCGATCCGGCGATCTTTGCGGCTGGCGATTGCGCCGCACTTCCCTGGCAGGGCGGACGCATCAGGCTCGAATCGGTGCAGAACGCCGTCGACCAGGCCGAAGCGGCGGCAGCCGTCATCGCCGGCGGCAGCGAACCCTATGATCCGAAGCCGTGGTTCTGGTCCGACCAGTATGACGTCAAGCTGCAGATCGCCGGCTTCAATCTTGGTTATGACGAGACGCTGCTGCGCCCCGGCGCCCGCGAAGGCGCCCATTCGATCTGGTACTTCAGGGAAGGCCGGCTGATTGCCGTCGATGCGATCAACGACGCGAAGGCCTATGTGACCGGCAAAAAACTGCTGGAATCCGGGACCAATCCCGATAAATCGATTCTCGCCGACCCTTCTGCCGACCTCAAGAGCCTGCTCAGCTGAGTTCGGCTTCTTCATCGAAGAGAACGAAGCGCGATCAAATTCCGCGGATTTCGTCAGGAAATGCGGTTGTTTGCGTAACCGGCTGAATTGCAGCTCGCTGCATTTCTTCTGGTGAAAACTCAAAAAACCCTTGCATTCACAGACCGGTCACCATAGTTAGGCCGCACCGGAGAGGTGGCCGAGTGGTCGAAGGCGCTCCCCTGCTAAGGGAGTATACGTCAAAAGCGTATCGTGGGTTCGAATCCCATCTTCTCCGCCATTCCGATTTCCTGAGCGTGCGTCGATCGTTAGTTTCTGGCTGGGAATCATGTTCGCTTAGTCGGCTAGTACCACGCCACAGAGATTATGACGGTTTGTCTTATCGTAGAATTGGCAGGGCTTCTGGTGGGATGAGAAGTTGGATGCTGCGTGCGGCGCCTGGCACGCGAGATATAAAACCCGCCTTCTCGAGGGTCAGCACCATCTGGTGAACAGACGGAGCCGTAACGCCGAAGTGGCGACGCATGTCGGCTTCGGCCGGAGGCTGTTTGAAGATGCGGCTGTAGGCGTAGATGAAGGCCAGGTACTGGCCTTGGATCTGCGTAAGGCCCCGTCTTGCCGTTGCGGCTTGCGGGTCAAGTGAGGGACTCATTTTGGGATTCATCTGCGTCTCCACGCTGAAGGAGGTGTCGATGAATATAAAGTTTCACATAGAGCTTAGCCAATCGGAACGTGACCAACTGGCCGCTTTGTTGAGCGGGGGGTGCCACAGGTCGCGCAAGATCAAGCGCGCCCAGATCCTGG